>NZ_JBLJAJ010000021.1:0-94491 GCF_047530005.1 Serratia sp. N21D137
TGAAGGACAAGTTAAAAAGTGGTCAGTTGAAGAAGCCGGCAACCGCCGACATTTCTGGCTAACCGCTAACAGGGGTGGGTCAGATTTACTTTGGCAGCCTGGGTCACTATTCGATTGGCATTGACAACTAACAAGCCTCCTCTCCCTGTGGAAGAGTTTGCTGAGTTTATCGCTTTACTACCAAACGAGCAGGGGCTGACAGCTCCCTCTCCCTTAGGGGATTCACTTTGGATGAGAAAGAGATCGAGTCTGCTGAACTTATCACTTTACAACCAAACGAGCAGGGGCTGACAGCTCCCTCTCCCTGTGGGAGAGGGTTGGGGTGAGGGCTATGCGTTACGCCAGTGGCCATGCAGGATGACATCGTCGACAATTTCCTGCACGGTCAATTTTGCCTCAACGTCGTTAAAAAAATCACTGGTCACGATCTCAGTCTTATCATTCAGCCCAGCAATCACCGTGAGGTGACTAGCCGGGTAGACCTCATGGACGCGAGTTTGCAGTTCGTCCAGCAACGCCTCACGGGCTTTCTCAGAGAGGTTGTCGAACAGATTGTTATCAACTTTTATTTGAATATTCATTTGGCAGTCTCTAGCAAGGGGCTTGGGGTTATCCTTATCATGATAGGCTCAATGTACAATTTTTGGCTAGTGCCGGTTCACTACGCTGTACATCAACTTTTTATTCTGACAAATGTGAAATTCATTACACTTTACTCTATTAAGAAACCCAATATTCATTATGTTTGCGGGAAACAGTCAAGTTATAGACTGTATTATCAATGCTAATTAAACAGTGCAATTGCCCTCCCCCGTAAATGCTGGATATTGACGGTAGTCACCTGTAACATCACAATAAACACCAAATAGGAATTATCCTATGAGATTACCTCCAACTGCACTTTTAACAAACTTTTATTGCACTCTTTGGATTTAATAATGGTAGGTAAGAACTTTATTCTATTTAATCCTAACTCTGGCGTTTTTTAAGCGAAAAAAAATAGGAGTTTTCTTTGGTACAGCGTAAATTTCTCACTCTAACAGAAGTCCGCAAACTGATGAGTGCTGCCAGAAATACACCGACAGGAGTACGAGATAGCTGCCTGATCTTACTGGCTTTCCGCCATGGATTCCGTATCAGCGAACTGCTGCGCCTGCGCTTTCGCGATCTTGAAATGGCCGAAGGACGGATAAATATACGCCGGCTTAAAAATGGATTCTCTACCGTTCATCCTCTGATGAATGACGAATGCGAGGCAATTCTGGAATGGAAGCAGCACAGGGCCCAATGGAAACCCGGTGCAGACCCGGACATTATCTTTATTTCTCAGCGAGGAACCCAGCTATCGCGGGGTCAAGCCTGGCGCATTATCCGCCAGGCTGGCGAACTGGCGGGCACGGTCATCAATACGCATCCTCATATGTTACGCCATGCCTGCGGCTATGAACTGGCGGAAAGAGGTGCGGATACCCGATTGATTCAGGATTATCTGGGGCACCGAAATATTCGCCATACCGTACGCTATACCGCCAGTAATGCGGCACGATTCGCGGGGATATGGGAAGCGGGTAAACGCAAAAACGGCTAAACCCGCCGGAATAGCCTTACTTTTTGTGTATTATACAGCAAACTATGCTCCACCACCGCCGGAGATCGCTGATGACAGCGATCTCCAAATCAGGCGGTAACCGATATAGGGCTATTGATTAAAACAGGCATAGAGCTCGACTTCACTCTCAATGCCAAGCTTGCCCATCATGTTGCGTTTATGTGCACTCACGGTCTTGACACTGCGGGAAATCTTCTTCGCTATCTGCGAGATACTGAAGCCCTCCTGCAATAAGCTATAAACCTTTATTTCCGAGCGGGAAAAAGGTCTGGTGTCGATGTTGGACAGACTGCTCCCCTGTTCACTACGCAGAGACGGACTGATAACAATCTTGCCAGCCAGAACCTGATCGACCTGGTTAACTAACTGACGAATATCTTCAGATAAAGCAATATAGGACACCCCCGGTAGGTAACCCGGGCATTCCAATACCTGTTTTCCTGGCACATCGGTCATAATCAGTAACGGTTTGTCCTGCCTGACTGATTGAACAAATGACAGCAACTTCGCCCCCATAGTGATATTTTCATTCAGGCCATAGAATTCACTGACGATCAGATCAACATCAGATAAATCATCATCAAATACCAAATCATAGATGGAGTGCGCCGGTACGATCTCAGCGTCGGGCAGTTTGCGCCTGAATAACTGATGCAAACCATGCCAGGTAACAATACAGGGATGCATAATCATTATTTTTTTCATCGAGTCTCACCACTCAGTCCGTTTATCTTGGTTAAATAAACCAGCTTACCCGCCAGCAGGTAGAGCTCCTCATTGGTTGTCATCTGTAACTTTCTAATGATCGATTTCTTCTGCGTGCTGATGGTGCGTACATCTTTGCCGGTCACATTAGCGATAGCCGTGGCACTACGCCCGCGCAGTAAGGCCAGCGCAATCAATCTTTCCTGCTTACCTAATAAAGCCGCATTTTTGGGCGCTTTATCGGTCCGATCGCGGCCTAAACACTGGGTAATTTGATACAGGTTAACCGGATCGATCAATACCGTATCTACGCCGAAGGCGTGGAGAAGTTGCACCATCCAGGCCATATCATGCTGCAACCAGATCACCGAGTTGGTTTTATGATGATAACTGGCAATATCTGACAAAAAGGATAATAACGACAGATAGTCAGTGCCACGAGATAATGAGCTAAACAAGATCACATCAGGTTTAAATTCATAAACTTTCTTTTTGGCATCGGTCAATTTACTGACCCGGCAAAAACTTAACTCCGTGCTGCCCGCGTCCCCCAGTAACCGCTGCAGCCCGATCCAATTGATCCTGGATGGCTCAACAACCAGAATTCGCTTGCGGCTTTCCGCTGTCGCATGCTCGGCTTGCTGATGATTTGCCTGCTGCATTTTTCCTCCTAAATAACCGTGTTTAGTGCCGTTTCCCCAGGCTTGAGGCCTCGTTCATACGCACATTCAAGGATACAAAAAGGTCACACCCACCACGGCCTTGACGTTACCCGCCACTATCTGACCGGTTGTGCGTGCATAGTTGGCGGTCAAACCTAAACTGACTGCAGAACTACCGACGGTCCCCAGCGCGACGTTCCTGTTGGTCGGAATAGCGCCATTGCGGTTGGCAACCTGAATACCAATTCCCTGAGCCACCGGTGCAGAGGCAGTGTTGGCAAAAATCGTGGACGCAGCATCCGTGGTTGGCCCGGTCAGGTAATAGGCCAGGTTTTGGTTCTGGGCACAGCGCACCGTCAACGGTATCGATACCGTTCCCGGGTATTCTGGCAGATTCACGGTGACATCTCGGGAAGAAACATCACAGCCACCGGTAGGGATCACCACGCTATTGCTGGCATAGATATTCCAAATATACGCATGCGATTCCCCCACGTTATTGGTTTGATGCATATTTAACACCGCAATCAAAGAACCACTGGTTATCGCCACGCCACCTGCAGTGCTGATAGGCGTGAGATAAAGCACGGCGGGCCATGGCGTCATAGTGGTGGTTCTATAGACAACGGACTTGGTTTCAGAGGTTGTCGGGAATGGGTAAGAAGTACCGTCATACACAAAGCTACCGGTGAAACTTGCCAATACGCCACCATAGGCCGAGCCTCTCTGCAGAGAAACATAGTCTATTCTGTTCTCTGGAAAGTCATTACGGCAGGAGATCTGACGGGACAAATCAACGATCAGGTTTTGGCCCACCCCGATCTGCGGAGTCAAATCCACAAACACGTTAGCGCTGCCGCCACCGATAGGGATGGTTGCCCCGGCCGCCGTTCGGCAAGCAAAGGCATGGGCACTGGATGAATAGCCAATCAAGAGCGCAGCTGCACCCAGATATTTCAGAAATACGCGGATTAAGTCTTTCATATGTTCTTCATCATCAGGAATAGGTGTAAGTCACGTTGATCAGGGATTGAATCGACCCCTGCGTCACATTGCCGCTGGGCGTGATGGCCCTCACTTGCAAAACCAGGCTGGCGGCCAGCGATGCGTCATTCACCGCCACGACTTTGGTACTGCCGTTGGGCAGATTTACCCCGCCGCTATCGGCCAGCTGCAATGCAATATTGCGGGCCGCGCCCTGATTGGCGTAATAGTTCCGGGTGCTATCGGCCGTGCCGGAAAAGGTCGCGGTCACCTTTGAGGTCCCTACCGGGCAGTTGGTGAGGTTTAATGTCACCGAATGCCATGGCGAAGTGGCACCTGCCGCCAGCAGGTTGAAGGTATATAAATCACCCAGTTCTACCGTGGTAGACACGGTGGATACCGTGCAGGGTTTTGCCACCACCTTGCCATTGATGGTGATGTTGACATCTGCCGCATGCGCCAGGGGGAGTACCATCATCAGTAACCACCCTGCGATCGGAACCCGCTTGCTCATGTTCATAGCTCTTTTCTCCGGTTACTGAAATTCCAGGGTGAAGTTTGCCGTCGCTCTGACCTGCCCGGCAGTCACCGGGGCGCGGGTCGCCATCAGACGCGCATAGAAATACAGCGTATTGGATTGTCCGGCAGTGATGTTTGACCAGTTCAGCCCACTCGAGATCTCATTGAGAGCAATGGCATTACCGCTGTTATCGAGGATCTGTATGCCCATGCCAGCTGCCGCACCGGCACCACCGTCGATTTTCAGCAACGTCAGATTGTCGCTGTCTGCCACACCGGTGAAACCCGTTTTCACCGCGATGGCTGAACCGCCACATTTATCGAGCACTATGCTGAACGGCACCATCGGCGTCGTCGCCCCTACCCGATGCAGCTGCTTAGCCGCATTACTCATCAGATCCACCACAAAACTTTGCGACCCCGGAGCTATTGAGCAGGCATTGTCCTTAACGTAACCGTTAATGGCGATGGTGCTGTCCGCGGCCTGCGCTACCCTGGAGCTAAACAGCGCCAGCAGACACAGGCTATAAAGTTGTATTCTCATTGCTCGCCTCTCCCGCCCGGCGTCATCGGCATACTGCCGTTAGATAGCTGAGTGCCCGCTGCTGACTTTCCGGCGGCAGTTGGTAACTCGTCACGCATTGCTCGCCTGCACCCTCACCCCATTTGGCTTTCACCTCGCCACGTGGTGGCAGCCCGGTCAGATAGACCTGCCCACCGTCGGCAACAATGCTGCCAGAGCGGCCATTATCGAAGGACACTACCGTCCCGAATGGCAACGGCTGTCCGTTATAGGTCAGCGTCATCAGTACCTTCAGCCCGACATGGGTTTTAAAATCGGCCAGCACTACCGCGCCGTGATTCGGCACCACGCTGACCACCGCGTCATCCAGCTCGACGTTGTTTGCCAACGTATTAGGGTTCAACGCCACGCGGTTTTCCCGGTAATCCATGGCAAACGGCAGTACGGCATATCCCCGCGAGTCGGTACGTATCCCGCTCTGGTTTTCCACCGACACGTTACCCGCCCCCGGTGCTTTGACCAGGATCAGGGTGTCGTTCAGCGGTTGACTCAGGGTGATGCCGTTCTCATGCGCCAGCACGCCGCCGCTTAGCCCGTAATACAGTTGGCTGGTACCGCTGCTGCGGCTGTAACCCACGTTGGCGTTGCCAGAAGCCCCGCGATAGTTCAGCGAGGTGTTACCCGTCCCGCCTGAAGTGCCCGTTCCGCCTCCGGCGTAACCGGCCTGCACGTTGTAACTCAGGTTGTTATCCTCCAGTAACGTGCCATACACCCCAGCCTGATTAGTCATCCTGCCGCTCAGATCGTCAGACATGCTGTAGCTGACGCTGGAGCGGTTGAAAGCGGACTGGCTGTCGGAACGCAGCCAATGGCTGAACGGGATGCTGATGTTGAAGGCCAGCATATTGTCGCGTCCGTCCTGCCAGGCATTTTTGGTCAGGCTGTAGCTGAGGGTATAAGTGATATCCTCCAACGTACCGCTGAAACCGGCCTGCAGTTGTTCATCCGCCTTACCTACCCCCCAATAAGTCTGGTGGCTACCGGTCAGATAAAAGGTGCCATTGTCCCCAACCTGCTGAGTCACCGTCATCTGCAACCGCCCACGCTTGTTGTAGGCCAGATTGTAGTAATCGGTGAGTTTCGGCATGAGTTCGACAATACCTTCATCGGTTGCCGCCTTATAACCGCTCATCTGGCGCCAGGTCGTATCACCCAGCGCGTAATAGCCACTGGTGGAATAGCGGTAACCGAGCAGTTGCAGGTTGGTGCCCCACTCGTTTAATGCCTTGTTATAAAGGAAGCGCAGCGACTGACCCTGATGGGTGCTGTCATCCGGCAAGGTGGCGCGAGCCTGGGTGATGTCAAACGACACCGCGCCGAAAATGCCCAGGTTTTTAGCCACCCCAAGGTTGAATGCACGATAGCGGTCGGCAAGCTGAGTACCGCCAGACAGCGTCCAGCCGTCGGCCAGCCCCCACATCAGGGTGCCTTGGCCAAAGGTAGGTTTTTCTTGCTGATCGTTGCCGCTGCGATACTGCCCCACCATCACCGTATATCTCACCTGCCCTTGGCGCAGCAGCCCAGGAACCGACGTATAGGGCACGGTAAAGACCTGAGCCGTGCCGTCGGCTTCCTGAATGCTGACCTGCAAATCACCGCCGCTGCCCGATCCAGACAGATCGTCGATGGTAAATGGGCCTGGCGGCACCGTGGTTTGATACACCTCGAACCCATTCTGCTTGACCGTGACCCTGGCGGTGCCACGGGCAATTCCGCGGATCACGGGAGCATACCCTCGCTGGCTGTCTGGCAACATATTGTCATCCGTCGCCACCTGTACGCCGCGGAAGTTCGCGCCGTCGAAAACGTCCCCTGAGGTATAGCCGTCACCCAACGTCAGGCGACTGCGCAGCGGCGCAATATCCCGCTGCAAATAGGTATTGACGTGCTGCCAGCGGTTTTGATTGGAGCTCGATCCGCCGCCGCTGGTATAGCTCCAGGTAGTATTATCCCGCAGTCGCCAGGCTCCCAGATTCACGCCGCTTTGTAAGTTAAGGAAGGCGTAATTGCTGTTGCTCGACTGGCTGTTACGGACATTACTGCCGGTGAAGCTGTAATTGAGCAGCCCGGCAGTGATGCCGTTTTGCCACTGGTCAGGCGGGATATAACCACGGGCAGAGTTGCCCATGTAAGCCTGGGGAACACTGATAGACAGGCGCTGCCGCCCGACGTCAAAATCAGTGGAGGCTTCCTTGATCAGCGAGGTTAAGGGTACGCAGGCTTCCGATGCCAAGATGGCCATTCCTGGGACAGCCCGGGTATTAACGCCCATGGTGGCCAGTTGGCTGCGAGTCAGGCAAGGCACCAAGGCCTTGTTGTCGGCATCGGGCCGGAAAGAGACATCCCGGGTCGACATAAACCCGTCATTCATATAAATGTCGACACGGTAGATACCCGGAGGCGCCTCAAGTCCCTTTTCGAACCCTGACAGATCGGCTACCTTCGCCGGATCGTCAGCCAGAAAACGAGGGTTGAAGTAATTTTCCGCTCGAGCCGATGCATCGCCACATAGCGCCCACAGCATCAAGGCTAAAGGCGTTAAAGTCAGCTTTAAGATGGGGGCACCCTGGTGGTTATCGTTTATCACTCTGCGACTTTCCGTGCCGTTTTTCAGGTATAGCATGATCCCTCCGGTTCGATACAGGTCGCCCGGCTGCCTGATTTATCTGGTTATAGCTTGATGAAGTGGATGGCGGCTCCAGGCCTTACTGCATCACACCCTTGAATACCGGCGTTTGGGCACCGTAATCGTTGATCGTCCGATAGGAAATCGTGCTGCCTGCATCGGCGGGGAGCGCCACATTGGTCGATCCCATCGGCGACACCATGGTGTTTGCCAACTGCCGCGTGCCGGCGTTCAACTCGCTCAGCGTGATGAAATAGGGTGTAGGATTGACGATCGTCAACTCTTTGCCGCTACGTTTAAAACGCAGTTGCTCCGGAGCCTTGTCTGGCGCAATACTCAGCCCATTGGGGCGATAAAAAAGTTTGATACGGCTGGTAATAGCCAATTGCAGGGTGTTTTCATCCTGGCGTGATTTGTCCAGTGAGGGGATCGCTTTGACGTTAACCCAGAACAGGCTCTCCCGATCCTTCGGCAAGCTTTGATTAGTCGCGTCAATAATGCGCAGCGTGTTCTCTTTTTTTCCCTGCATCAAATATAACGGTGGCGTAATAATCAGCCGACCGTCTTTCTGGCCATCGGCGTTTTCTACCCAGGATTGGATCAGATAGGTACTTTTCTCATCGTTATTGCTGACTCCCAAAGTCACCTGCTTCTGATCGGCAGGATAGATCACCCGGGTCGCACCCAGGCCGACTCCGGCGTTTGCCATACCCACATGCCCCGCCGCCAACAACAACAGCACGGACATTGCCTTTCCAACCTTCGAAATTGTTCTCACATTTACCTCGTCCATCAGGATCTGACTTCCATAACACTGCGTGGCCAAAGGCCAAACATTCACAGCGCTATTACTTTTCATCTTGCGGCCAAGGCCTACTGATAAGTCAGTGCGAACCAGGCCTGAGCGTTAGCCAAACCATTGTTCACCGGCTGTCCGGTGGCACGGTATTTCGCTACGAAATGCAGGATCACCGGCCCCTCTTGCAACGGCACCCAGTACCGCGGCGCGGTATTGAGTGGAATAAATCGGCCTCTGTCATCAAACAACGCCACGGCTACGCCAGAGGCGACACCTGGCCCGTCACCAACAGAAAGCACCTGCGGATTATTGCTGTCTGCCATGCCATGGAACATCACGCCCACGTTACGACTGACCGTGGAAGTACAGTTCTGCAGATGTAAATCAAAGGGGACTGGATCGGCCTCATCGCCAGGCATACGAAACCGGTCGGTAGTGATATTCCCCATCGATACCGTCAAATTGCGATCTCCGGCTTCCACCGAACAGGTTTCAGCGATCACTTCACCCTGAAAGCGCATCAGGCCACCGAGAGGTTGTTCCTCCCAACGATCGTCAGCAACGGCCTTCCCCACCAACAGCAGAGTTAGCAGGAGTCCCGCTCCCATTCTCCACATCGCACACTCCTTGCCTCCGATAGCTGAAAATCAGGCCTCCCTGGCCTGTCATCATCATCCTTGATAGCTAATTCAGCTTACTGATACTGCACCTTGAAGGTCGCATCAGCATTGGCAATACCGGCAGTGGCTACGCCGGTCGCGATATAACGAGCCTGGAATGGAACAATAACGGTGCCATCAGAGAGCGTAGTAGCCGCACTGAAGGTAGCGCCATCAACCGCTAACGCAGTACCGGTGCGGTCAAGGATCTGAACGCCGACGTTGGTTGCGTTACCCGCCGCAGAACCTTGCAGGGCCAGCGCGGTAGGATAGGTAGCGTTAACCGCTGTGCCGCTGAAAGCAACAGCTGCCTGAGTAGCAACGGTTGAATCACAATCATTCAGTTGGATGTTGAACCCGGTAGCGGAGCTAACATCACCAGCGGTAGCCAGTGAAGTTGTTTTAACCTGCCCCAATTGCACTGTCTGGCCAATAGAACCGGCATCCACGGCACAGGCCGCATTAACAACTTCCCCTTTAAAATGGATAGGGCCACCGTTGACGGTAGTAACCGTTGCCGCATTAGCGACGCCAGCCAGAGAAAGAACTGCGGCAATACCAGCAACCAGTGATTTGATTTTCATACTATTTTCCTTTGAACACATAATGTTTCATAACCATGAAAAAGTGTGGAGGTCGATTCCCCTGGCGGGCAACCGCACAGACTTCATTTCTACTCACGGCCGGACCTCCCTATTCCGTTCAGTTTTCGCCAACAACATGAGACATTTGGGGCTATTTTGTCGCACCCTATAAAAAAACGGTAAACACATTAACATCGAATTAATTGACTAATTTTCATTGCTTAATCATTAAAATAAAAGATTAAATGCTTTGCTATTATTAGGGGAATGTGTTTTTGGATATTTAAGGAATTTGCAACAGCAGGCTGGCGCAGTGGCCAAAATTTAGAGGGTAGAGATAGCGATTTACGGAAGTAAAAATATAACTTTGTTTTTCAGTTAGATAGATCTTGATCAAGGAATTTTCTAATACAGGGCATTGCAAAATCTTATCTTTCGTTTAAGAATTAGGAACAGTTTAGCCCCAATTGTTTCATCTTTCACCTGATTATTTATCAATAAATCCTTTATAACCAATCCGTTACGCTCCCACATCCCGACAAAGCGCGCCGCGTTGCTGGCGGTATATCGCACGGTGTGCCTGATGTTACGATGCCCCAGATAATCCTGAATCAAACGGGTATCTGTGCCCCTTTCCGCCAATTCATAGCCGCAGGCATGGCGCAGCATATGGGGATGCGTATGGGTAGCGGTGCCCGCCAGTTCCCCTGCCTGACGGATAATTCGCCAAGCCTGGCCGCGCGATAGCTGAGTACCACGCTGGGAGATAAAAACAATCTGTGGATCCACTGCAGGCTTCCACTGCGCCCTGACCTGGTTCCACTCCATAATCGCCTTGCATTCATCACTCATCAGAGGATGAACGGTAGAGAATCCATTCTTAAGCCGGCGTATATTTATCCGTCCTTCAATCATTTCAAGGTCATGATAACGCAAGTTCAACAACTCGCTGATACGAAACCCATGGCGGAAGGCAAGCAGGATCAGGCAACTGTCCCGTATCCCGGTCTGTTTATTCCGGGCTGCACTCATCAGGTTGTTAACTTCGGTGAGAGTGAGAAATTTACGTTGTGCCACAAAAAACTCCTATTGCAATTAGGCTGGATATTACTCGCTCAAGAATTAATAAAATCTGTCGCTGACAGATTGCTTAAAGCATAGCCTATTGTGATGAAGGATTACCAAATAAAAATAGGTTTACCCACCCGCTGGCTAAAACTAAAAAAAACAGCAAGACCATAAAAATTTAATGGGCTATTTCCAACACTTCACAAGCGTAAGATTTATCTCACCAAAAGAGCGTTTTTTAAGCAAGGCCAGGGCTAGCCTGACACCTACAGCTAAAACGAGGTTTTCTCCTAATCACTCTGCTAGACAAAAATCAGCCAAAAAGAATTTTAAATTTTGTAATAAGATGAAAATGCCGTCACGCTATTTTGCTAATCAATTGTTCATCCTGTTATTTTTAACCTGACAAAATGTCACATAACTATAGCGGTAATACATTAGCTTATTACGTGTATTGCTTTATTGATTGGGAAGTTCAGATAAAGGGAAGGCAGTGGAACGGTAATAACAACCCGCACGGTAGAAGGTCGTGGAACCTGTCGGAAACGGCTGAGGGCGTCTGCCCGCAAAACGCAGGCTGACGTCCTCAGGATAACACGTTAAAGGATATCCATATTAATCACTGCCGAACCGCGAAAAGCCCCCCCCGCCAGATTACCGTTAACCTTCAATATTGAAGCGATGGGTACGGCTATCGTTTGATTGGCCGCGATCTTTTCCAGAGTGCCAACATTGGCTGGCTGGTCGCGGACAAACAAATCCGCCGCCAGTGAGCCATCCATACGCAGCTTGATACCGGTGGTGGTCGTGTAACCGATCACCGTAACTTTAACCGTAGCACTGGCAGTGCATTTAACGAACAAGTCAGAGCTTTTTTTCAATCCTGGCACGCTAGCAGCCTGAATGTCCCCATAACTGATATCTACCGAAGTGCCAATCAGTGAACAGGCGGGGCCTGGCGGTGGCTGAGGCTTCCAGCCATCACCGGTTCCGCTGTTATGTTCAAGAGAAACGTTCATAGTCGGACCATCCGCAGGACGTTTGCCAACTTCCTGACCCAGCCCGAAGAAATTTACTTCATTGGCTTGCAATGTAAACGTGATAGGGAGGACTTTTGCTAAAACTTCACTACAGTTTCCGCTTGCCACCCCCGACGCGGAGGCAATCATTCGTTGATACATACCCGTGGTGGTACTCAATATCGCGTAAAAGTAAACTGTCTTGCCGGTTTTACACACAGTGGTGTAGCCACCGATACCATCAGGCTGGGCACTAATGGTCTGTTGCTTTGGCCCGGTCCAGCTCACATCGATTCCGGCGGTGTAACCATATAGAGGCATCAGCAGACCAGCAACCAGCACGGTTCTTTTGAGTAGTGCTGTTCCTATTAACTTCATTATCTGTTCCTTATTGCTCTGCGCTGTTACTGATTAGCGCCTTCACAGAGGCCAAGCGGCGTCAGTCCCTAGTCATAGGTCAATGCAAAGGTCATGCTGGCACTGAAAGGACCGCGGTTTATGGTTCGGTTGGTAATCGCGTCTGGCTCGCCTTGCACATAAGCCATCATACGCAGATAGTTGTCCCCTGCCGCTAATGGGTAGCGATGAGTACCTAACTGGTTCAATGGCACAGGATTGCCATTTTCTGTCTCAACGCCAATACCAATGCCCGATGCCTGGCTGGAGGCATCTAGCGCCAGTAATCCCGGCAAGGCAGGATTTTCCACCCCGGTAAAGGTGATCTGTACCGATTTGCTCAACGTCTGATCGCAGTTGCTTAAATGCAGTTTGAACTCCCAACTGCGGGTTCTTTGATTGTGATACAACTGTTTGTCGATCACCGAACCAAAATCCAACGGAATGGTTTCTTCACCCGGAGGGATGATGCAAGGTTCCGCCACCAGCGTGCCGTGTAAGCGCATCTTTGCCGCCTGCACGCCCTGGCTCAGCGCTAGCAGAGCGACGGTGGCGCAGAGATATCTCAGTATTTGCCGCATATCAGCTCCTTATTGGTAATCCGCAAGCAGCGTCGCCGTGACTTCAAATGCCCCTTCTGTCAGCTCGGTGCCCGGTTTTTTAACCGGCACGGCTTCTAACATCGGTGGATTTTTTGGGTCAATAGAGATAGGCGTACCGAGCTCAAAGGGCTCGCCGTTCTGGTAAATTTTGATGCCCAGATTGGCAATGTTGGTCTGTAGCGTTGCTGGCTCAAAGGCGGCACCCGGGCCGATCAACGTCAGCACCATGCTCCATGCAGATCCCGCCGAACAGTCCAGCACGTAATCTACCTGCCTGCGGTGCTTCACCCCATCCACGCTATTGACGCCGATCCGGTCAAAAGGCACGTCGAGGTCTTTGCCATTGTTCACCTGGCAAGGAGGTGGCTCAATCAACGTACCGCTAAAGCCCATATTTTCTGCCGCTTGCAATGGGCTTATGGCCAGCACAGCAAACGATAGCAATAGTGACATCCCTGCAACCGATCTCATTCCTTTCTCCCGTTTCACTGGTAGTCGACCACCATCGTGGCTACCGACGTAAAGTAGCCAGCGGTGAGAGTGCCCCCTGGGCGCTTCACCAAGGTGGCAAACAATGCAGGCTGATTTGGCAGCGTGAAATTCAGCCAGCTATTCACTGGCATTGCCTGGCCGTCATTTGACAAGGCGATCCCCAGATCGCCTTTCGAGGTTTGCAGAGCGCCGGCAAAACCGGCGTCCGTGCCCTGGATCTGCATTTTTAACGCGTTGGTATTGCCTGCCGAGCATTCCAACGTGTAAGGCACCGGCTGACGGTAGTTGATACCATCAACCCGGGTCGTCATCACCTCGTTGGTAAAATCCACCATGATGGTTTGATCCCCGTTAATCACGCAGGGCGGCGGCAGTAAAATGTTGCCCGAGATAGTCAGGTTGGACGTCGCAGCAACGGCTGATGACATGCCCAAAACCAGTATCAAACCTGCAAGTCCCGTCGACGTTTTCCACGGCATAGTTCACCTCTGTTGCGTGTAGGCTATGAGTTACGTTTGCCAGGTTCTGCCTGACAGGTATCACCCGCACAGCGGAAAATCAGTTCTGGGCGGCCGCCGAAGTCATTCACGTAGGTCAGCACCGGCGCGCTACCTAAAGCACTGACGCTGGCGCTTAACGGCGCATTGGATTTAGGGGGAACCATCAACGGAACAAACCCTTTGGCGCTCTGGCCACCTTTAGTGGTGCTAGCCTCAACGATGGTGATGTAATACGGCGTCGGGTTGTTGATCACATAGCGATCGCCCTGGCGCGTCAGCGTCATTTTTTCCTGCCACGGCGTACTCATCTGTTCCTTGGTCGGTTCAATCGCCTGCGGGCGGTAGAACAGTTTAATGCGTGTCTGCAGCGCAATTTGCAGCGTATTCGGCTTGTCGCTGCGCGGTGGAATTTCACGCAGGTTGAAATAGAACAGCGATTCACGATCCTGCGGCAATTGCTGCAAAGCAGGCAGCCCCTGCACTTTCACCTGGCTTTTGGCACCAGACTCAATACGCTGCACCGGAGGCAGAACGATCAGCGGGCTGGTGATCTTGTTGCCCTGCTCATCCTCAATCCACCCCTGAGCCAGATAAGGCAGGTGTTTGTTTTCATTGCTGACGTTCATGCTGACAGACTTACTGGAAGCGTTATAAATCACCCGGGTACGATCCAGGGCAATCGCCGCATTAGCCTGTGAGCTAAGGATGGCCAGCAGCAAGGCGCCAGCAGTTAGTAAATGTGTGGTCGTTAATTTCATCAGTCTTTTTCCGTTCAGCTTCTGTTTTCCGTTGCCGGATTTTCCCCTGCAGCGATTGGCCGGCAAGGCAGCAGTAAATTCTGTGTCCCTTGCGGTGGGATATGCGTTGGCAGTGTTATTTCGCACTGGGTGATACCATTCCAACTGGTAGTCATCTTGGCACCGGGCTGAATACCACTCAGGTAAACGCTGCCGTCATCGTTGATAATGCCAACGTCCCGTTGCTTGCTATTTTGTACCGTAGCCCCGAAAGGCGGTGATGACCCGTCAGCCAGACGAACCACCGCCATCGCTTTTTCACCAGCCACCACTTCAAAACGCCGTAAACCAATCGCCCCTTCGGTCAATGTCGCCTGCTGCACCGAACTGAGCGCCTCGGTCTTATCGTCCAGCGCGTTCAGATCGATGCTGACCTGGTTGCGGTAGTAGCTGTTAAGATCGGACACCACGGCTTTACCAAAGCGGTTGGATAAGGTGGTGGCACCATAACCGCGCACAGGAACGCCTGCGACTCCGTCGGTATCCAATAAAATGCGCGTTCCGCCTGGCATGCCAATCCGATGCATAGCCACGCCCTCCCCGGTCGCCGTCACCCCACCTTGCAGCATCAGGCCCAGAGAGCTGGAACGCCCAGCTTGATAACCCGCGTTGGCACTCACTTGCGCGTCGTTGCCCAAGTGGGTGTAATAACCGCTGGCAACCGCGCCTTGGCGAGCAGCACCTGCACTAATCTGATAGGAGTCGGCGTCATTCACACGACCGAAATACCCCACCTGGTGAGTATTTTCATTGCGATCCCATGACCCGCTGTAGGTGATGGAACTGGAGTGACCCCAGGGAATGGTGATCGCCAGATACATACCGTCGTCGTTGATGCCGTTAAATTTGTTACGATAGGCGGTCAACGAAAGGTTAAGATCCTTGAACTTGCCCAGATCGAAGTATCTCGCCAGCGACAGGTTATAATGATCGTTGGCACTGTCGTTCCAATAGGTCTGGTGGCTGTAATTGATAAACGTGCTCAGGCCCAGGTCGACAAACTGCTTATTGAACGTAACGGTGTACATCTCCTTACTGCTCTGGGTGCGGTAACCGATAGTCCGTGCGTCCAAAAATTCGCTCATGTTCATGAAGTTGCGTTCTGAGAAGCGATAGCCGGCAAACGTCACCTGGCTGTCATAATCGTCAAAACGCTTGGAATAACTGAGGCGATAAGAGTTACCAAACAACGAGCTTTCCTGCGGCAAATTAGCCCGGGATTGGGTGACATCGAACGACAGTGCACCCAGCATCATCAGATCGCGGCCCACCCCTAGCGCCAACGCGTTATAGTCGTCGCTCCCCACGCCGCCACCGTACAGTGACCAGCCGTTGCTAACCCCCCAGGAGAATTCGCCGGTGGAGAACAGTGGCCCGCTGACGTTGTGTTTCCAATCGCTTGGCCGACCTGCCGCGAGTTTATAGCGCAACGAACCTGGACGGGTCAGATAAGGGATGCTGGCAGTGTTCACGGTGAACTCCTGCACGCTGCCATCCTGCTCCTCAACGCGAATCTGCAGTTGGCCGGAAACCGCATCATTCAAATCCTGAATGCGGTACGGGCCTGGCGCGACCTGCGTTTCATACAACACCCGGCCCTGCTGGCTAATGGTCACCTTGGCATTACTTTTGGCGACGCCACTCACTTCCGGGGCGTAACCGCGTAAGTTAGGTGGCAGCATGTTGTCATCGGTGTTAAGCGTAACGCCGGTGAAACGGAAGCTGTCGAAAATATCGGAATTGAGGAAGTTTTCTCCCAGCGTCAGGCGGGCAAGCAGCTTGGGCAAGGCCCGATAAGCGTAATAACGGCTCCAATCCAGGCTATTTTCGCCGTTGCCGCCAGACTGATTTCTCATCTGCAACTGCCAATCCGCGCGCAGACGCCAAGGGCCAAAGTTGGCCCCGGTGGTCCCATTACCACTCAGGCTATAGGCCTGATCCTGGTGCTGCTGGCGCGAGGTCAGGAAATTCAGGTTATAGTCAAACAACGCACCTGTGATGCCATTATCCCAACGGGAAGGCGGATCCCAATCCTCAGAACTGTATTCAAGATAGGCTTGCGGCACGCTGAGCTGCAGGGATGACGTCGCCAAATCGCCCTGTACCGTCAATCCTGAAATGCTTTGCAGATCGAGACATTGCCCGTCGTCTTCCCAGACAATGTCCTTGAGCACGCTGTCTCTCAGGCCAAACAGCTCGATCAGTTCAGGCGTCAGGCAAGGTTCGCTGCTTTTAGGATCTGCTTTAGAGGGCGCGAAGGTGATTGAACGCTCCGCGATTTGCTGCCGGTTGAGAAACACCGCCATGGTGTAAGTCCCTGGCATAATATAGCCGCCACGGGAGAAATGGCTGAGATCGAGATTTTCCCGATCTTTAATATCCAACACATCGGTATTGAACTGAATATCATCTGCGGCATGCGTAAGATAAACCGGGCTTCCCAGCGATAAAGCAATACAGACCCACAATCCGCGCAGTCGGAAAGTAGAATTCGCAACAGGTTTGGCCATCGATAAAAATTCCGTTTATCAGTAATAATCCATTTTGAAACGCACGGTGGAGCGGTACTCACCGGCTCGCAGTATCTGGTGATTCGGCAACAGGTTTACGGTGTATTGCAGGAGCTTATCTCCGGAGCTTAACTCTGCCAGGGGCATAGCTACGCCGGGTAATGCAATGTTGCCGGATTGGTCTTTGATCTGTAGCCCAACGCCTTGGGCCTCGCCTTCAATCCCCAGCAAGGCGCCATCCTTCAAACCATCAAAGGTCACGCGGAATGCTTGCCAATCGGGCATCGTGGGATCAAAGCGTGGCAAGGTGCAGTTAATTAAGCGAATAACAAAAGGTTTGGCGATACCTTGCCCATCATGAGCAATCTGTGACGCAGGAACGGTGATCATCTCAATCACTTGCTCACGGCTGCTCATCTCAATGGCGCAGGCAGTTTCAATAATGCTGCCTTCCATGACGACACGGCCCCGTCCCAAAAACGTATCCGCCGTTGCGGTTACGCTAAACAGAGCGCTGAGCAGGCAACTCGCCACGATATATTCCATGTTGTTCACGCTGTTAATTCCCTTCGACACCATGACCTTAAGAATAAACATGCGGGTTTCCCCGCATGTGTGACCGTTAAACCGGTTAAAACTTACTGATAAGCCAGGGTAAAGGTAGTGGTGGTGCTGAAGTCGCCTGGGACGATTTCTGCAGCAGTTTTACCGTCTGCACCCATGTCGCCCTGCAGGTAAGCAGAGAAGTTCAGGATGTTGGTTTGATCCTGGATGCCCTGTGGAGCAGTTGGCTGGCCCAGCTTGATCAGCGTGCCGCTACCGTCGGTGATAGCCAGGCTAGCGCCACGAGCAGTACCGGTGATGCCCAGCAGATCGGCGTTACCTGCAGAAGTTGGACCTGTGAAGGTGGTGGTTACCGTTTTAAGGGTAGATGCATCACAGTTTTCCAGGTGGATGTAGAAGTTTTCAGGGGTAGATTTACCGCCGTCTTTCAGTGCCACGTTAGCGATCTGGCCCATAGGGATACGCTGGTTGTCATCGCCTGGGGCGATAGAGCAAGGTGCATCAATGATGGAACCGTAGAATTCGATTGTGCCATGGCCCGCGTCCTGTGCAGCATTGGCAGCAGAAACAAAACCCAAAGCGATTGCGGCAACCATGAATTTGTTCAGTTTCATATTTCTATTCCTTTATTAAATAAATTGATATAAACGACTAATAACCATCCATGTCAAACATGGTCTGGGGACTGCAAAAAACATGAGACGCTCGCCCATTATCCAATAGGGATACGCTTCATTTTTTATACTCCGGGCACTCAAGGTAGGTTATAACGGTCAGCCTTCCACACTGGTACCGTAATAGACCCGCAGGGTCTTATATAAACCTATTTTATTGGTGCAACCAATTTTCTTCATAACGGACACGCGATGACTGCTGACCGTCTTTATATTAATACCTAAAATCGCACCGATCATTTTTGGCGTGTATCCGCGAAAAAGATAATAGCAAATTCGTTTTTCTCTATTGCTTAACGCAGCCAGGGTCCCTTTAGGGATAAACTTGTCGCGTTTTGCCCATGTTGTATTTGGTGAATCGGCAATCTGTTTCAGCAGTGCATGCGAACACTCATTGGCCGCAATAAAAACAACCCGATCTCTATAGCGTTGCTCAATGCTTAGCGACAATATATTCAATAACGCAGTACTGGCAATCACCACCATCAACGTTCGGCTTTTCTTCTCACGTATCATTTCGCTAATCAACAACGCACTACGTGCCGAACCATCCGATATCGAATGTTCAAAGGCAGTATGACCATGCTGTTGCTGCAATTTAAGTAAATTACATCTGATACCTTGTAAAAAGTAGCTATTGTTGCTGGAGATATGGAACGAAATCTCAGTGATATCTTCACTATGATAATCGAAATCATATTCACTCACACCACACCCGTCATCCATAACACTACCAAACTTATCGCCAAATCCATATCGGCTATCGTACATCTGCTTCCCGCCACTATCGCTGAAAAGTTGGATGCATGTTAGCGACCGACGCCAGAATGTCATAATCAATTTATATCAACCTGTGAAATTTCATTTAATTAATATATAAAAATCAATAAAATCATTATGATGTGAAAAATTTCACTTAAGATCAAGCAAGCTTAAGAAGATGCCTAGAGCGGTATATTTGAGCATTAATCGATATTAAACAATTTACTAATCAGAAAAATCTTGCTAAGTTTTATTACGCAAGACCAGTAACGGCCTGTATCCTGGCGGTTCAACGGTGATGCTTTAACAATCAGTAAGAAAAATCTCATTTAATAAAATCGTATACTATCCGTTGTTTTTTGTTTTAATAACGCTCGTGATTTTGGACAAGGAAGTGAAAGGAATGACTAGTAACTGTAGCGGTTATTATTATCTCATCGGTGACAGCGTTGAGTTCTGGCCTGAGGATAACTTACTGTATTCTCGTATCAACGGTGAAAAGATCACGCTATTTGTCGCAGCCTCCCGCTGCTTTCAGCTGCTATTAATCCAACAAGGTGAACTGGTCTCGCAGCGGGAGCTATTTGAGGCCGGATGGCAAAAAAATGGTTTAGAGGTGTCTAACAATACCTTTTACCAAAACATCCTTATGTTACGTAAAGGATTAAAGCTTGCCGGCTATGAACAAGCAGTGATAAAAACAGTGCCCCGCCAGGGCCTTACCGTTCCCTCAATGGTTCCGGTAGCAAGAATAATACCGGACACGAGTACAGCCCCTGCCGAAGAAATGCCTAGCGTGGAGGAAAACCTACTGCCAACACCCAGCAAAGTGGATAAAAAAGCATCCTCTCGGTCTCGCCATATGTGGGCAATATTGCTTAGTCTCTCTTTTGGTGTCGGTATTGCGCTGTTAGCTGCATGGAATAGCACAGAGAACACGAATTTCTTCTCTACTTTTAACTTCGTAGGGAATATAGAGCAGTGTTCGGTCTACCTCCACAGCGGCCAGACATCGTTGCAGTCCTACAGGCAATTTATTGCGCAGAACAACTTCACCTGCAAAAAACAGGAGGTTGTCTACTTTACTGCCAACCCATTGGTTCCACGAGCCTCAGTCATTCGCTGCGAATGGCCATTTGCTTCAGGGACCAAGAATCTCTGTATTTCTGAATATTATCTGGAGTGGCAGCATAATGAATAAGCCCCAACTTTTCGGTGTATTTACACTACTCTCTTTGTTGTTCCTGTTGCTCGCGCTGGGAGCATACCGCCTCTATAGCCAATATCAGCAAACACATTTTAACTGCGAAGCCATGCTGCTGGTTCACAAAGATGATGCGGAACTGGCCCTCATGGTTAACTTTATCTTCCAGGGTGATAATGGCATTGCCAGCCTGAAGGGCACCCTTAAGCAGGGCGATAAGACCACCAGCGTCAGCAGAAAAAGCTATTTTGATTTCAATCAGATGAAACAAGTTTATCATCTTAAGTCAATTTCAGCGGTGACCACACCGGCCGACAACAGTGACAGCAAAGATCTCGCCCGTTACCTCCCTCTTTTTTACCTGGAACCGGGGCTGAAGTTCGACTTCACCGCTTACCCTGCTACCAAAGAAGGGTACGTTTTTTCTACCGGGCAGGTACCGTCATTTTACTGTGCACGTAAGTGAAATTTTGACGTTAACGAGTTTCACTTTGTGGAGGATACTCGTTAACGCGGAGATCGAATGGCTAAAACAGAAAACCGTAGGAAAGTATCTCTTTCCTACGGTGATAATATCGCCGTGGTTTGGTACGGCTTATCTACAGCACATCTACCACAACAACCGCAGACCCGCTGAACGCGCCAGCCTTGACGGTCCCCCCTGTGGGGGTGAGAGTCGATGCAATCTGCACATCTGCCGAACCATTAATGGTGATTGGCGGCGGGAATTTTGAGCCGTTGATAGTGATAGTCGATTGTATTCCATTGTAGAAATTGACGGTGTTATCCGATAGAGCTGGGACAGTTATCACAACCTTAGCGGGAGTCGGGCAGGTTATCTTCGCCGTAAGGCTGGCGGTATTCCCATTAAAGTCAGTGCTGTCCACCAGGCCATGGTCGAGCACTGTAGGCCCGGTTATATCACACCCGGTGGTGAAAGGTTTGAGAACAGTGTTTACGCACGACGTTGTCAACCTCGCATTCCGGCCATCAGCACCTTCATAGACAACACAGGTGCGAGTATTTCCTATGTTCGCATTAACACTGCTAGCCTTGCCCTTCCAGCTCCCACTAGTTCCAAGCCTCGTTCTCTTCATTAATTCCTTTTGGAAATCCGCCCAGTAATAATAATTCTTTGCATAGGTGGAAGTATAATAACTAAAGGCGCAATACGTATCTGTGGCATAGGCATTCCATCCAACATTATTCTTGGTCACACACACGTTAAAGTACGAGGTATTGGCCGGGCGGATGTTTGTTGTATCGTATTGTTCGACACCGTCGGTATAGGTGAAGAACAGCTCTTGTGTTGCCTGGTCGAATTGCGCACTGGTGATGACGAACGCAGCAAAGCTGGACGGGCTGGCCATCAGGCAGAGTAAAGTAATCAGCGATTTCATTCGTTTCACGATGTTCATATTTCTCAAATCTCGGTTTCAGGAAAGGGCCGTTATCCGGCGGCACGGCTTGCTACTGGTACTCCAGCGCAAAAGTCGCCGTGGCCGTAAATGCCCCTTCGACTATCCCCTGGTTGGCCTTGGCCGCAGGTTCTGCCTGCACATAGGCCTGCAAAGCTATTGTCATGTTGCCCTGCGTCAGTGGCGTGGTGGAGCCCTGGACATTGAGCGGTAATGCCTGGCCAGCGCTTGTTTCCATCCCCACCGCCACCCCGCGGGCCACGCTGGCAGCATCCAGCGCCAACAGCCCTGGCAATGCCGTGCTCTCGGTGCCCATAAACGTCAGCTTCATACCCGTTGCCACCGCCGTATCACAGTCATCCAGATGCAACGAGAACGTCTGGCTGGGGGTGCGCGTATTGGTGTACAGGAACTTGTTAACCAGCGTGCCAAAATTCAGCTCTATGGCCTCGTCACCTGGGCGCAGGGTACAGGGCGCATTCACCAGCGCGCCTCTGAATTCCATGTTCTCAACTGCCTGGACCGAGGTGCAGAATAAAAGCGTGCAGGTTGACAGTAGTGCCAGACCGATCCGTGGTAACGCTTGCCATTGCTTCATCAAACGGCTCCTATTGGTATTCGGCCAGCAGCGTGGCGCGGGCGGTAAATGATCCCGGGCTCGGTGGCTGCGCCGGATCGGCCACTGGTACCGCCATTATTGGCGGGGGGAATTGCGCTGTAACTTGGCTGGCAAACGAGTTCAGATAAAACGGATTGTCATTTCCCAGCGACATATGAATGCCCAATCCCACGATGCTGCTCTGAATGGCTGCATCATCAAAACGGGTTGCCGTGCCCTGAATGCTCATCCGAACTGACCCTGCGGCGCTGCAATCAATCTGGTAAGGTACCGGCTTGCGGTAACGCACCCCGTCGAGATTGCGGATCACCAGGTTGTCACCAAAATCCACTTCGATCGGGTCACCGTTATTGATAGTACAGGGCAGTGCCTCTACCAGGCCGCCCTGGAAGTTCACCTGCACCGCTTGCGTTGGTTGCACCAGTGCAGCCATCATGCCCAGCAACATTGCCAGGGAAACTGTTTTAGCCGTCATTATTCATCTCTCACTGATAGTCCACCAACAGCGTGGTAGCCGCGGTAAAGGCCCCTCCACTCAAAGTGCTACCCGTGGCCTTAACCGGAACTGCCGTCAGTGCAGGACGAGCCGGATTGGTAAAATTCAGCCAGGTGTTCATCGGCAATTTGACGCCGTCACTGCGCAACTCGAGGCCCAGATTGGTTTTGCTGGTACCTAGCACACTGGCATCAAAACCTGCCCCTCCGCCCTGAAATTGCAGTTTCAGCGTTGCGGAGGTCGCGCCAGTGCAGTCCAGCGTATAAGTGATGGGCTGTTCGTAATTCACCCCATTTATCCGCCCGGCCAGCATATCGTTGCCAAACACCACCGAAATATCGCTGTTGCTGTTAATCACGCAGGGTGGTGGTACCACCAGGGTGCCGGTGAACTTGACGTCCACGGCCTGCGCCGGTAAAGCGCTACTCAGAACGATCGTCAGGGCCAGAACAGGCCATACCGCTGTTAGCTGTTTCATAACACCTCCACCAGCAGCGTTGCCGTGCTGTTGAAGACTCCACCCGGCAAAATGGCCCCCGGCCGTTTCACCGGCACGGCACTGATGGCAGGCGGCGTGGCCGAATAACTGAAGGTAAACCATTCACCCAGCGCTAACGCACTGTTGTCCGGTTTCAACAGCTTGATCCCCAGATCCGTAAAGTTGGTTGCCAACACGTCAGGATCAAAACCGCTAGCCGAACCCTGGAACCGCAGACGCAAGCTGGAAGCGCTGCCGGTACAGCTAAGGGAAAACGGCACCGGCGTGGCATAGTTGTTGCCATCAATGCTGGTGGTCTGCAAGGCACTGCCAAAGTTCACGTCAATCGCGGTGTTACCATTCACTATGCAAGCAGGTCCCGTCATCACTATCCCCTTGATGGTGAGCGCAAGCTGGTTGCTGGCCTGTGCCACAGACAGACACAACACCAGGCTCCCCACCATACCGAGAGCCGTACGCCAAAAGCTCCTGAGAGCGGAACGGCCCTTAAGCCGATAAACCAGCCTATTCATAGCTCAGCCTGAAGTTGATATGGGCCAGATATGCGCCAGCTTGTAGCGGCGCCCCGGTACGCTCCGGCGCGATATAGTAGGTCAGTACGTTGTTGCCAGGTGTCAGCAACTGCGGCTGTCCGGCCACCCCCCGGCACGACGTCGCGGCGGGAGTCATCCGTCAGACGCAACCCCATAGCAGCCTGCGCCACGGGAGAAAGCAGGGCAGCCAGTGCCAGTCCGCTCAGGACGGAGCACTTTGCCGTCTTGCCGGGCAGTCTTCTCTTTTCCATGATTGTTTTCCTTGTTCTTCCTTCACGGTTCATACCCGCCAGGCACCGCCCATCACCACCACTGATGCCGGGTGATTATTTATCGCGCTTGCTTTCATCCACCTGGCAGTTGCTGCCACTGCATTTGAAAGTCAGCGTCGGTTGACCGCCGTAGTCATTGACATACACCAGCACCGGGCTCGCCCCTAACGCCGCCGCACTGCCGCCCAGCTTGATGCTACCCTTTGGCGGTACCATTACCGGTTCAAAACCTTTCACCACATCGCCTTCTTTCTTGACGCTGGCACCAATCAACGTCACAAAATACGGCGTTGGATTGTTGACGGTGTATTGGTCACCCTTTTTGCTCAGCGTCAGTTGCTCCTGATACGGCGTCGCCTGTTGCTTGGCCGCCGCTTCGGCCAGTGCTGCCGGGCGATAGAACATCTTGATGCGCGTCTGCAGCGCTATCTGCAATACGTTCGATTTGTCGCTTTTCGGCGGGATTTCCCGCAGGTTGAAGAAGAACAGCGATTCGCGATCCTGTGGCAACATGTTGGCTCCCGGCGTTGCCTGGATTTTTACCTGGGTCTGCCCCTTGGGTTCAACACGCTGTACCGGTGGCAGCACAGTAAACGCACTGTTTCCTTCCAGCTTGGCGCCGTGAGCGTCTTCCAGCCAGCCCTGAGCCAGATAGGGCAGTTCCGGGTTCTGGTTACGCACGGTCAGACTCACCGACTTTTCATTCCCTGGGAATACCACGCGGGTCCGATCCAGCGAAATGGCCGCCTGTGCAGACGGAGCCAATGTGACTATCGCGACGCCTGCCAACAGGCTCATCACAAAATATCTTTTCATCATCATTCCTATACTCTTCCTATCGGACGACATCTCGGCAGGCGCAAAAGCCTGCGGACAATGACGCCCTTTACTGTTCATCGGGTTTAATTCGCTGCCGTTATCCGTTTACACAAGGCAGCAGCAGGTTGGCGGTCATCCCCACCGGTATTTCCTTCGGCAGCGTAATGCGGCACTGTTCGGCACTGTTCCAGTGCACCGTCATGGTCTCACCCGGCTTGATACCGCTGAGATAGACGTTGCCTGCATCGTTCACCATGCCGGTTTCCTGTTGCTTGGCGTTCAGTACCGTGGCTCCGAAAGGCGGCACCGAACCATCGGCCAGGCGTATTACCGCCATCGCCTTCTCGCCCGCTACGACTTCAAAGTGACGATAGCCAATGGCCCCTTCGGTCAGCGTGCCTTGCAGCACCGAGCCGGTGGCCTGAGCGTTATCCGCCAGTTTGTCTACGTCGATACGTACGCTGCTGCGGTAATAACTGTTCACATCTGCCACTACCGCTTTACCGAAGATATTGGAGTTAACCGTGTTGCCATAACCGCCCACCGGCACTCCTGCTACACCATCGGTATCAACCAGCATCCGCGTCCCGCCCATGATCGATGTACGATGTAAAGCGCCACCTTCACCCGTCAGGGTAGCTCCGCCCGACATCGACACCCCTGCCGAGCTATACTGCCCGGAGCGGTAACTGGCCATGCCATTCACCTGTGCCAGGGTGCCACGGTGTGAGTAATAGCCGCTGAAATCAGCATCGCTATTTGCCATCCCAGCCCGGACCGTATAGTTGTCGGTATCACCAACCCGATCGGAATAGTTGACCGAGTTGGTATTGTCTCCCGCAGCATAAGACCCGTTATAACCCAGCATGCCGCTGCTTCCCCACGGCATGGACAGCGACAGATACATGCCGTCATCCTTGGTGTTGCTGAAATTGTTGCGATAAGCCGTCAGCGACAGGTTGATGTTACGAAAGCGGCCAATATCAAAATAGCGCGCCAGCGTCATGTCATAGCGGTCACTGGTAGCCTGGTTCCAATAGGTCTGGTGGTTGTAGTTAAGGTACCCACTCATCGCCAGCGACTCGAACTGCTGGCTGAAGGACAGGGTGTACATCTCCTTGCTACGCCCTGGGCTTATCCCATTGGCGTTATCCTTGGCACTCAAGTAGTCCGCCATCGACATAAAACCGCTGTCGGAGAAGCGGTAGCCGGCAAAGGTGACCTGGCTGCCGGTATCATCAAAGCGCTTCGAGTAGCTCAGGCGGTAAGACCCCCCCTGTTGAGTACCTTGATCCGGTAACCGAGCCCGGGACTGAGTCACGTCCGCAGACAAGGCTCCAAAGGCCATCAAATCACGCCCCATCCCCAGTGACAGGGCCGAATATCCATCCCCTCCCAGCCCGCCGCCGTACAGCGACCAACCGTTACTCACGCCCCAGGAGAACTCCCCCGTGGCAAACATCGGCCCATTGACCTTATGTTGCCAATCAGATGGACGGCCCATCGCCAGCTTGAAGCGCACCTGTCCTGGCCGGGTCAGATACGGAATGGTGGCGGTATCAACCTTGAAGTTCTGTACGCTGCCGTCAGCCTCTTCAACCCGCACATTCAATGAACCAGAGACCGCGCTATCCAGATCCTGAATACGGAATGGTCCGGAGGCGACCAGGACTTCCTTGATCACCCTCCCCTGCTGGCTGATCACGACCTTGGCGTTGCCGCGTGCCACACCGGTCACTTCTGGTGCATAGCCACGCAAATTCGGCGGTAACATGTTGTCATCCGAGACCAGGCTGCCCCCGGTGAAACGGAAGCTGTCAAAGATGTCGGAATTGAGGAAATCCTCCCCCAACGTCAGCTTGGCGCGCCACGGTACAATCGCCCGGTAGGCGGTATACTGTGTCCAGTCAAAACTGC
This sequence comes from Serratia sp. N21D137, assembly GCF_047530005.1. NCBI lineage: Bacteria > Pseudomonadati > Pseudomonadota > Gammaproteobacteria > Enterobacterales > Yersiniaceae > Serratia > Serratia sp. N21D137. The sequence continues at coordinate 26,892 of NZ_JBLJAJ010000021.1, forward strand.
GGGTATTCTCTTTTGCCGAATCGCTCTGATGGTCGATCCTGGTCTGCCAGCTAGCCCGTAGCCGCCAAGCTCCCAGGTTCGCCCCTGCCACTCCGTTGCCGCTGAGGTTGTAATTCTGGGTGTCGTTCTGGTTCTGCCGCTGAACTTGAGTATTCAGGTTGTAATCCAGCAAAATGCCAGGGATCCCCTCTTCCCAGCGCGAAGGCGGATCCCAGTTCGCACCGCTATATTCCAGATAAACCTGCGGGATGCTGAGGTACAGCGTGTTGGTACCGAGATCGGGACGGGCCTGAAGCCCATCCAGGCTAGCCAGATCCAGACACTCGCCTTGATGCCACCAGGTCAAACCAGCCAATGCGGCCTTGGTCAGACCCAACTGGTCCACCATCTCTTTGCTCAGACAGACCTGGCTGCCTTTCGGATCGTCGTCCGGCGCCAAGAAGGTTACCGGGCGTGCCGGTTGCACCTGGTTATTCAAGCTCAAAGCAAGATCATAAGTACCCGGCAGGATAAAGCCCTGGTGCGAAAACTGGCCTAAATCAATGTTGTCACGATCCTTGAGATCCAGGACATCCGTGTTGAACTGGATATCTTTTGCCTGGGCCACGCTCACTGCGCCGAGCAATACGCTGCTGCCCAAGCTGGCCTGATACAAGATGGCAAGCAGGGAGCGGGAAAAATAACGCGCCATGAAGAAAGTCCCTTCAGTAATAATCCATTCTGAACCGTATTGCCGTACGGTAATCCCCTGCCCGCAACGTCTGTTGATTATCAGGTGTAATGCGGTTGCCTCTCTCCTGGCAACATGGAGCTGGCCTCAAAGCATCACCCGGTGCTGCTACCTCGCCTTTGGCATCACGTATCATCAACACCACGCCGCGTGCCTCTCCGCTCATGTCGAAATGACCGTGTTCGTCGTCGCCATCAAAGGTCACCTGAAAGCGCTGCCAATAGGGAGCTGTCGCGTCAATACGGACCAGAACGCAATTCACCAGGCGTATGGAGAACTCTTTTTCTGGCCCGTGCCCCTCCCGGATCAGTTGGCTGACCGGGAGGGTGTCCATTACCAGACTCTGGTCATGGTCCCCGACTTCAATCGCACAAGGCGTCTCTACAATGGCGCCTTCCATGCTGACGCGCCCCTGCCCCAGCACATCAGCGGAAAATGCACACCCGGAAAACGCCAGGACACAACACATCAGCAGGGAAGGCACCACACAAGGTGAAGCGTCATAAGTCCATTTCATTAACAGCTCTATGGGGCGCAAAAAAACCTGCGGCAGAGCCGCCGCAGGTTGTTCAACACTACGCAACAGACTTACTGATAAGACAGTACGAAGTTGGTTGGAACCTGGAAGCTACCTGGTTTGATCACGGCATCTTCGCCGCCACCTTTCAAAGCAGCAGTGAAGGTCAGGGAGTTGTTGGTACCATTAACCAAAGTTCGAGCTGCGGTAGGGGTGTTCAGAGCCACTTTGGCACCGTCAGCCTGAGACATCAGAATATAAGCACCTTCAGCAGTACCGATCAGACCCAGACTGGTAGCATCATATGAAGAAGCCGTGCCGGTGAAGGTCACAGAGACTTTATCTTTGGTGCCTGCAGTAGCAATGACGCAATCTTTCAGCTCAATGCTGAAAGCTTGTGGCGTAGAAACACCGGTATTATTGTTAGCTGCCAGAACAACGTTAGACACGGCACCCAATGGGATAACTTGATCCAGTGAACCTGCAGCGATAGAGCAAGGTGCATCAGTAATAGAGCCGGTAAAGGTGATCTTGCCTTCGCCTTGGTTAGCTGCGTAAGCCGTGCTAGCCACCAGGGAAGCGCCAATGATCATTGCAATTGCTTTAACTTTCATGAAATCCGTTCCTATGATTTATATATTAACTAAAATATTAGGCGAATTGTGAAATACACTTTTACGCCTTTTATCACTACCCAACAATAATGCCGTTGCTTAGGATTGGCGCTATAATAACGCCAGAGAAAAATACTTATATAGGACATTCCTCTTTGTTTTCTCTTACTGTCTTATAAAAAAAAACGCCTTAATAACGAATCCATTAAGCACATGAATATACTAATAAAAATAAAAAAACAGTATTTTAATTAATCTTTTTTTTGCTAAAAAATAGGCAAAAAAAGCCTATGCAGGGTATTGTTATCAACACTTTCTGCACGAAATACATTAGATAAACGTTTTTTAACATTCGCGCAACCACTCGTCGCGAGCTAAGCGTTTTCCCCTCTTATGCATACCGTGATGCCACAAGCAGGAGACCGTGTCAGCTATAATTTAAAATTGTGAGACTGCGACACTGTACTGTAGCCTAACAGCAGAGTAGGCTGGTTTAATCAGGTGGAGTCAGATCTTAACCTGCAGGGGGAGACATGGTTTTTACGATTTTTAACATGATTGCGTTCAGAAGCTCAGACGGGGCGATGTGGAACATTGCGCAGCCCGATAGACGGGTCTCCTTCACTACCATTCCTGCCCGGCTCTTTACCTACCTGTTGGAAAACGCCGATAAAATGGTAAGCCGTGAAGAATTACTCAATAATATCTGGAATAAATATGGTCTGGAACCATCGAATAACTCGGTCAATCAGTATATTTCGCTGATCCGTAAGTCATTGAGTGAGTTAGGTTGTGAAGAAGAGATCATTAAAACTATTCCTCGCGTCGGGTTTTATATCTCCGGGAAATTGGTATCTTACAATCAGGAAACACCGCCGAGCGTTGAAACCACGAGCACCAAAGCTCAACCTGCAATAAAGCAATCAAGGCTACTCAGAGGGTATAAACCCGCGTTGCTCGCGATCAGCTTGATCATCTCAACCTTATTGGTCCTACAACCTTTCCGTTTCGCTACTGATCATCTGGATTACCGTTTCCCAAAATCTACTTTGTATAAAATTGGCAATATAGCAACCTGTCCTCTCTATACGCTTAGCGCTAGCTCGCCTGACATTGCTGCACGCAAGGAAAAACTCGCCGCAGAGCTGGCTGCTGCGCATGTTCCGTGCGCCAACAATGAGGTGTTTATTTTTCACTCTGGTGAACACTATGCCTACCAACAATCCGGCAGAGCCTTCATAATCCGTTGTACCAATAGTGATCATACCCTGTCTCATTTCTCTGACTGTAAGGGCGTCTATGCTTTCGCTAAATAATCACTCAGGCAAGTTCATCGGGGTGGTTGCTCTCGCCTTGGTCGCCGTAGCTTTGCTCTTCAACCTCCTGATGCACAAATTTTTCATTACTGAGAAAGGCCCCAAAGTGAGCTGTGCCGCCTTTTTCCTGGTACAAAGCGACTTACAAACTCGGGGCGTCATGAGTTTGCATATTGATGGTGTAAGCCATGGGAGGATGCATATTTCCGCAACGGTCAGGGATAGCGCTGGCGCAGTAAAGTATAATCTTCTGCGTAACGTCAATTTTGACTATCGCTATGAAGGTAATGGCCACCTCGCCTTGCAGCTGGTGGATGTCAATAAAAATGCCAGCGATACTATGCCGAATGAGCTGTTTAACCAGTCCATTTTTGATTTTTCGGTGAAAGCCAGACAATTGAGGATCACCGAAGTCGGTGATGGCTATTTGTTGTGGAATGACTTTTCGCCAGTCATGATGTGCATACACAATCCATAACAGGCCAATTTATAGCTAAGCTATAAAGCGCTCTCTCTAGCCATTCGGTGAATGCGGTGGCTGAAGGATAACATCCAACGCCATCGCACGAGTATGTCGTGGTTTATTGCACATGAGTATTACCGAACTTAAGCATATAAAGTTCATTGAAGTTTCTTGCTCCATGCCGTTTTACCGCCTTGACCTTATAGCCACTGACCGTTTTTATCGAAAGGTGCAGCATATTGGCTATTTGTGATTGCGAGTAACCCTCCACTAAAAGCTTTAATACTCGGTTCTCTTTCTGCGACGACTTCAGTACCTCCCCCCAAATATCACCAAAGAGATTATCCGCTACCGTCCTGGGTTGCGCTGAATCCATAGTTTTGACCAGATTTTTCAGATCGGCATAGGCAATTTTTTTATCGACCACAAAGTCGGATAAATGCTTAACCATCGCAGAACACTCTTTACCTTTGGAAAGCAGCGTGATCACATAAATTGTTTTGCCTTCCTTTTTCAGACCATAAATCTGTTTTATGGTGTTGTATATATCGTTTGAGTCCCCGTCAATAAAAGCGACGTAACTTTCATTATGACGTAAGTTTGAGTTTTGCTCAGTACTTAAGGACTCGACTATTGAATCGAAGGCAATCTTATTAAAATGGCAAGGGTAATTCGTGTCAAATATAAACATGGGTAACTTCCTGCAAAATAATATGTAGATTTGGTGAAGTACCAGGCCTAAGGCTATCCAAGATAACCTTGTTCATTGTGAATCGACGTCAGAGGCCTAACCCCTTAAGGGTTTTTCTGATCTCTACCTGGTACCTAACTTATCGTGACTACTCAGGATTGACATTGCGGCCTGCCAGGCCTAAACCCGGCAAACTGCGCCTTGCATCAATCTGAGCCTTAATTTACATGAAAAGTTACCACGGAGTTATTTATAACTAAAAACACACTATTTATAGGTTTAAATTCTTGCTTTTAAGTTTTTTTAACAATAAAAAGGGATTTAACACTATAGAGGCAGCGGTGGTATTCAGCAACAACTCACCCTGTTGCTTAACCTCACCGCCAAGGATGCTGTCTATTGGATGATATCAATCATGATTGCTTAGCTTTAACATGTAGAGCTCGTTGAAGTTTCTTGCCCCATGTCTTTTTATCGCCTTAACCTTATAACTGCTGATGGTTTTTATCGATAAGTTTAACATTTTGGCTATTTTGTATTGGCTGTGGCCATCCAGCAACAGCTTCAACACCAGATACTCCTTATGAGAAGACTTCAAGATATCCCCCCAGATATCGCCAAAAACATTATCTGCTAACGCCTTGGGTTTTGCCGTAACCATGGTTCTGATCAGCCGTTGCAGATCGTCATAGGTGATTTTTTTATCCACTACATAATCAGATAAATGCCTGATCACTGAGGAGCAATCTTTATCTTTTGACAGCAATGTGACCATATAAACAACTTCGCTGTTCTTGCGTAACTCGTAAACCGACTTGACGACGCTGTAGATATTAGCCGAATCCCCATCAACAAAAGCGATTGAACCCTCGCCATAACGCAAGGCAGGGGTTAGATCACACCTTAAGGAATCGATGATCGATTTAAAGGTTATTTTACTTAGCGAACAGGAATAATCCGAGTCTATTAGAATCATTGGAATACTTACCTCCTGGTAAAAATAATCCATCCATATTGGAACGCGCAGCATTCAGGTGCACCAATGACTGGCAACCCAATATCGTCTTTAATGTATATCCAGGTTCTAATACCATAGGCAGAGCAAACCAAAATTAATTTTTGGCTCTTTGATTTATGTAAACAACTCTCTCACCACCTGGATAAAGTTATGACATTCCTTTACACCCAGCCTTATCAGTATATTCTTATAAAATTATTATCGTCAATCGATTTTATTGCTTACAATAACCATTAGATATCATGAGAAATATTCCCCATATTTTATAATCGCTTATGGATGAATTTATTCAAGCATGCAACCAATTATAAGACAAAAAGAAAAAACAAAGAGAAAACTCCCATTTAAATCCGTTATGAACGGCAATACAATAAAGCATGACATTCAATACAACCCAGCAAATTAATTTTCAATCAGAATGTCTAACCCAATCAATGCGTATTTTTACGCTTTGATTTTTAGGCAATTGAAGCCCTACTCGACAAAGCCTTATTCCTGCAGGAAGTAGAGCGCTCCAGGGTAGGGAAAAGCGGATGTTCCTCATTACTGACGCTCAAGGAACTGAAGTGCTGAAGTATCTGGCCATAGGAATGAGCGGGCGTGGCACCGCAGGGCATCAAGGACAAGACTGTCAATGGCCATAAGCGCAATGCCATGCGCAAACTGTGCGTCAAGACTAACCAGGAGTTGTACCGGTGGATTGAACTGCGTGACTCCTCTCATCTGGTAGGCCTGTCTTTGATCTGATTCCGCAAGAGTCTCGAGTTGCTCATCCAGACTTAGGATCGCCGAGAGTTGCCCCCCCCAGGTGAACGCAAAACCACTTTTTTTATTCTATGAACGTAATAGCGACATAATTATTTTTAGACTATCAATCCGCAACATAATTAAATTGGTCTGCACCCACTTAATTTAGATAATTTCCATAATTTTTTATTATCTATAGCCTACAAATGCCTTTCCCTCACCTACTCCATAAAAAACACCCAAAAAAAGACATAAAAACCAAGTAAATATTAATATAAGAATAAAAACCTATGAAAACCTAAAGTAACAAAATTAAAAACTAATGTTTTCACATAAAAAATCCATAAATTAAATAATAAATCTTATAAATCAATGTGTTAAATTCAAACCATGCACCCCCCTTACATTTTGACAACCATGACGTATTTTGAAATTATTAAAAGCGAAATACAGAGGGAGCCCCCCTCGGAAGTAAATATCGCCTACCTAGCGTAGTAAATGAATAAAGAACCCGTTAACAGATAGACATCCAGTTATTTCTGAGCAGAGATAACTGTAAGTCTAGCAAGCATCAACTCGTTTTTAATAAGCCATCTCAATCTAAAGGAATAGCACTCATGCGTAAATCAATTTTCACTCTGGCTCCGGCTGCATTGGTTTTACTGGCCGTAGCGGGCAACGCTCAAGCGGCAACTAACGCCCAATTAACCGTAACGGCCAACGTGGTTGCTGCCACCTGTGACGTTTCACTGTCTACCAACAGCCTGGATCTGGGTAACTTTTCACCCAAGCAATTTACCGGCGTTCTGACCCCGATCGCGTCCAGCCAGAAACAGTTCACCGTGGGTCTGAACAACTGTGAGGCCCCTGTTGCCGCTGCTGATACCGCTAACCTGGTCGTCAGCGGCCAAACGCTGGCTGCCAACTCAAACGTCTTCAACTCCACCGGCACCAACACCGGTATCATGCTGAGCGAAGTTAGCAAGCCAAACGTCTATATCAAGGCAGGTGACAAACTCCTGATCGCAACCGCAGGCGCAACGCCAGCCGCTGGCGATTTTAATGCCAAAACGCTGAGCCTGCAGGTGGGCCTGGCCTCCACCAGCGCGGACAAAACCAACATTGGCTCCGTCAAGGCACCGATCCTGTTTGCTTTCTCCTATAACTGATTTACCTCTAGGCAGGCGGCTTCGGCTGCCTGCTTTTTTTTCCTACCAAGGGGCAATAAATGACGCGCATAACGCTATTTTTTCCCGTCCTGATGGCGCTGCTGTGCAGTTCGTCCGCCGTAGTGGCGGAGGGATTTGGTATTAATGCAACCCGGCTTATCTACCCGCAGGGAGCAGGCAGCATTGCCGTTACGCTGCGCAACACTCAGCCCGCCTTGCCTTATCTGGTACAGGCTGCGGTAAGCCTGACCCCAGATAGTCGTGACGCCGCTCCATTTACGGTCACACCACCGGTTTTTCGGCTGGAAGCCAAGAGCGAGAGTCAGGTCCGCATTACCGGTAATGACGCATCCTTGCCCAAAGATCGCGAGTCGGTATTCTATTTCCAGGCCATGGCGATCCCAGCCGCAACCGAGCCGACCGCCAGCCAACAGAGCGCCAACGTGAGTGCCACCGCCCAATTTGGCGTCGGCAACATCATCAAGCTGTTTTATCGCCCTACAGAGCTACCAGCAGATTCGGGTTCAGCACAGAAAAACCTGCGCTTCACCCGCGTCAATAGCGGGCTGCGGGTCAGTAACCCCTCCCCCTATTTTGTCAGCCTGGCCAGCCTGACCTTTGCCGGGCAACGGCTCAAGTTGGATACGCCGGACGCGCTGATGATTGCGCCATTCGGTTCCCATATCTATCCCACCACGGCGAAAAGTGGGGCCATTGACTGGCAGACCATTAACGATCAGGGAGGCGTTGATGCGTTTAAACAGGCTCTGCCTTAAGAAGGTATCCCTCATCTCACTCGCTATGGTTACCGGATTAACCAGCAGCACGGCCCCCGCCGTGACGCTGAACTTTTCCGCAACGATCATGCCAGGCACCTGTTCCCTAAGCCTGGATAAAAGCGTACTGCCGCTGGATGAGATGTCGCAGGCGCGCTTGCGTAGCGGTGCCCTGATCAACTCACAGCCGTTTACCCTCAAGGCTGGCAACTGTGACGGTGTCGCCACTGCTGGCCTACAGCCGATGATTACGGTCAGCGGTGAGGGCGTGACCCAAGATGGCAAATGGCTGTTTCGCAGCAGCGACTCCAGTGCCGGTGGGAGCGGGGTGATGTTGGTACAAAGTGCCAACATGCCCAATTACAACAGCACCGAGGTCAAACCTACCGATACTTACCCCTTGGCGGCCATGGGGCAGATACCGGTCGGTAAAGACCTCCCCTTTTTTGCTGGTATCAGCTGCGGTGGTAGTACCGGCTGCGCGACGGTGAAGCCGGGGAAGGTTATCGCCCGTATCACCTTTACATTCGCCTACCGCTGAGGTTGCCATGTCATCTGCCTGCTATTCATCTATCGCACTGTTGCTGTTGCTCTTTACCGGACCGATGGCAATAGCCGACGGCGGTATCAGCTTAAATCAGACCCGTGTGGTGTTTTCCGCAGCGGACAGGGCACAAACCGTCACGGTGAATAATAGCGGCACACAAAAATTTCTGATCCAAAGCCGTATCCAACGCGCACTCGACGACCAGGCTCCAACGCCATTTATCGTCACGCCGCCGCTGTTGCAGCTCGGCCCTGAGCGCAAACAATTACTGCGCATCCTCAAACAGGATCAGGCATTGCCCACGGATCGGGAGTCGCTGTTTTACCTTTCGGTATTGGCGATCCCCGCACAGAAACAGTCGGCACTGGCAGAGGCGCACTTATCGATGGGGTTTCGCTTTGCCATCAAACTGTTTTACCGCCCTGAGGGCCTCAACATCGCCCCGAGGGACGCCAGTTGCCAACTGCGATTGACGCCTACGGCAGCAGGGGTGCGCATTGACAACCCGACCCCCTATTTTCTCACGTTTGCTTCACTGAAGTTCGATGGTCAGCTTATCGATCTGGACACCCAGCTGGCGATGATTGCCCCGATGAGCGCACAGGTGTACCCCGGTAACCCGTCGGCCAGGCAAGCCGTTTGGCAAACCATTACCGACTTCGGCGGCTTATCTGCACCATGCCTGCAGGCCCTGCCATCACCAAAGGACCCACCCGCATGAAACACCTTGGCCAAGCGATATTGCTGCTGTGCAGCCTGCCGTTTTTGACCGCTCCCCAGGCGGCAGAGCCCGACTCCACGGGGATCTCATTTTATGTTCTGCGGGTGATTTATCCCGAAAGCGCCAAGCAAGGCGTCAGTTTGGCGGTAGACAACAAAAGCGCAGCCGCCTATTTGATGCAGTCCCGGGTGCGCCCGGTCGATAGCCAGACCGGCGATGTCGATTTGAGCGAGGGCGAGCAAGCGAAAATGCCGTTTATTGTCACGCCACCGCTGGCGCGCTTAGAGGCCAAGAGTGAACTGACACTGCGTATCCGGCGCAATGGAGAACCCTTGCCGACAGATCGCGAGTCGGTATTTTTTATCTCCATGAAAGCGATCCCCGCGCAGGTGCAAAACGTTCAACCACAGCCGGTAGGCCAGATGGCGGTGACGGTAGTCAGCAATATGAAATTGTTCTACCGCCCTAAGGGATTGGCTAAACGCGCCGTGGCCGACGTGGCCTGCCAACTGCGTTTTCACCGCGCGGGAAAAGAGTTGATTGCCGATAACCCCACTCCCTATTGGCTCACCTTTTCGCGGCTGAAATCGGACCGCGTCTCGCTGGATAAACCCGCGTTACGTTTGATGGTGCCGCCGAAAGGACAACAACGCTATCCCGCCCCTACCGGGACCAGCGGCCATGTCGAGTGGCAACTTATTGATGAGGATGGTTGGAATACTCCCGTTTGTCAGCAGGGCTTGCCCCCATTGGATGTTTAAGGACGCGCTAAAATCATGGATAGAACATCAATAAAAAACAGGCCCGGCATTCGAGGTCTTTCACCTTCTTTGGCCGGAGCCCTGCTGCTGGCCGGTGCCGTACCTGCCTGGGGCCGAGACTATTTCGATCCCGGCCTGTTGGCGCTAGGTGGCAACCAGTTGGCTACATCCGATCTGACCGTGTTTGAATCCTCCGGCCAGACCCCTGAAGGGCGCTATCTGGTGACGCTGTGGATGAATCAGTCGGAACAAGGGCAATACAGTCTGATATTCAAAAAAGATGCCCAGGGCCAGGTGCTACCGCAGCTGACTCCGGCATTCCTCCACCAGCTTGGCGTCAATACTCAGGCACTTCCCAGCTTTAGCGGCTTGCCGCCTGAGACTCCCATCGCCAGCCTGGGAAAGCTCATTACTGAATCGCAGCTAAGCTTCGATTTGGCCCAATTGCGTCTGGACATCAGTATTCCGCAGGTCGCCATGCAGCAACATGCCCGGGACTACGTCGCCCCTGAACAATGGGACGAGGGTGTCCCCGCATTGTTGCTGAATTATAGCCTGAACGGGAGCCGCAACTGGCAACGCGCACAGTCCGGCATGGGCAAAAGCGAGCAGAGCAATCTGTTCGCCAACCTGCTTGGCGGGATCAACTACCAAGGGTGGCGCCTGCGCAGCACCATGACCTATACCCAAAATGAAAGCCGTGTGGGAGGTTCTTCAAGCCGTTATCAGCGCAGCCAATTCTCCGATACCTATTTACAACACGATATCCGTGCGTGGCGCTCCGAGATCCTGGCGGGTGAAAGCAGCAGCGGAAATGACGTGTTCGACAGCATTCCCTTCCGGGGCGTCAAACTGAATTCCAGCGAAGATATGCTGCCCAATAGCCTGCGCGGCTTTGCTCCGGTGATCACCGGCATTGCCCAAAGCAACGCACGGGTAACGGTGAGCCAGAACGGCAACATTGTCTATCAAACTTATGTCGCTCCTGGCCCGTTTCGTATCAACGATCTGTACCAGAGCAGCCAAGGTGGCGATCTGACGGTCACCATCACCGAGGCAGACGGTTCAGTACGCAGCCAAACCCTGGCCTTCTCGTCATTACCGGTGATGCAACGCCCTGGCGCACTGAAGTATGAACTCACCAGCGGGCGCTATAACGGAGGGATCACCCAAGCCTCCCGAGAAGCGACTTTCGGGTTGGGCACCTTAATGTATGGCCTACCCTATAACGTCACTCTGTACGGAGGTGCGCTGGTTGCCACCGATTATCACTCCCTGGTGGCAGGCTCTGGCCTGTCGTTGGGTGACTTCGGCGCCATCTCGGCAGACGTCACCACCTCGGATGCCCGGTTAGCAGGGCAAAACCAACGCCACCAAGGGGCTTCATATCGGTTGCGTTATGCCAAAAGCCTGCTCAGCACCGGGACCTCGGTAGATCTCGCGGCCTACCGCTACTCCACTCGCAACTATTACACCTTCGCCGACTTTAACAACCTGGGCTTTGAGCTCAACGCAGGGCAGGTGCCCTGGGCGTTGACACGCCAACGCTCCAATTTCCAACTGCGTATCAGCCAGCAGTTGGATTCTTGGGGGGCCCTGTACCTATCGGCCTCACGCAACGATTACTGGGGGAACAGCCGAGTGAACAACACCGTTTCCGTTGGTTACAACGGCAGTTATCGTGGTGTCAGCTACGGCGTTGCCTATGGGATTGACCGCATCAAGGGCGACGGCAGCTGGCCAGAGAACCGCCAGCTATCGATGTCGGTGCAGGTCCCCTTCCGCCTGTTTGGCAGTGCGGCTGCCAATAGCCAAAGCTATGCCAGCTACCAGGTAACCCATAACAATCAAGGCCAGATACAACAACAGGCGGGCATCAGTGGCAACGCCATGGACGATCGCCTCTCCTACAACCTGATGCAGGGCTGGTCGAACGATAATGGTAGTGATAACAGCAACTTGAATATGGGCTATCGGGGGAGTAAAGGCCAGGCCAATCTGGGCTACAGCTACAGCAACCAGTTCCGCTCACTCAACCTCAGCGGCAACGGCAGCCTGCTGCTGCACCCGGAAGGCGTGACGCTAGGGTCCATGCTCGGCAATTCGGTGGCGGTGGTCAGCGCGCCAGGCGCTGGCGGCGTTGAGGTGCTCAACGGCAACATTCGCACCGACAGCCGCGGTTACGCGCTGGTGCCGTATCTGGCGAACTACCAGAACAACAGCATCAGTCTGAACCCCACTACCCTGCCGGAGGATGTGGATATGGCGCAATCAAGCCTTAACGTCTCCCCAACCAAAGGGGCCGTCGTCATGGCGAGATTTGACACCCGAGTGGGTTACCAGGCGCTGGTGACGCTGCTACGGGGGGATACCAGCCTGCCATTCGGCACGGTGATTACGGTGGCGGATACTCCGGCAGGAAAAAACAATACCGGTATCGTTGGAGATTCGGGCCAAGTGTATCTGAGCGGGCTACCGGAACAGGGCACACTGACGGCGAAATGGGGGCACGCTGACCATCAGCAGTGCCGTGCCAGTTTCAACCTGAGCGGCATTGCCGCTCCCTCTGCAAGCAACCCGATCCGCCAACTGACGGCACGTTGTGAAACAGGCCGATAACCATGCACAAACCAATCCACAAGGACAAGTGACAGTGAAAGATACCGCCGGCATACCAAGACATACGCTAAACCGCCGCTACCAAGCCTCCTGCATACTGCTGTTAGCCTACCTGGGCCAACCAGCCGCACTGGCGGAAACCATTACTATTGGCAAAGGTACAGGCATTTTGTGGGAAGGCCTGCCGTTTAATGTCACCTTAAGTGGCACGATAGGGAGACAAGACCTTACTCCTAAGTATGCGCTATTGGCGATCTCTTCACACTCCAATATGTGCCAACCCAATGATGAATTGTCGTCCATCGCGGGTTATCAAGCACTCAAACTAGCGCCAGGCGTGGGGCTCATTCCCAGAGGCTTCGGTAATGCAACCTTTGCCCGGTATTCTTCCCTCAAGGAAGATTCGCTATCCGGTACGCTGGGGCTACCAGAAACCAAAGGGGGGAACAGCGACGGGAGTCAAGTAATCGCACCTAATACTTTTAGCTGGTGCCTGCCGCCATCAATGAAATACCAAAACAATTACTATAACCCTAACTATATTCGAAAAGCCACAATATCAGGCACCTGGGTACTGGTTGCCGATGGTCAGCAGAAGACTACTGAAATAACCGTCCCGGTGATGTATGCCGGCAGTTTCTCATCGGTGTCGATTGGGGACCTATCGGCCTCTATCCTCCCGAGCAATATCCAGCTGCGCATATCCACGCTTGAGTGTACGGTCAATACTCCCACTTCAATCACCTTTGGTGGCGTGATGGAAAACCTGCAGGCCGGGGCCGAACTGGGCGTGCAATCCTACCCACTGATCACCAACTGTGGGCAAAGTTCAGACCTGATCGATGCCAATATCAACCTGCAGTTCCGGCCATTGACCGGCCTGTATCAATCAGCCCCGAGCCGTTTGGCCCTGCGCGAGGGCGGGGGCTATATCACCGGTGAGATTGATAACGGCGTGACCGGCAGCGGAAGCTGTATCGCCACCAGCGGACTGAAGTTCGATAATCGCCAGCTAAAAATCGGCCGTATCACCAAGGCGCAAACCAGCCTGAGTATCAGCAATCAGGTGACCTGGCGCTTGTGTTCCGGCGGCAAAGATCTGCCACTCGGTGACGTTAGTGCCGCCGCCGAAATGCTGGTGACGTTTAATTAGCATAGCTAGGACAATAAAGTGAAAAACAGCGCCAGTACGCCAAAGCCTACTCTATATTGCCACCGCTGCTGCGCACTCGGCCTGCTGGCGCTGTTATTGAGCCTGACCCCACCAGCCGTTCTGGCAAAAACCATTATCATGGGTAAAGGGACGGGGATTTTGTGGGAAGGTCTGCCGTTTACGGCAAGCTTAAGTGGCTCTATGGAGCATGCACGCCTTAATGTCAAACACGGGCTATTGGCTGTTTCTTCAAGTAAGGGCAGTTGCCAAGGGACTGGTTTTCTGAAGGTCATTGCGGGTTATCCAGCCCTAGAGATAGCACCGGGCGTGGGGCTCATACCCAGAGCCAGCGGTCAGGTAGGCTATTACACCTTTATGGGCAGCTTCGTTTTGCTATCCGGTACGCTGGGGCTGCCAGAAACCAAAGGGGTAAGCAGCAACGGAACTCAAGTAACCTCACCTGAGGCTTATAGCTGGTGCCTGCCGCCAGCAATGACTTCTCAGGAATATTTTTATTCCCCTTCCACGACTCGTGCTGCCGTAATATCGGGTACCTGGGTGCTGGTTGCCGATGGTCAACAGAAGGCTGCCGAAATAACCTTACCGGAGATGTATGCTGCCAGTTTCTCAGAGGTAGCGGCTGGGGATAGAAGAGCTTCAATCCTCCCGTCCGCTATCAAGCTGCGCATATCCACGCTCGAGTGTGCGGTCAATACCCCCATTTCAATCGCCTTTGGCAACGTGATGAAGGACCCGCAGGCCGGGGCCGAGCTGGCCGTGCAATCCTATCCACTCATCACCAGTTGTGGACAATCCTCCGACTTTATCGATGCCAATATAAACCTGCAGTTCCGGCCGTTAACCGGCCTGTATCAATCAGTCCCGAGCAGTTTGGCGCTGCGCGAGGGAGGCGGTAGATCCGTTTGTGATTGTCACGCCAGCCCTCACGCCGGAGCATCACATGTACCCGGCGATATCCGTAGTGAATTCGCGTTTCGGTGATCTCACGAATACGCAGGCGCAGTGCGCTGTCATCAGCAGCAACAGAACGATATCTAAACGAGCTGCGGCTGAGCCGTAGCGCAAAACAGATTTGTCTTTCGCTGGCACCGTATCGGGCCTGTAAATCCCTGACCCATTCGCGCAGGCGTGCCAGCGTCAGTTCTTTTTTGCCAGCACATCCTGCAGCATCGCCTTGTCGAGGCTCAGATCGGCAACCAGCCTCTTCAACCTGAGATTTTCTTCTTCGAGCTGCCGCATGTGCTTCAGCTCTGAAGGAGAAATTCCACCGTATTTTTTACGCCACGTGTAAAAGGTGGCATCAGAGATACCCAGTTTACGGCAGACTTCAGGCACCGATGTACCCAGCTCGGCCTGTTTCAGGGCAAAGACAATCTGTTCTTCGGTGAATCGTGACTTTTTCATCGGCACAACCTCCACTCAGGGGGAGTGTTTATCATGCCGGAATTCTGTTTCTGAATGGAGCAGGATTTTGGGGTAGGGTCATGCTGTCTGCCATTTACCATAGGCCTTCCACTAAGCCATCAACAGATTAGGGAACAGGAAAAAGGACATTTTCACTTTAAGGAATTCCTTATGTTTTGACAGAATCCCCCTAGTTACTATAAGCGCCATAGAACGAGCTGAAGGTTAAACAATTAAAGTAATCTAAACTATCGCCTAATATCCTGAATCACCAAGCGGATTGAGCCATGCCAAATACAGCATGAACATCTACAATACCGAAGGCTCTCTGACGAAAAAATATCGTAAAAACACGAAAGGGTCACATCTCTTTCAAGATAGAATATTGCCATTTACTTGAGGAAGTTGTATGTTTGATTTCAATAAGCTAACAGAACACTCCGAACTCACCTCATTTATTGAAGAGATATTAACACTACTAAATTCAAGAAATAAACTAAAGCAAGGGTGCGCAGGGCAGCGACTCGACCTTAAATATGCTGATAAAAAAATGTGTTTATTACTCTATAGCGGGGCTTGCATTGTCAAAAGAACCCAGGACTCTCTGGTTTTATCAACAATACAATCCCCACATATATTCGGCTTGCAGGACATTTTTAATATCAAATCAGATATGCACCTATTAGCAATTAGTGATATAGAATATGAAATAATGTCAGTGGATGATTTTTTATCCCATGCGGATAAACATGATCTATGGAAAAAAATTAGTTATATACTCATGTTATCAGCAACACGTTTTTGCGAGTATCAAAAAGAAACTGTAGGCATCAGCAATTATCAACTCATTTGCAACCTACTAATTTCCCTTAGCACTGAGTGCTTTGAAATAAGAGCGACAACCACTGCATTAGAGTATATCCAGGAGCGCAGTATGCTTTCACGTAGTGGAATAATGAAAATACTCTCGTCGTTAAAAGAAGGAGGGTATGTAACCATGAAAAAAGGCGTACTTATCAAGATAAACTCCTTGCCAAAAAGATTTTAAAACCAGCCTGATTTTAACATCTAGAACACCTAAGCTTTACTGTTATTGTATTTATTTTTGGAGGGTATCTTATGTGATCACCAATGGATCTGAGTGGTAAAATAAATTAAAAAGTCCAAAAAAAGACTTTTAATACATATTTAAACCTGAAATCAGTTGAGCTACCACGTCGAACATGGATAATGACAATTAACAGATGGAAAATGATTTAAGTAAAAGCGTAATGTTAATTACAGTCACGGCATTGTCTTGTGTGCCTGTTATTTTAATGTTAAGCAATACTTAGCTTTTTTTACTGTTGCTCTATCATCACCATGGAAAAGCCACGTAAAACAGCCGCCAGTTTCACAATTAACCTGCGCGTTCTTTACTGGCGAACATTTAATTTTTAAGGAAATTTTGTCATGAATAAGAGTCTTATTGCTGTTGCCATCGCTGCTGTTTCCGTTCTGTCTTCTGCCTCTGCTTTTGCTGCTGATGGTCAGGTTAACTTCAAAGGCGAAATCATTGATTCAGCCTGTACCGTTGTTAATGACATGACCAATCCGCTGGACGTAACTCTGGGCCAGGTTTCCAAAACTGCGTTCACAGCTGCTGGCGATACGGCCGCTGCTACCAAGTTTACCTTGCAGTTGAAAGACTGTCCGGTCACGGTAACCAAAGCTTCAGTCAAGTTCGATGGTACTGCGGCAAACGGTGACAACAACATCCTGGCTCTGACTCAACAGAGCGGTGTTGCTACCGGTGTAGGCATCCAGCTGACTGATTCTTCTCAAAATGTGTTGCCACTGTTTACCGCTTCAGCATCCTATCCACTTGTGTCTACCGGCATGAACAATCTGGACTTCGTAGCACGTTATATCTCTAACTCTGCAACTGTAACAGCAGGCCCGGCAAACGCTGTTGCTAGCTTCACTGTTGTCTACAACTAAGATTTTGTCCGCTGTTTACAGGCGTTGAAATCCGGGTCAGCGCCACTGTGTGTTGACCCGCTCTTCTTAATCCTATATGGACCTCAAAATGAAATTTATTCCCAGAATAGTTACCGCTGCTCTGTTATTTACTATTGGCGCTGCACAGGCCGGTGTGGTGGTAGGTGGAACCAGGCTGATTTATGACGGCAATAAAAAGGAGGCTTCACTGAACGTCAGCAACCCGGATAAAGTGCCTTATTTAATCCAGTCTTGGGTTGAAACAACCGGTGATGCCGCTGAGAAAGCCCCCTTTATGGTCACGCCACCGCTATTCCGCCTTGACGGTGGACAGGATAACGTGCTGCGCGTAGTGAGAGCTGGCGGAAACCTTTCCAACAGCCAGGAAACGCTCTATTGGCTAAATATTAAATCTATTCCCTCAGCCCCGAAACTTGAGGGAAAGAATACTCTGCAGGTCGCTGTAAAAACCCGAATTAAATTGATTTTCCGACCACAAGGTCTGAATGGTGTGCCCGAAGATGTCGCCAACAGTCTGAAATGGAAGCGCAATGGAAATCAGTTACAGGTCACCAACCCAACGCCGTTTTACATGAATTTCCAGTCTGTTGAAGTGGGCGGTAAGGAAGTAAAAGATGCCACCTATGTAGCACCAATGAGTAGTGCTAGCTTTGCACTGCCTGCTGCTAGTAGTGGCAACGTTCAGTGGAAAATTATCAGCGACTACGGTGGCATAGGTGAGCCACATACCAGCACATTGTAAGTTTTATTTTACACCAGGCAAGAACATCAACCTCGCAGGATCGTGAGGCAAGGAACCAGGGCAATCATTAAGCCTTGTAAGCATGGGAGCAATAACGGATGAAAAGTAGAAAATATAAAAACACATGGCGTCATGTTCCACGCATAAGCCAACTTGCCTATCTGGTTGCCACAGTGTTGGGCAGCATCACTTTCACGGCCCAAGCGCGAGATTATTTTAATCCTGAGTTGTTGCAAATAGATAACCCGCAACAAGGGATGACCGACCTATCAGTATTTGAAGAGAGCGGAAGCCAAGCACCGGGCACTTATCATGTTGATATTTACCTCAACAATGAACAGGTTGATACCCGCGATGTCGCTTTCAAGTCCATCGAGGGGAAGGATGGAAAACCACAATTACAACCTTGCCTAAGCAGTAAATTCCTAGCTGCAATGGGCGTAAAAATCGACCTATTTCCTGGATTGGGCGAAAGTGAATGCGCCAATCTGAGCGCCATTCCTATGGCCAGTACGGAATATCGATTCAGTGCTCAACAGTTGTTGATCAGTATTCCGCAAGCGGCGGTCTCTCAGACGGCACGCGGATATGTTGCCCCGGAACAGTGGGATAACGGTATTCCGGCTGTGTTACTGAACTACAGCATGACTGGGGCTAACAATAACGCTCGCAATGGCACGTCACAGAGCAATAGCAGTCAATACGTCAACCTGCGCCCAGGGCTGAACGTCGGCTCTTGGCGGTTACGTAATTACACTACCTACAACCGTTTAAGCACCGGACAAGATCGGTGGGACACGGTCTACACCTATGCACAGCGCGATATTGTGGCGCTGAAGAGTCAACTGATCCTGGGGGACTCCAGTTCACTGGCGGATGTGTTTGACAGTATCTCCTTTAGAGGGGCGCAGTTGGCTTCCGACGATGGCATGATCCCGGACAGCCTGCAGGGCTATGCCCCGGTGGTCCGTGGCATTGCCCGCAGCAATGCACAGGTGATTATTCGCCAGAACGGCTATGTCATTTACCAGACCTATGTGGCACCGGGCGCGTTTGAAATCAACGATATGTTCCCGACAGGGGGCAGTGGTGATTTATACGTCACCATTAAAGAAGCCGATGGCAGCGAACAACAACTGGTGGTGCCGTTTGCATCTCTGCCAGTGTTGCAGCGTGAAGGTCGCCTGAAGTATGCGGTCACTGGTGGGCAATACCGTTCATATGATAGCAACGTAGATAAAACCCCATTCAGCCAAGGAACGGTTATTTACGGCCTGCGCAATGGCTTTACTGCGTACGGCGGTGGCCAGTTTGCCAGCAAGTATCAGTCGTTGGCACTGGGGGTAGGTAAAAATCTTGGTGGCTTTGGAGCCCTGTCAACCGACGTAACGCAGGCCTGGTCAACCATGCAGGATCGAGCTAAAGAGAGCGGCCAGTCCTGGCGGGTTCGTTACAGCAAAAACATCCCCCAGACCGGAACCAACTTTGCCATTGCTGGTTATCGTTACTCTACGGCAGGTTACTACAGTCTGCAGGAAGTGATGGACACTTATCGAAGTGGTAACAGCAGCCCATTGATTGAGCGCCGTCGTAACCGGGCCGAAATCACCATGAGCCAAAACTTGTGGCAAAACGCCGGGGCGCTGTCTATCAGCCTGGTGAGTGAAGACTACTGGAACAGCAAGCGCAATATGAAGTCGATTGGTGTGGGTTATAACAACAGTTGGAATGGTATCAGCTATGGTCTGAATTATAGCTATAACAAAAACTCAACGGCAGGTAATAACTATAGCGACAGTAATCCAAATAATGGCAGCAGTGGTCGTATATACGATCGCGACCAGGTGTTGGCCTTCAGCATCAGTGTCCCGCTGTCACGTTGGTTAGGCAACACCTATGCCACTTATAACATGAGCACCAGCAAAAATGGTGGGACCTCCAACACGGCGGGACTCAACGGTACGCTACTGACGGACAATAACCTGAGCTGGAACGTACAGCAAAGCCATGGCGACCAAGGGAGAGGCAATAGCGGCAACGTGAATGCGGACTACCGTGGTACCTACGGGCAAGTGAACGCTGGTTATTCATATGACAAAAACAGTGGACGGGTGAACTATGGCCTACAAGGTGGGGTAATTGTTCACCAAGACGGTGTGACCTTTGGTCAATCGATGGGCGAAACGATTATGCTGGTGAAAGCACCGGGAGCAAACGGGGTAGGCGTCAACAACCAGACCGGAGTAAAAACCGACTGGCGGGGATACGCTATCGTGCCATACGCCTCGCCATACCGGAAAAACCAGGTACAACTTGATACGGCAACATTACCAGATGATGTTGATTTGACTCTGTCCAGCCAGAACGTAGTACCAACACGAGGTGCCGTGGTACAAGCCAACTTTAATGCCAACGTGGGTCAACGCGTGTTAATGACCCTACTACGCCAAGGTAGCAATGCACCTATCCCGTTCGGCGCAACGGTAACCACTCCAGGGCAGAAGACGGCACAAGGTTTTATTGTGGGTGACGGTGGGCAGGTTTATCTGACTGGACTGGCTGATAGCGGTATTTTAAACGTCAAATGGGGTAACGAAGCCTCTCAACAGTGCCAGGTGAACTATTCCCTGACAAAACAGAAAACAAATCTGGGCGTTCAGACCATGAACGGACAGTGTAAGTAAAGGGTTTTATTATGTTAGTAATTACTGCTAAAAAAATGCTACGGCTAGGATTGGCTGTAATATCCATTATTTTCAGCCAACAATCACTGGCCTCAGAATGTCACTTCTACAATGCTTCCAAAATCCAAACCCGGGTGAATCTCCCTGCAAGTTTGACTTTCGGAAGGGATACTGCTCCAGGAACGATTCTCTGGGATTCTGGCTGGGTAAATGGTGGTACTAGTGATCTTTACTGCTCTGGGGCTGATTATACATATCTGGGCTATGTCTCCCCTATGACTTTAGTCCCTGGGTACAGCGATGTATATAAAACCACCAACAGCACGATTGGAATAAGGACATATTTTGCAAACACACCATTCTTGGGGCAATGGATTCGAACAGTCTATTATCCGGCCCGCGCAGAAGCTTTCGATGCGGGACCAGGAATGGAGTATATACCTTCATCCTTATATAGAGTGCAATTGGTTGCGTTAGGTTCACTGCAATCTGGACCGGTATCATTTCCGTCTCCAACCGCACAATTAAAGTATATCAC
Source organism: Serratia sp. N21D137 (assembly GCF_047530005.1). Taxonomy (NCBI): domain Bacteria; kingdom Pseudomonadati; phylum Pseudomonadota; class Gammaproteobacteria; order Enterobacterales; family Yersiniaceae; genus Serratia; species Serratia sp. N21D137. The sequence continues at coordinate 48,124 of NZ_JBLJAJ010000021.1, forward strand.
TATTGTTACAAACGAACTCACGTTTTCTGCAACTAACATTAATGTGTTATCTACTTCATGTACGATTAATAATTCGTCTATCACCGTTCCATTAGATCCTGTTTTGACTAGCGATCTGACAGCCGTTGGTAAGACGCTGAAACCCAAAGCATTCAACATCAGCTTAAATTGCGGCTCTGGTGCCCGTATTAATGCCAGGCTGATTGGAACACAAAACCCTGATACTAGTGCGAATGGGGTATTAAAACTATCGAATGCGGGTACTGCGGGTGTAGCAACTGGTGTAGGCATTCAATTATTGTATAATAGCGCACCATTTGCGATTAATGGTAATAATGCTGTATTGAAAACATCTACTGGCGGCACGGAAACACTTCCACTCACCGCGCAATATTACCAGACTAGAGCAACACCAACTACCGGTTCAGCTAACGCGACGGTAACTTTAGAATTAACCTATCAATAGCCATTGACATTTATTTGACAAAGGTTCATGAAGGAAGTTCTTTTATCATACTTCCAGAGAAACATAAACGTAATAAGGAAAATATTATGAAATCAGCATTTAAAAATTCCGCCCTGGCTATGCTGGTCATAATTTCAGGCATGACCATTGTTCATGCTGATCCGGTCAATATCAATATTACCGGTGTTGTAGTGGCTTCAGCTTGTACGGTGAATAACAACCTCAGTGATCTGAACGTTAATTTGGGGACTGCCATCCCAGCTTCAACCTTGACGACCGGTGCAAGCTCAACGCCGACACCATTTGCTCTGGTGTTAACCAACTGCCCTGTCGGTACCAACAGCGTCAAGGTAACCTTTACCGGAACCCCAGATACCGCAACAGGCGGCACCCGCTTTAAAAACACGGGTACAGCAACAAACATCTCGGTTGAATTGTCGCAACCAAGCACAGGGACCATTCTGAGTAACAACAGCGCGCTAACACAGTCCGTTCAGGCCGACAGAACCGTGACCTATGTGTTAAGTGCCCGCGCTAATGCAACAGGCCAGGCTGCGCCTGGTACTATCAGCGCAGTAGTTGTAGCCAACTTCACCTATAACTAAAACACACGTTTCACAGGGAGAAGCCTGAATGAGAAAACTGATTAAAAACGCGCTGCTGATAACGATCACTGGAATGATGAGTAGTACACTTCAGGCTACCAATCTAAATATTAACGGCACAGTGGTGGCAAGTTCCTGCAATGTTGACAGCGGCTCAGTTAACCAGGACGTTGATTTTGGCCCGCTACGCAGCAGCGATTTGAAAGACAATGGTACTGCTACTATATGGATTCCCTTTACCGTAAGGGTAACCCAGTGCCCAATCTCAACTAACAGAGTAACAGCGACCTTCAGTGGTACCCCGTCCACCGATGACATAACACTCTTTGCCAACAGCGGCACGGCGGGGAATGTGGCGGTGCAAATCGCGCAAAATGCGGACAAAAGTGTGGTGCAAGGCAACGGCAGCAGCATGACGATGAACGTTGACGCCCAACATAATGCCGTTTTTGACCTTGCAAGCCGAATATATAGTGTACATGGTAATACCACAGCGGGTAGTTTTAACAGTACCGTACTCATTAATTTTACTTACCAATAGGCTTGGTGTTTTTTTGGACTTATGGTTATCAATTAGACTTTATTTAGCTCGTATTACCTGTAGAGATTGTTTATAGTCATAGGATAAATGAGGTGTCCGGAATTTTTCTTTTCCGCTTCTGTTTATATAGATAACTGATCCAACCTCTTTTATCATTAATGCTACCGACATGTGAAGAACAATGTCGGTAGCATTTTGATGGCACTGTAAGTTCAAATTATATTGCAAGCAATACAATACTGTGATTAACAATGTGCTTTCATACTTTTATATAGAAAAGCAAAATCAACCCCCATTAAAAATAGAGTTTACTTTAGATTTAAAAAGTTGTTATATATTATGTATTAGCCCCGCGCATCTAATTAAATGGTGGACCAAATCATGAACAATCAACTGGCAAATATCCCTGCTATCAATAGCGGTTCTTTGTCTTCTGGATCACATTCCTGGGCATTAATTATGGATGCTTGTCCAATGACCCGTGCTGGCCTATGCGCGGTATTGAAAAGGTCACTATTTCGCACAGGTGAGATCGTCATGCTCAATAGGGCTTCCGATATACCATCATATATAACATCAAACTCACCTAATATAATAGTAATGGATCTGTGTGGTGAAAATGAATCAGTGTTGCAAGGATTACGTAGCATTGCCTCTTGCCAACAACGTTGGCCACATTCACCAATAGTGATTTGCACCACTCTCACTGATATACGTTTTTTATATCAGGTTAAATTACTTAAAATCCTCAGCATTTGTCATAAGCATGACACGTTACAGGAATTAGAGCATTGTATCGATGCCGCTATGGCGTGGTCATATCGGGATAGTCCGGCAATTCAGCAACTTTTTGACTGCCGCAGTTCTCATTTTTCTGTGCTCACCAGCAGAGAAATTGATGTACTAACACTCTTGTTTGCTGGCTATAGCGTAAGTCATACCGCACTAAAAATGCAGCGCGATATCCGTACAATCAGCTCTCACAAGCGCAGTGCCATGGCTAAACTCGGCTATCGAAATAACTATGAGCTTTTTTCGCGCGGAAAGTGGATGGCGAAAAACGGCTTATTTAACTGATCAGATGCGAAAGAAAAATGAACATGACATCACAGCTCGCCCAGTTGGCTATCGTAGCCGAAAGCCCATTAACCCGGTTAGGGATTGAAGAATTAGTTCAAGTCCTGCGACCAGAGATACGTTGTACTCTTCAATTTTCTTCAGTGCAGCTTTTACGCAACAACATCCAAGAGCAGCAGATCGAGCTGTTGATCTGTGAGCTAGGTGGTGTAGAGGACGCCGTACAGCAAACGGGAAAAGAACTGGAGTTATTTTATCATTCGCGACCAGATATCCATCTGATTGTTTATACATCTACTTATGACACCGTTACTCTGCTATCACTTTACCACCTTCCGCAGACAAGTATCATTTCCCGTTATGAGACGCCAGAAATAATACATGACTGTTTTTTACAGGCACTATCAGGAAATAGAGTCTATAGTCCTATAATTCAGAGTAATATCCCTAAGTATGCGGTAGGATTAGAAAAATTAACGGCTCGTGAGTATATAGTCATTGAATATCTTTTCTGTGGATTGAGTTCTATAGAAGTGGCCCATCGATTGCAATGCAGCATTAAGACCATCAGCGCTCATAAACGTAAGGCCATGTATAAACTGGGAGTATATAGTGACGCAGCTTTGTTCTCTCTTAAGAGGAGTTTTTTATTATTCAAACGACATTAATTACTCGTAACATATCATTAGTAAAATCTTGCATAAAAGCCAGGATGGATTGCCATCAGTAAATATATTACAAGAAATATAACCCCCTTAGCTTGTATACAGTATTTTAGATATACAATACCATTCGGATATTTACAAACCATTATAAAGGGATGTTAATTAATAATGACCATTCTGAAAGGTAGTGTTGCTGTGGTTTCGCAGTGCCAGATGTTTCATAATGGCATCGAGGCACTCATTATGACCTTCAATACCACGTTGAGTTGGCATAGTAAAAGCGTATCAGAGGCAGAATTAAGTTTGAAACTGCAACCAGTGAAACTATTGATCTTGTCATTTTACGTTTTACAGACTGACTTATCGCAAATATTACGATTCATTCAAAAAGTAAAAAACTTTCAGCCAGAGACTCAACTTCTGATTGTGCTGGATTCGCCCGTGCCATACCTAGTGACAAAGTTACGTAATTTAGGTGTAGGCGACATCATGTATTTAGGGGAATCCCTGATTGTATGGCAAGCATTATTGAGCCAACATCAAAATAGAGAAAATTTGCAAATTTACCTAACTAACGGCAAGCAGCAGAAATTTAGTCGTGAGAAACTTTCAGCATTAGAACTACGCGTCATAAACTTGGTCGTGCAAGGCCTTTCCATCAGTGAGATTGCTGTGTTAATGAAGCGTAGTTGCAAAACCGTCTCCAGCCATAAGGGTAATGCAATGCATAAATTGGAGATGAATAATTATGCTCAACTGGTTGCCATGCGAAATATTATTGCGTAGAACTGTCGTCATCCACGCTTGCCCCTTCAACACTGAGAGACTCATCTCCTTAATAAGTAAAAAGTATATATTTAAAAATATATATCATTGTAATATTTTATCCACAATAAAAACACAATGACAGATTATTATGCGGCGCAACGTATTTTGATCGCGCATAAATAACTAATCCTAATGTTGCTAAGCATTCCTGAGCATGCTTCTTGTCAGGAAATGGATTTATCTGTCTGCAATTACCTTCCTCAACTTTATTACCCATACCAAGCATCGAGCCATTTAGATTGAATGTCTAATTTTGGACAAACAGGACAAAAATGAACAACAAAGTCTTTGAGGCCTTAAGTTATTTATAGGATAATGCTTAGAAGTAATTAACGCAAGGATATAATACATGGTTTTTATTTTATGGGTTATGGTTTAATTAATTTTTTACAAGGATTGTTCATGTATTGATTTAAAAAAATTAATTTAAAAGTAAAAAAACCAATAAAGTATTAACAACAATGAGTTAATTATTTTCAAACACTACCTAGCACTGGCTCTGTAACTCATTGGTTTTAATGATCGCGTTTTATCCTTTACTGGAGGAAACCGCATGTATAATTTCAGTAAGATTTTGCAACAATCTAAGTCTGCCCCATTTATTGATATAATATTAAATTCAATAAAATCAATAATTAAAATAAGGCAAGGTCGACCAAGCCAGCGATTCTACCTTGACCAAACGGATAAGAAAATGTGCTTTTTACTTTACAGTGGAACTTGTATCGCAAAAAGAACTAACGATTCTTTGGTATTGTCGACGATCAATTCTCCAAGTGTTTTCGGTTTGCACGATGTTTTTCATGAAAAATCAGATATACATCTTTTGGCAGTCAATGACGTAGAGTATGGCATGGTAGCCGTGGATGATTTTTTAACCTATGCGGATGAGCATCACCTTTGGAAAGAAATAAGCTACATGCTAATGCTTTCGGCAACACGTTTCAGTGAATATCAAAGAGAAACGGTGGGGGTAAGTAATTACGAACTGATCTGTAACTTACTCGTTTCCCTTAGTCTTGAAAGTTTTGAAATAAGAGCAACCACCACTGCATTGGAATACATCCAGGAACGAAGCATACTTTCGCGTAGTGGGATAATGAAAACACTCTCCTCTCTAAAGGAGGGAGGATATATTGTCATCAAGAAAGGGCTATTAATTAGCATAAACTCTTTACCGAAAAAATTTTGATAATTCCGATTAGAGTTGTTAGCACTTAAAAATTTATTATCCATATAAACCACCCTATTAATCCAATACATGACCAATACGGCGGCATAAAAACTAACGGTTGGTATGCCGACGTCATTTCTACACTTTCTTATAGCTAAGCCTCTAAATAACTGCGTTTAATAACGCTCCTCCCGAAGTTTAGGGCAAGTGGGAAGTATGCAGGTTAGCCGACCTTTGAACGCATAGTCGTGCGACTGATGAACGCAAAATCATGAAAAAAATTATCCAACAGACACAGGACGAAAATCACGCCCGCCGACTTTTAGCGATGCTTATGCCCCACAACGGAGACTCGGTTATCCATGCTGTCCGGTCAGTGGTCTATCGCGTCGTAAACCTCCCGGATGAGAGGGGCAATGGCCTGCAACGCTGGCTCTGAAAGGAATAATCACCTGAAGCGGCGTGAATAAAGCGGTAGTGGCACTAGCGAACAAAAATGCGCGAATGGCATGGGCACTGGTGGAGCAGAAAACAGTTTATATAGCGAAGCCTCTTTATCAAATGAAGTCAAAGAGTTGATGTAGTGACAGGTAGAACCGACTCTCTGTGAACCTGGCAAATTGCTGGGCTGTGATAAGCCATGACACTAATGAGGCCAGTGTAATGGTCAAGTAAAACCGGACACCGATTTAGGCACATTGTTGTAGTCGTCGTTCGTATTCATCCGGCGAGATGTTTCCCAGCCGGTAATGCCGCCGCTCCAGATTCTAAAAACTGTCGATATAATCGATAACGTCTGCAATACCCTGACAGCGCCCTGTATTTCTAATTTACTTTAGCTCTTGCAACCTCATCTGGGCCATTGCAAGCGTAGTTTGCGGGAAGCTTCCAATTTTTACCTGTGACAGCTTATTGGTCACTGGGCTAGTATAGCGGTAGAAAAGGTCTTAATGCCCGTAGCGCCGCAAGCAACGCGCAAGCCTCGATTTTCACCGGTATCAGCTTTGTTTTTGTCCGTTGGTTTCATCGTCTCTATGGTTTTTGATGACAATGGTTTGCCAGCTTGTTTGCCTGTCATATATGCTCCGTTTTATGACCAACTGATTGATTTACTTAGGCTGATATCCATTTTAGTTCAGAAAGTGTAGGTTATCCGTTTTAGTGGTTTAATTATACCGTAGCCTACATAACAACCTACACTTACACGTGGGAGTTAGTGGTTTTTAATGAGACTAAGTGATACCTAATGATGACAACGAATATCACAATCAACTTTAAATTCAATGGATTGGAAACAGTAACGTTATGACTAGCACCGAAAAACTTGATTCGCATACCCCGATGATGCAGCAATACCTGCGCCTTAAGGCGCAACATCCGGAGATCTTGCTGTTCTATCGGATGGGGGATTTCTACGAGCTATTCTATGACGATGCCAAACGCGCCTCTCAGTTGCTGGATATCTCGCTGACCAAACGCGGTGCCTCCGCGGGTGAACCTATCCCAATGGCTGGCGTACCTCACCATGCGGTGGAAAACTACCTGGCCAAGCTGGTACAGCTTGGGGAATCGGCCGCGATCTGTGAGCAGATTGGCGATCCGGCCACCAGCAAAGGCCCGGTCGAACGTAAAGTGGTGCGCATCGTCACCCCAGGCACCATCACCGACGAAGCCCTGCTGCAAGAGCGCCAGGACAACCTGCTGGCCGCCATCTGGCAGGATGGCCGCGGCTTTGGCTATGCCACCTTGGATCTCAGCTCCGGCCGCTTCCGCGTCGCCCAGCCAGAAGATCTTGAAACCATGGCGGCCGAGCTGCAACGAACCCACCCGGCAGAACTGCTGTACCCGGAAAACTTCGAGCAAATGGCGCTGATCGAACAGCGCCACGGCCTGCGCCGCCGCCCACTGTGGGAATTTGAGCTGGACACCGCACGCCAGCAGTTGAACCTGCAGTTCGGCACCCGCGATCTGACCGGCTTTGGCGTCGAGCAGGCCCATCAGGCGCTGCGCGCTGCGGGCTGCCTGCTGCAATATGTCAAAGATACCCAGCGTACCTCGCTGCCGCATATCCGTGGCCTCACCATGGAGCGCCAGCAGGACGGCATCATCATGGATGCGGCCACTCGCCGTAACCTGGAGATCACCCAAAGCCTGTCCGGCGGCAGTGAAAATACCTTGGCCGCCATCCTCGATCGTACCGTTACCCCCATGGGTAGCCGTATGCTCAAGCGCTGGTTGCATATGCCAACTCGCGACGTCCAGGTGCTGAACAACCGTCAGCAAGCTATCGCCGCATTGCAGCCATTGAGCAGCGAGTTGCAGCAGCCACTGCGCCAGGTGGGCGATCTGGAACGTATTCTTGCCCGTTTGGCACTGCGCACGGCTCGCCCACGAGATCTGGCCCGCATGCGCCACGCCTTCCAACAGTTGCCGGATATCCGCGCCCTGCTGGAAAACGCTGATGCACCACAGATGCAAAAGCTGTTGTCACAGGTCGGCCAGTTTGACGAATTACAGGCACTGCTGGAGCGCGCCATTGTGGAATCCCCACCGGTGCTGGTCCGTGATGGCGGCGTGATTGCCCCGGGTTATAACGAAGAGCTGGATGAATGGCGGGCGCTGGCCGACGGTGCTACCGACTATCTGGATCGCCTGGAGATCCGTGAGCGCGAGAAGCTGGGCCTGGATACGCTGAAGGTCGGTTTCAACGGCGTGCATGGTTACTACATTCAGGTCAGCCGTGGGCAGAGCCATCTGGTGCCGATCCACTATGTGCGCCGCCAAACGCTGAAGAATGCGGAACGCTACATCATTCCCGAGCTGAAAGAGTATGAAGACAAGGTACTGACCTCAAAAGGCAAAGCCTTGGCGATCGAAAAAGGGCTGTATGACGAGCTGTTCGATCTGCTGTTGCCGCACCTGGAGCAACTGCAACAGAGCGCCGGAGCCTTGGCCGAGCTGGATGTGTTGGCCAACCTGGCAGAACGTGCCGAAACGCTGAACTACGCCTGTCCGACCATCAGTGAACAACCCGGCATTCGCATCGTCGACGGCCGCCACCCGGTGGTGGAGCAGGTGCTGAGCGAACCCTTTATTGCCAACCCGGTTTCTCTTTCGCCGCAGCGCCGTATGCTGATCATTACCGGCCCGAATATGGGCGGTAAAAGTACCTATATGCGGCAAACGGCACTGATTGTGTTGCTGGCGCACATCGGCAGCTATGTACCGGCGGCAAAAGCCACCATCGGGCCGGTGGATCGTATCTTTACCCGCGTGGGCGCGGCAGACGATCTGGCTTCTGGCCGCTCAACCTTTATGGTGGAAATGACCGAGACCGCCAATATTCTGCATAACGCCACGGAAAACAGCCTGGTGTTGATGGACGAGATTGGCCGTGGTACCTCCACTTACGACGGGCTTTCTCTGGCCTGGGCTTGTGCAGAAAACCTGGCCAGCCGAATCAAGGCTATGACGCTGTTTGCCACCCATTATTTTGAACTGACCACCTTGCCGGAGAAAATGGAGGGCGTGGTGAACGTGCATTTGGATGCGCTGGAGCACGGCGATACCATCGCCTTTATGCATAGTGTGCAAGATGGTGCGGCCAGTAAGAGCTACGGCTTGGCGGTGGCGGCGTTGGCAGGTGTACCGCGTGATGTGATCAAACGCGCGCGCCAGAAGCTGCGTGAGTTGGAGAGCCTCTCCAGTCAGACGGCGGCAGGTACGGTGGATGCGACTCAGTTGACGCTGTTGAACGAAGAGGTGTCACCGGCAGTTGAGGCGTTGGAAACGCTGGATCCAGATTCTCTTTCGCCACGCCAGGCGTTGGAGTGGATCTACCGGCTGAAAAGCCTGGTGTAAGGCTGTTCCATCGACGACGTCTGCACTAAATAACGGTAATCACAGGCATAAAAAAACGGTGAGCACATCAATGCTCACCGCTTTTATTTTATAGCTATAACGCGTTTATTCGCGGAACAGTGCCTCAATACTCAGACCCTGCATTTGCAGAATTTCACGCAGACGGCGTAAGCCTTCAACCTGGATCTGACGAACACGCTCACGTGTCAGGCCAATCTCACGGCCAACATCTTCCAGCGTAGCCGCTTCATAGCCTAACAGGCCGAAACGGCGAGCCAACACTTCACGCTGCTTGGCGTTCAATTCGAACAGCCATTTGACGATGCTCTGCTTCATATCATCGTCTTGCGTGGTGTCTTCAGGCCCGTTGTCTTTCTCGTCGGTCAGAATGTCCAACAGGGCTTTCTCTGAATCCCCACCCAACGGCGTATCGACAGACGTGATACGTTCGTTCAGGCGCAGCATACGGCTGACATCATCAACCGGTTTGTCGAGTTGCTCCGCAATCTCTTCAGCGCTGGGTTCATGGTCCAGTTTGTGAGAAAGCTCGCGCGCGGTGCGCAAGTAAACATTCAGTTCTTTGACGATATGGATCGGCAAACGGATAGTCCGGGTTTGATTCATGATCGCCCGTTCAATCGTCTGGCGGATCCACCAGGTCGCATAGGTGGAAAAACGGAAACCGCGCTCTGGGTCAAACTTTTCCACCGCACGGATCAGACCAAGGTTACCCTCTTCGATCAAATCCAGCAGCGCCAGGCCGCGATTGCTATAACGACGGGCAATTTTCACTACCAGCCTCAGGTTACTTTCTATCATGCGGCGGCGGGACGGCACGTCTCCGCGCAGTGCACGCCGCGCAAAATAAACTTCTTCCTCTGCAGTCAGCAGAGGGGAGTAACCGATTTCGCCCAGATAGAGCTGCGTGGCATCCAATACGCGTTGGGTAACACCTTGAGACAACAGTTCGTCTTCTGCCAAGTCATTCTCGCTGGTCTCTTCTTCTACCTGCGCTTTTTCATCGAATGACTCAGCCTCCATGGCGTTCTCATCGAAATCTGCATCGTCATGTAACTCGTTAACTTTCAGCGTATTTTGGCTCATAAAGCGGCTCCTACCCGTGATACCGCGAGCAGAATACAGCGCATTCTGCCCAATCTATCGCTGCGGAAGATAACGCAGCGGGTTTACGGATTTCCCCTTGTAACGAATCTCGAAATGCAAACGTACTGAACTGGTTCCGGTGCTTCCCATCGTTGCTATTTTCTGCCCCGCCTTCACTTCTTGTTGTTCCCGGACCAGCATGGTGTCGTTATGGGCGTAGGCACTCAAGTAATCATCGTTGTGTTTGATGATGATTAGATTACCGTAACCCCGTAAAGCGTTGCCTGCGTACACTACACGGCCATCGGCGGTAGCGACAATCGGCTGCCCACGGGAACCAGAGATATCGATGCCTTTGTTCCCACCTTCCGATGAGGAGAAGTTATCGATGATCTTACCGTCAGTTGGCCATTTCCAGGTGCTAACTGGGGCACTGTTGCTGGCGGTGCTGCTCGCCGATGGCGTAGCGGCTGGTGCGGTAACAGGAGCTGCGGCTGAGCCTGCCACTACGGCTCCTGATGCAGGTAACATTTTACCTACATTCTGTTTACTCGAGTTATCAGAATACGCGTTCGTTGATTGAGAATCAACCGTTGCAGTTTGTATCTGAGTGGAAGAAGGCGGTTTTGACACCGTACCATTACCGCCAGCTAACATCCCACCGCCGCCGTTGGCAGAACCGCTCCCCAGCTGCAGGGTTTGGCCGACTTCCAGGCTGTATGGCTGTGGAATATTGTTGCGTTGGGCCAGATCGCGGAAATCGTTGCCGGTGATCCAGGCAATATAGAACAGCGTGTCGCCACGTTTAACGGTATAGGTGCTACCACCGTTATAGCTCCCTTTAGGGATCGAGTTATAGCTACGGTTGTAAACAATACGCCCCTGTGATGCGTTGCCGCCACCAGAGTTAGCCGATGCGGCGGCTCCACCACCACCGACACTGCTGATAGGTGCCGAGGTAGAATTTTTATCCGAACAGCCAACTAACCACACACTTAACATCGTACACACCGCAACTCGGCGTAAAGAACTCATTGGGCTTCCCGTGCTCATGCTTCCCCCATGACAGCAATATCAAAAAATACCTTATACATCGTAGCCGAGCTTTATCGTTCTACAGCACAAGGTTTCCCCGGCCGATCCCTGAAAACCAGAAGATCACCCACCAGGGAGCTAAAAAACCGTGGTGCCAATGCTAGTCACATTGGCACGATCACGCCATAAGACAACGACATACTGGAACAATTCTAATGAAAATTAATATTATTCAACTTATTTATCCGTCACTTTGATCTGCACAGGCTAAGCCAGTTCGCCCTTGACCAAGGGAACGAATCGCACTGCTTCAACGGCATCAATGGAAAACTCACCGCCCCGCCGCTGAATGCATTGCAGTACCTGGGCCTGTTCGCCCACCGGCAACACCAAAATGCCACCGTCGTCCAACTGCTGCATCAACGCCTGCGGGATCTCCGGCGGTGCGGCCGTCACGATGATCGCATCAAAAGGTCCACGCGAACTCCAGCCTTGCCAACCGTCGCCATGACGGGTCGAGACATTGTGCAAATCAAGCTGCTTGAGGCGACGCTTGGCCTGCCACTGTAGCCCTTTGATGCGTTCAACGGAGCAGACATGCTGCACCATATGCGCCAGGATCGCGGTCTGATAACCGGAACCGGTGCCGATCTCAAGCACCCGCGAGGTTGGCTGCAAATTCAGCAGCTCGGTCATGCGCGCGACCATATAAGGTTGCGAGATGGTCTGCCCTGAACCAATAGGCAGTGCCGTATTTTCATAGGCCTTATGTGCTAAAGCTTCATCAACAAAACGCTCACGCGGCACGTTCTCGATTGCCTTGAGCAGCCGTTCGTCCCTGATACCCTGCTGGCGCAGCTGTGCCAGCAGCGTTTGTATGCGTTTGTTCACCATTCCCCGCTAACCTCTGCTTTGGTCAACCATTTTGATAGCACATCTTGCGCCCCGTAGGCGGTCAAATCCACCTGCAAAGGCGTGACCGACACGTAACCCTGATCCACGGCGGCAAAGTCCGTGTCTGGGCCCGCATCGAATTTATCCCCCGGCGGCCCGATCCAATACAGCATCTGGCCACGCGGATCTGGTTGGCTAAACACCTTGTCAGCGGGATGCCGGCTGCCACAGCGGGTCACGCGTATCCCTTTAATTTCCGACAACGGTAAATCAGGGACATTGATATTCAGAATTTTACCAGTACGCAGCGGTTCTTGTTGTAACGCGCACAATATACGGCAGGTGACTACCGCCGCCGTCTCATAATGCTGATGACCATTGAGCGATACTGCCAACGCGGGCAACCCCAGATGGCGGCCTTCCATCGCAGCAGCCACCGTGCCGGAATAGATAACATCATCACCCAGATTTGGCCCGGCGTTGATACCTGACACCACGATCTCCGGTGCTGGCAGCATCAGTTGGTTAACGCCAAGGTAGACACAGTCCGTCGGGGTGCCCTGCTGCACGGCGATATCGCCGTTGGGCAACGTCAGCGTACGCAGCGGCGACTCCAGCGTCAGCGCGTTAGAGGAACCACTGCGGTTACGATCGGGGGCCACCACCTGCACTTCGGCAAACTCGCGCAACGCCGCCGCCAGTATCTGGATACCCGGGGCGCTAACGCCGTCGTCGTTGCTCAGTAGTATTCTCATATTGCAGTTAAACAACTTTCTTGCTGAAAGCGATAAAACGAGGATTTTGCCCTATTTTATTACATCTATCTGTTTTTAATGAAATTTTCAATAGTAAGCCCAACCCACCGTGTTACCCGTTGTGATTTGCGTGGTACAGCAAGGCTTGCCTCGCTGTTGCTGATAGTATTAGCCAAAACGGCCAGCTATGCGATCTACTATACAATTCAACGGTCATCAGTGGCAAACGGGGCAGGATAGCCTCCTCGGCAAAGGAGGCTGGGATGATTATCTGAGGTTGGTCGTTAAATTCCCAGGTTATGGGGCCGTCTGGGTGGTTGGCGTGTAAATAATGCGTAGCTGGCCAGTGTAATCCCCCGCCGTTTTATCCGCCATTGAAAAGGCTGGCGTTGTCAGGGTCAGCGGGGCCGGCACGCAAAATGTCGGAGCACCACCGCCAGGTAACACCACCGGCCGCTGGATATTGCGGCGATTGGTATCGTTCCAGATGACCTCTTTGCCGTTGGCGATCTCTTGTACTGCCCCAGTGGTGGGATTGATCACGCTGACCTGGTAGTCCAGCCGGTCACTGGCCTTGGCTTTATCACCGCCACGGCGATACAGTGAAAACTGCCCCTTGATGCGATCGGGAGCCGTGTCCCCTTCGTCCTGCAACAGCAGGCTGATACGGTTACTGGCCGAGTCGTTACCATCGTAGAGGCACATATCCAGGCCAGTACTGCCGCTGACGCTCTTTCTCGCGCCCCCTCCCGGCCGAGTAATCAGATTCAGGTTGATAACCGGTGCCGAAGTTGGAAAAGCGGGTAGGTAAATCTGTTGGTTACCATAATCTGTCACGTTGAGAACCAGACTCGCCTTCCAGGCAACGCGGAAAATGCCTGGGCAGCCGTAGGCAGATGCACCGCAATCATCCCAGGCTTTCACCTGCATCTTGAGTTCAGCGCGCCAAACACCGGTATCAGATAGTTTCTTCAACTCGGAGGCGGGGATATAAGAACTGAATCCCGCGGAATACAATACGACTCCACTAATCCAGGAACTATAATCACCTGCACCTTTAATAGAGGTGACCAATAAATCTTTGGTCTTTCCACTGCTGTGAGTAAAGCGCAGTGTCAGAGTTTTCGAATTATTATTGAAAGAACTATTCCACCACCACAATTTTACCTGACAGGCGCCATTGGTTGGATCGGTGTCGGAATAGCACGTTAGGGAGTTAATAACATCCTTGTCTTTGCAATCAATAGCCGACGTACATTCACCGTTATCACTACTCCCACCAAAAACCCGCTCCCAAATGTAAATTTTTGCCGGCAGGCTCATACGATCGAAGGTCACATTAACCTTGGTATTCTGTGCCTGCGGGGCAATATTGGCACCGTACGCCCGTGCGCTCAGCCCCACCAGCACAACGCACGGGTTAAAAGGGTTAATGGCTCCCGCAATGATAAATTTAAAACCGCTGATTATTTTCAATAGCATTAATCATTTCCTAGTTTGTTTTCATCGCTACCGGCACTCCAGAGCCATGGCCCTGCCGCACGGTCATCAATTGCGCCTGCTTCTGCTCGGCTGGCGGTATACTGGCCATGGCTACCCCGGCACAGCGGGTAGTACCGACATAGCGCACCACGTCACGCATGGCCTGCACTTTCATGGCGCACTGATAGAACTGTGAGCCACGCATCAGATACAGCCGCTTCATTGGCCGGGTGGTTTCCAGGCTAAAACCGCCTTCACCCAGTGGCGTCCAGGACAGCACGTTAAGAGGGATGCCGTTAACAAAAGGTCGATCCTGCTCATCCAGCATTCTGCCCAACCAGGTGTAGCGTGAAGTCACCTCGATATCCCGGCGCAGCACTTTCCCTGGCACCATAAATGCCGTACGTGTTCCCGCCCCTCGGCGGATCTCACTGCTGATACCGGCAGGAGCGCTAAGTGACTCGTTGATATCAAAGGTGGTGGGCTGATAGCCCGGTACGGTAAACAGTGCCCGGCTGTTGCTGCGCACGTCCGTCTGACCGCTACCGTCTACCGTTACGTTGATCAACGAGGCACTGCTCTCTTCCCCTGTGACCATCCCAACCGTGATCGCGGAGGCCGGGCGGCCATCCCCCCAGCGTCCCCAATAAAGTCCGCTGCGATCGACCAGCAAAGAGGAGCTATAGCTGCCGCTGCTACTGAGCGTGTGCCGGTTCGCTACCTTGTCATAGGCATCACTGACGGCGAAGCTGCCATTACCGTACGGCCCAGCGGCACGAGCATAAGCTGAAGCGGTCAGGGTCTGGCTATTGACGCCATATATCGAAGCCCCCAGCTCATTTTGTCCACTCTGGTCCATATAGCGGCTGTAGTCCGCGTTATAACTGAGTTGCCCTTCCCCACGCTGGCTATTGCGATAATTGGCACCCAGAGAGGTATTGCTGTTAGTGGCGCCGCCACGACGCCCGGAGAATGATAGGCTGACCGTGAGGTAGCCGCCTTTATCGGTTCCCTGCTGGCCGCTATCGTGACGCCTGAACGCGCTGACTCCGCTGTTGATGTTAATGTCGTTGAACGCAAAGGAACGGCTGACCCCCATCTGCCAGGTTTGACTACGCGAACGCGTCGTGTAGACCTGCTCCCAAGGGGCGATATCCTGATGGGTTTCATCATTGTCATTCAGTTCACTGCGATAACGATAACGCCCTCCGCTGCTGTTAAGCGAGTAGCCAATATTGGCAAACCACTGCGCGAGCGGGACCGAAAACATCAGGTTGGAACTCTGATAACAACCGCTAAAGCCATAGTTTCTCTGTTGAGAGTCGCAGTCAGGCGCCGAGAGGGCCGAGCGGTAGAAGCTCAATGAAAAACCGTCGTTATAGTTAATTTGCTGAATATTTCCCCGCGTCCCCTCACTGCCAGCCAGATAACTGACGCGAGCCGTCATGACGCCATCCAACAGGCCACTGTTAAAACCATGCCTCCAGTCCGCCGCCCCTTCCCAGTAGTGTACGTCGCTCAATACCGTGCTCCCCGCCGTCAGCGACAGCGTATCGGTCAACGGAATTCGCAACCCGCCTTGCACCACCTGCCGATCGCCCGACATAGGATGCGTATCGTGGTCTACCTCAACCCCGGCTTGCAGGAACCACTGAGGGCCATAGAGCTGAGCCACGCCGGTGTTGGTATAAGGGACGGTTTCTGTCCTGACTAACTGGTTATCCTCATAGAACCGCAGCGTGACGGTATAGCTGCCGCTGGGGAAGGTGCGCGTATCCAGCTCCTGGGCCCCGGCGTTCAGGTAAAAAGATGACAGTAACTGTTCGTCACGATAGGCGTCGATGCGAGCGTTGCGTGATAGGAAGACCGACACCGGGGTCCCTCGGGAAACCTGGCTCTGGTTGACCCAGGCCGTGGTCGAACCAACCCGTAGCCCACGGATCTTGCCAATCGGCAATTGGCTCAGGTTGATGTTACCCCCCGCGTTGCTGAAGATGTCGCGGGAGTCCATCATGCCGCCTTGTAGATAGAAGCTTTTCCACAAGTCCTGCCTAAAATAGGCATTGTTCATCTCTATCTGCTGATGGTTGCTATGGCGATAGCGCTGCCCCGTATAGAACCAATCGGCATTAAGATAGCCATTTTCAGTGACGCCCAGTGATCCAGTCCCCTGTAGCGACAATGACTGATAGTTTTCATCAGCGACAAAATTGAGGTTTTGCTGATGGATCAGCGCATTTTCACTTTCTGCCGTCGCCTGATAGAAACCGCTACCGGCAACTTTTTTCGGAAGGTATCGACGGTCAAGAAATAGGTTAACCCGGGAATTATTCTCGTCATAGATGATGCCAACCGTCTGGGTTTCCAGATAGTCACAGCTTGGTGCGTTACCGTTACCGCTGCAGGCCAGGTTGCCGTTACGCGCTAGCGGTTGCACCAACCCGGTCATCAGTTGAGCATCCAGTTCAGGATCGTCGTTGAAGTGCTGCTTCACGGCATCAGCCAGTTCCGCTGGCTTTATGAAGACAACCTGTTCCAGATTAATATTGGCTTCATAAAGCCCGAGAGACTTGCCATAGAGGGAAACATCAACCCAGACAAGCTGCCCTTGTGCCAAGGACTCAAAGCCTGGTGGAATTTTAGGGGTAGCCGACAAATCGTGTTGCGTAATCATAAGGCCTACCAACAACCCTGCAGATAGGCTAGCGCGAAAAGCCATTGTTCATCCCTGATAACAGTGGGGCTATAAAGCCCCACAAGATATGAATAAAACTTTTTAATTGAGCCGCCTTAAGGAGCCTTGGTTGCCTGAGTCACCACCAGGCTGACAATACCGCTGTAGGTGCCGGTAGCAATAGTGCCTTGCGCGGTCTGAGCAAAACGCAGTGGCAGGACATCTGAGCCATTTTCGATTCCCGCCGGGAACAGGGTCGCTGCTTCCAGCAGTTGGTTGGTGGTGGTCAGTACCTTATCGCCCAGGCTTATGGTCAATGGGATCTTGTTAGCGCCATTCACATCCGCCAGGCTCGCCGCTCTAACCAGGCGAATGTTAACGCCAGCGGTAGCGTTGTTAGACCAGACCTTGGTGTTCAGGTTAAACGGCGTCAGGCCTTTGCCTGGCAAATACTGCATATCGATGCTGCTTGGCAAGGCGGTATTATCAGGCTGCGTCATATCAATCGTCGCATCCACGTTGGCATTCACAGTAATATCTTTCTGTACGGCCTGAGTGGAAAATACGGCAGCCATGGTTGAAACAATCAGCAGTGGTTTAATAAACTTTTTCATAAAATCTCCATTTTATTTTACAAATAACATCCAGCTTTACTCACCCCATACGATCGGGGCTATACATGATTTGACTCCACATTTAACGTTTTATAGACAAATCAATTTCTTCAACGCGTTTTTTAAGCCAATTAAAATAACGCGCTTTATACTTCTTCCCAGGTTTTACCATTAGAGAAGCAATTTTAAGCTCGGTACCGGGATATATTGTGGTGGTTTCTTTTTTCCAGTCGCAAACACCGGACTGGTCACAAACTCCCACCTCTCGTAGCGGAATACGCAGCGTGCCATCATTGATAACCTGGCCACGCTGCGCATCCAACGTCAGGCTGGCAACGGCCTTTTTCGGCGCTACGTGGACCAATGCCCCCCACACCAGGTTGATACCCACCTTGGTCGAGGTCTTCTGTGGGCTGGCAGCGGCGATGTTATCTTCTAATTCCGGCACGCCTTCAAAATAGACTCGCCAGGTGGTTTCCTTTTCCGGTAACTCCAGGGCAACCAGCCGTACCAGGCGTTGGCTCCCTGCCGAAATAGCCAGTTTTTGCGGCGTTATCACCAGCGAGCTTTGTCCAAATTGCTCAACGTCCGCTTCCTGTTCTTGTTGAGTGCCAGGATTGAGTATTTGTTTTTCTGTTACCTTGACGAATTGCACCCCGTCGCTTTGGGATATAATCCTTATTTGAGCGGCTCCGGTTTCGCCGATGCCGAGTTCCATAGGATAAACGCTCATATTGGCCAATACAAAACCGGGTAAAAAACAAAAAATAGCAACACCGAACAGGCGTTTAATAATATTGAGCTTCATGATTAATCCGTAATGAGAGTCTCTTATATCAAACTTTAAAACACAGCCAACTCCAGCCACGCTTAGTCTCGTAAAATTCGCAGCAAGTATAAAAACCAATCAACACCCAGATCAACTTAATAATTATAATAATAAAATTAATAATTACAGTAACCGTAAGGCCATGATAAAAAACAAGATAATTTTTAATTATAAAGAAAGAAACAAATAAATTATAATGATTAAGGTGAATTGCAAGATGAGATATGAATTATCGGATCACTATGGAGGGAATTAGCCTGGCAAGCCAGGCCCGATGACAACATTTTCGCTGTCTCATTTCTGTTCAGGCCGAGTTCCGCTCCGCCTGAACGAGAAAGTAAGGATTAATAGTTGAGGGTTAAGCTAACGGCTACTCGGCAATATCTGCCTCATCGCTAGCCAATTGCATTATTTCACGCACTACGCTGGTAGCGAAACTGCCTGCTGGTAACCAGAAACGTAATTCCACGGTGACATCATCCCACCAGCTCCACTGCATTTTCTGCGGCTGTAGCAGCAAGGCCCGCCGCGCAGGCTCTACACGCTCACGCTTTAATAACGCCATCAGCTCTGGCTGTGACACCAGACAAGCTTGTTCAAAGACCAATGCTTCCCCGGCAGTACCGGGTTCACCATCCCCCGGCAATGGAGCCGTGATCATCAGTTCACCCGCGTCTAACCGTTGTTGCAGGGTGGCTAACTCTTCCGCTTTGGCCACGAACCAGCTCCCGCGCCCGGCCAGCTGTAACGCATCCCCTTCCAGCACCGTTTGTTGCTGTTGGTTAGCCAAACGCTGGCTGGCAATGAAGTTGAACAACGCACTGCGGCTGGCGGACAGGTAGAAGCTACGTTTGCTGCGCTCCTTAACCCGGATCTCATCGTTGGCCCAGCGGCGCGCCATCGTCAGGTTGTTGCCCCCACGGCCAAAGCGCTGGCTGCCAAAGTAGTTCGGCACGCCACCCGCCGCGATAGCCTGTAAACGCTGCTCCACCTCTTGGCGATCGCCGATCTGGCGTAGCACCAGGGTGAATTCGTTCCCCTTCAACGTACCGATGCGCAGCTTGCGTAGGTGGCGAGCGGCCTGTAGTACTTCGCAGCCTTCCAGCGCAAACCGGCTGAGATCGGGAGATTCTTTCCCCGGCAGATGCAGACAGAACCACTGCTCGGTGACTGCATGGCGATCTTTCAAACCGGCATAGCTGACCGAACGGGCATGAATGCCGGCAAACTTCGCCAGAGCGTCCGCCACAAACTGGGTGTTGCAGCCGTTCTTGCGGATGTTCACCAGCAGGTGCTCACCTTCACCATCTGGGGTAAAGCCCAGATCCTCAACCACCACAAAGTCTTCCGGGTTGGCTTTCAGCACGCCGGTAGCCGCTGGCTTGCCGTGCAACCAGGTCAGATTGGCCATGTCCATACGTTATTCCTTGATCAACAGGGCAACCGCTTCGCAGGCAATGCCTTCGCCACGGCCGGTAAAGCCCAGCTGTTCGGTGGTGGTCGCTTTGACGTTAACGTCATCCATATGGCATTGCAGATCTTCCGCCAGGAAGATGCGCATCTGAGGAATGTGCGGTGCCATCTTCGGTGCCTGCGCAATGATGGTGACATCCAGATTACCCAGACGATAGCCCTTGGCACGAATGCGTTTCCAGGCTTCGCGCAGCAGCTCACGGCTGTCCGCGCCTTTAAAGGCCGGATCGGTATCCGGGAACAGCTTGCCGATATCCCCCAACGCCGCCGCCCCCAGCAGAGCATCGGTGGCCGCATGCAGCGCCACGTCACCATCGGAGTGAGCCAGCAGTCCTTTTTCATAAGGAATGCGAACACCGCCGATCACCAACGGCCCTTCGCCGCCAAATTTATGGACATCAAAACCGTGACCGATACGCATGATGCGCTCCTTTAGTTGTTCAACTGAGTCAAATAGAACGCCGCCAGCGCCAAATCCTCTGGCCGCGTCACTTTAATATTGTCCGCACGCCCCGCCACCAGCAGCGGATGATAACCGCAATGTTCAAGCGCCGAGGCTTCATCGGTTACCGTCGCCCCTTCATCCAGGGCGCGTTGTAGGCAGAGTTTAAGCAGTTCCAGCGGGAACAGCTGTGGCGTCAGTGCATGCCACAAATCCTGTCGTTCCACGGTGTGCGAGATGATGCTTTGGCCCACCTGCGCACGCTTCATGGTATCACGCACCGGCGCGGCAAGAATGCCGCCGACCTTACTGTGTGCCGTGATCGCCAGCAACCGCTCCAGATCGTCAGGATGCAGGCAAGGGCGGGCAGCATCATGTACCAATACCCAGTGCGCGTTGCCAGCCAGTTGCAGCCCGGCCAGCACCGAATCGGCGCGCTGTTGCCCGCCTTCAGTGACCAACACCCGCGGATCGCTGGCGATCGGTAGCGTTTTAAACTGTTGGTCTTCGGGGCTGATAGCCACGATCACCTGGGTAATACGCGGATGACGTAACAAGGCGTGGATGGCGTGCTCAAGAATGGTTTGATGGCCGATGGTTAAATATTGCTTCGGACAATCGGCCTGCATACGGCTGCCAATACCGGCAGCGGGCAGGACGGCGATCACCTGAGGGGAGGAGCCAATGGATGGATTCATGCGTTACTTCGGTGGGTTGTTCTGTGTGGCAGACGCCGCATTGCGTCCGGAAGATTCAGGCACCAGACGATAGAAAGTCTCGCCGGGCTTGATCATGCCCAGTTCATTACGTGCGCGTTCTTCTATCGCTTCCTGACCACCGTTCAGGTCGTCGATCTCGGCAAACAGCTGATCGTTACGCGCTTTCAATTTGGCATTGCTGCTCTGCTGAGCCGTAACGTCATCATTGACCCGCACATAATCGTGAATACCATTCTTCCCCAGCCACAGCGAATACTGTAACCAGCCAAGCAGCGCCAGCAATAGCAGCGTCAGTTTTCCCATCTCCGCCCCCTAAAAAAAGCGCTTAATCATCCCACAACTTGCCGTTTGACTCCACACCAGCAGCGGCTTTTCACCTGCAGCCCTCAAGCGTAATCAGAACTTCCTGAGTTTAGCGCCTGATTGTCGCCTGAAAGCGGCATTAAATCTAGACAGGCATAACGTGCACCGCCCCTTGCGTCAGTATGCAGTAAGAATAACTGGATCGATGGCATTTCCACCGACATTTACGCCAATTTTTAAATAATTATTCATATTTAACACTGTTAGCATTTTCATCATCAGGTAGGGGTTGTGTTTTTATTCATGTAAGTTTATTTTTATGCATCTAAAGTGCATAAATAAATCCAATGTATAACCTTTACTCAACGACTCAACTTATTCGGGGAATGCTCATGTTAAAACGTTTAGTGCTGATTAGTGCCTGCCTGGCGGCCACTTTTTCCGCGGCTTCCTTTGCCGCAGAACCGACATATGTTGTCGGCTCCGGCGGTACCTATCGCCCGTTCGAATACGAAAACAGCAAAAAAGAGCTGGAAGGTTTTGATATCGATGTGATCAAGGCCGTCGCCAAAGCGGAAGGTTTCCAGGTGAAGCTGGTAAATACGCCGTGGGAAGGCATCTTTGCCACCTTGAACTCTGGCGACCGCGACATCATCATTTCCGGCATCACCATTACCGACAAGCGCAAGCAGATGGTCGACTTCTCTACGCCATACTTCCCGGCAGAGCAGGCTATCGTGGTACCGAAAGAGTCTACGGTAGACTCTATCGACGCGCTGAAAACCCTGAAGGTTGGCGTGGTTAACTCCAGCACCGGTGACATCGTGGTTTCCGACGTCTTGGGTAAGAACAGCACCGCCATCAAGCGTTTTGATAACACCCCGCTGCTGCTGCAAGAGCTGTATGAAGATGGCATTGGCGCGGCCTTGGGTGACGTTGGCGTGGCCAAGTTCTATATCAAGACCCACCCGGAGAAAGAGTTCAAGCTGGTGTCAGACGCCAAGTTTGAGCGCCAGTATTTCGGCATTGCGGTGGCCAAGGGCAACGATGAGCTGCGTAACAAGATCAACAGTGGCCTGAAGAAAATCATCGCCGATGGCACCTACGCCAAAATTTACCAGACCTGGTTCGACAGCAACGTCCCTACGCTGCCAGCAGAATAAACCGGCTGTAAATAGGGGCGCAATTGACTGTGCCCCTACGCATTAGGTCCACAAGTTCGCACTACCACCGTAAGGATTATATTTTGTCAGCATTCCGTTGGGAGATCATTGAGGAATACGCTCCGCTGTTTATGGAGGGTGCCTGGATGACCATCAAATGTACCATCATCTGCGTGATCCTGGGCACTACCTGGGGGCTACTCCTCGGGTTAGGCCGCCTGGCGCAGGCACCGCACGGCATCTGGAAACCGATCCTGCACTATTGCGTGCAATGGCCGGTGCGCATCTACATCAGCGCCTTCCGGGGCACACCGCTGTTTGTGCAAATCATGGTGGTCCACTTCGCGCTGGTGCCGCTGTTTATCAACCCGCGTGACGGCCTGCTGGTCAGCAACGGTTTGATGAGCGTCGACTTTGCACGCGCATTGCGTTCCGATTACGGTGCCTTCCTGTCTTGCGTAGTCGCCATCACGTTGAACGCCGGTGCTTACGTCTCGGAGATATTCCGTGCCGGGATCCAGTCGATCGACCGCGGCCAGATGGAGGCTTCACGCTCGTTGGGGATGGGCTACGGCAAGACCATGCGTAAGGTGATCCTGCCGCAGGCCTTCCGCCGCATGCTGCCGCCGCTTGGCAACAACGCCATCGCCATCGTCAAGGATTCGTCCCTGGCCTCCGCGATTGGTCTGGCGGATCTGGCTTATGCCGCGCGTACCGTTTCCGGCGCGTACGCCACCTACTGGGAGCCCTATCTGACTATTTCAGTGATCTATTGGGTCATCACCTTCCTGCTCTCGCTGATGGTGCAACACATGGAAAAAAGGTTCGGTAAAAGTGATTCGCGTACATAACCTGCAAAAACAATTTGGCGAAGCCCACGTGCTGCGCGGGATCTCCTGCCAGATCGCGCCGAAAGAAGTAGTATGCATTATCGGCCCTTCCGGCTCCGGTAAAAGTACCTTTCTGCGCTGTATCAACGCGCTGGAGACGCTCTCGGGCGGTGAGATCGACGTCAATGGCTTTGCCATTCACGATCAGAAGACCGATCTGAACAAGATGCGTGAAAGCGTGGGCATGGTATTCCAACGCTTTAACCTGTTCCCGCATATGACGGTGTTGGAGAACATCATCATGGCGCCGATGGACGTGAAAAAACTGCCTCGCAGCGAGGCTATTGAACGTGCAGAGGTGCTACTGAATAAAGTGGGCCTGCTCGACAAGATCGATGCCTATCCCAGCAGCCTGTCCGGCGGGCAGCAACAGCGTGTCGCCATCGCCCGCGCATTGGCGATGGAACCGCAAATCATGCTGTTTGACGAGCCTACCTCGGCGCTGGATCCGGAGTTGGTCGGGGAAGTGTTGGCGGTGATGAAGGCGCTGGCTCTTGAAGGCATGACGATGGTGGTGGTAACCCATGAAATGGGCTTCGCCCGTGAAGTGGCCGACCGGGTGTTGTTTATCGATCAGGGGATTATTCAGGAAGAAGGCACACCGGAGCACATCTTCGGTAACCCGACCAATCCGCGCACCCAGGCATTTTTAAGCAAAGTTTTGTAACCTTCGGCACCGCTTTGACATCTCTTGGGCGCACTGGCGCCCTTTTTATTACCAGCCACTCAGAAAGCTGAACACCAGCCAAAACAGACAGATGACGGTGATACCGGTCAGCAGCAGCGTGAGGAACACACGCCCGCGCAGCAGCACGCTGAAGACGATACCCAGCAGCACCGAGGCTGGCATCAAAGCCAGGAAAAACGGCCAGGTATAAAGAAGGAAAAACAAGGTGTTAGAACCGTAAACCATAAAAGGCACGGTAAACGCCAGCCAATAGAATACAAAGCCGCTGGTGCCGCCCAAAAAGGAGTACGAGGGTTCCTCTTGCTCGAGTTGGCTATCAATCACTAGTGGCGTGGCATTTTGCATAGCGTTCCCTGGTCTATTGGCTCGCTCTGCGGCGACTTGCTAGAGTAAAAAGCGCGTAGCTCGATCACGCCACGCGCTTTTTGCGAATTCAGGGTTTGATAATAGCCTGACCACGCAGCAGGTCTAACAATTGCGCGGTCAAATTTGTTACCAATTGTTCACCATTAAGCCGGATATCCGGTCGTTCCGGCGCCTCGTACACCGAATCGATACCGGTGAAATTACGCAACTCACCGGCGCGGGCCTTTTTGTACAATCCTTTCGGATCGCGAGCCTCACAAATCGCCAGCGGGGTGTCGACAAAGACTTCGATAAACTGCCCCTTGGCCAACATTTCCCGCACCATCTGCCGTTCGGCACGGTGCGGTGAGATAAACGCCGTCAACACCACCAGCCCAGCATCCACCATCAGCTTGGCCACTTCCCCCACCCGGCGGATATTCTCGCGCCGATCGTCGTCAGAGAACCCCAAGTCGCGGCACAGGCCGTGGCGCACATTGTCACCATCCAGCAGATAGGTACTGACCCCCAGCTGATGCAGAGCCTGCTCCAGCGCGCCAGCCACGGTCGATTTACCCGAACCAGACAGGCCGGTAAACCATAGCACCACACCCTGATGGCCGTTCGCGGTTTCACGCTCCGCACGCGTTACCGCATGCGGGTGCCACACAACGTTTTCGTCTTTCGCTAACTCAGCCTCAGCCACGTTAATTCCCCTTCAGCAGGTCACGCGCACCCCAGTGTGGGAAATGCTTGCGTACCAAGGCGTTCAGCTCCAGTTCAAATGCGCTGAAATTGCCCGCCGCTGCTGGATTATCCTGCTGCAAGGCTTCGCGGATCAACCCCGCGCCAACCGTGACGTTCGTCAAACGATCGATAAAGATCAGGCCGCCGGTATCATGATTCTGTTGATAGCTGTCCAGCACCAGCGGTTCGTCGAAGGTCAGCTCCACCAGCCCAATACCGTTCAAAGGCAAAACATCGGCCTGATGCTGCGCCAGCGAGTTGATCTCCACCTGATGGCGAATGCTCTCAACGCGGGCGCGAGTTTTCTTCCCGGCTACCTTGATGTCGTAGCTTTGGCCCGGTAACAACGGCTGTTCTGCCATCCATACCACGTCCGCCAAGGCGCTTTGCGTGGCCTGTAGGGTTTCGCTGGCATCCACCAGCAGGTCGCCCCGGCTGATGTCGACTTCATCTTTCAGCACCAGCGTGATCGCTTCACCCGGCCCCGCCTCCTGCAGATCGCCATCAAAGGTCACGATGCGCGCCACGGTGGATTCAACGCCAGACGGCAGCACCTTGATGCGCTGACCCACGCGGACCACACCGGCAGACAAAGTCCCGGCATAACCGCGGAAATCGAGATTCGGGCGGTTGACGTATTGTACCGGGAAGCGCAGCGGCTGATGTTCACGCTCGCTGATGACATCCACACTTTCCAACACCTCCAACAGTGTCGGGCCGCTATACCAAGGCATCTGTATGCTCTGGCTAGCAACGTTGTCACCGTCCAGTGCCGACAACGGGACGAATTTAATCTCCAGGTCGTTGGGCAACTGCTCGGCGAAGCTCAGGTAATCCTGTTTGAACTGTTCAAACACCGCCTGGCTGTAATCCACCAGGTCCATTTTGTTCACCGCCACCACCAGGTGGCGAATACCGAGCAGCGTGGCGATAAAACTGTGGCGACGGGTCTGATCCAGCACGCCTTTGCGCGCATCGATCAGCAGGATCGCCAAGTCGCAGGTCGAGGCACCGGTAGCCATATTGCGGGTGTACTGCTCATGCCCCGGCGTATCGGCGATGATAAATTTGCGCTTTTCGGTCGAGAAATAGCGGTAGGCCACGTCGATGGTAATGCCCTGCTCACGTTCTGCCTGCAGGCCATCCACCAGCAAGGCCAGATCGAGCTTCTCCCCTTGGGTGCCGATGCGTTTACTGTCGGTATGCAGGGTTGAGAGCTGATCTTCGTAGATCTGGCGGGTATCGTGCAGCAAGCGGCCAATCAGGGTGCTTTTACCGTCGTCCACGCTGCCACAGGTCAGGAAACGTAGCAGGCTCTTGTGCTGCTGCGCGTGCAGGTAGGCTTCTACCCCGCCCTGTTCGGCGATTTGTTGTGCAATAACGTTGTTCATTCCGGCGGCTCCTTAGAAATACCCTTGGCGCTTTTTCAGCTCCATCGAACCGGACTGATCGCGGTCGATCATGCGGCCCTGACGTTCGCTGGTGGTAGAAACCAGCATTTCCTCGATGATCTCCGGCAGCGTCTGCGCAGAAGAATCCACCGCGCCGGTCAACGGCCAGCAGCCGAGGGTACGGAACCGCACCATACGCTGGCTGATCACCTCACCCGGTTGCAGATCGATACGATCGTCATCCACCATCATCAACATGCCGTCGCGTTCCACCACCGGGCGCGGTTTGGCCAGGTAGAGCGGAACGATGTCGATCTTCTCCAGGAAGATATATTGCCAGATATCCAGCTCGGTCCAGTTCGACAGCGGGAACACGCGGATGCTCTCGCCCTTGTTGATCTGGCCGTTATAGTTGTGCCAAAGCTCCGGGCGCTGGTTTTTCGGATCCCAGCGGTGGAAGCGATCGCGGAAAGAATAGATGCGCTCTTTGGCGCGGGATTTCTCCTCGTCGCGGCGGGCACCACCGAAGGCGGCGTCAAAACCGTACTTGTTCAGCGCCTGCTTGAGGCCTTCGGTTTTCATGATATCGGTGTGCTTGGCGCTGCCGTGGACAAACGGGTTGATCCCCATCGCCACCCCTTCCGGGTTTTTGTGGATCAGCAGCTCGAAACCGTACTCTTTGGCGGTACGATCGCGGAATTGGTACATTTCGTTGAATTTCCAACCGGTATCCACATGCAGCAACGGAAACGGCAGCGTGCCCGGATAGAACGCCTTGCGTGCCAGATGAAGCATCACCGAGGAGTCTTTACCGATGGAATAGAGCATCACCGGATTGCCGAATTCGGCGGCCACTTCACGGATGATATGGATGCTCTCCGCCTCCAATTGCCGCAAATGAGTGAGTCGTTTTTGGTCCATAACAGATCCTTTAAGCCAAATTCACGACGGCCGGGCGCGCTGCCACTGCCGTCTGCGATTGATGCCCAAACCAGGCGATTTGATGGTGTAATTCCACCACTTCACCGATCACCAGCAGCGCCGGTAACGGGGCCTGCCGAGTTAATTGTTCCAACTGTTGTAAGGTGCCAGTCTGCACCTGCTGATCGGCCCGCGTCCCCCGGCTGATCACAGCGACTGGCGTGCTCGCATCACGGCCATGGGCAATCAGGTTGCGGCTGATATCCGCCGCCTTCATCGTACCCATGTAGATCGCCAACGTCTGACGCGCCCGCGCCAGAGCAGGCCAATCCAAGCCGTCGTCATCGTCACGGCAATGGCCGGTAATAAAGGTCACGCTTTGTGCGTGATCGCGGTGCGTTAGCGGAATACCGGCATAGGCCGTAGCCCCTGCTGCTGCGGTTACGCCCGGCACCACTTGGAAAGGGATCCCGGCAGCGGCGGCCACCTGTAACTCTTCGCCACCCCGGCCAAAGATAAAGGGATCGCCGCCTTTTAACCGCACTACCCGCTTCCCCTGCTGCGCCAGTTCCACCAGCAGCCGATTGGTTTCTTCCTGGATCACCGAGTGCGCACCGGCGCGTTTGCCCACGCAGATACGTTCGGCGTCGCGACGCACCAAATCCAGCGTCTCTTCGCTCACCAGGTGATCGTAAAGCACCACGTCGGCCTGCTGCATCACCTGTAGCCCGCGTAGGGTCAACAAGCCGACATCGCCCGGGCCTGCCCCGACCAGTGCGATCTCACCTTGCGCCCCCTCATTACCCTGCGCAAAAGCCGTTAAATCCTGTTCCAACTGCTGCTGCGCCTGCTCCGTCTGGCCATTCGCCACCAACGTCGCGAAACGGCCGTTGAAGGTTTTCTCCCAGAAACGGCGTCTGGCCCCGATGGAAGCCAGCCGTTGCTTCACTTTGCCACGCAACCCTCCGGCCAGTTCCGCCATCTGCCCCAGGCTGGCAGGCAGCAATGCCTCCAGCTTCTCACGTAACATCCGCGCCAATACCGGTGCCTGGCCGCTAGATGACACGGCCACCACCAAC
Source organism: Serratia sp. N21D137 (assembly GCF_047530005.1). NCBI lineage: Bacteria > Pseudomonadati > Pseudomonadota > Gammaproteobacteria > Enterobacterales > Yersiniaceae > Serratia > Serratia sp. N21D137. The sequence continues at coordinate 76,889 of NZ_JBLJAJ010000021.1, forward strand.
GGTGAGCGATCGATAATCGACGGGAAGATAAAGGAGCAGCGCGGTTGGTCATCCACCACGTTGGCCAGCACGCGGCGCTTATCCGCTTCGGCATACACCTCGGCGTTCAGCGCGCTATCGTCGGTAGCGGCAATCACCAGAAAGACGTCGTCTAACTGCTGCGGCACAAAGTTCTGCCCCAGCCACTCAACGCGCCCTTGCAGGTGTTGGTGCTCCAGCTCTTCTGAGAGCGCCTGCGCCACGATCCGTACCTGCGCCCCTGCGCGTAGCAGGAGGTCGACTTTGCGTGCAGCCACTTCGCCGCCGCCAACCACCAGCACAGGGCGGTGTTTCAGGTCGGCAAATATTGGTAGATAGTCCACAACGGCCTTTTCATATAACAGATTGATAGGGTGACTATACGGCGTGCGATTTGCCCCCTGAAATGACGAAAAGGCATGAGATGTTCTTAAAAGGAATAAGGCGGCCAGCACTGAGGCCTAAACAGGCGGCCAACGCCAGCCGCTGATCCATATTCAGTTCGATACGGCCATACGGATTAACATGGTGATATATCAATGACGTCAGACCACGCCAGTCTTCTTCAGTCATTCGCTGACGTTAGGTCGGCTCCGACAGCACATTTTGGATCAACAATGTATTGATATAGACCAGACTGATTTGCAGCAAATGCAATGACAGCTTCGATATCTCCTGGTCCGCTGCCCAGTTGCGGGTAAATTCACCGTGCTCACTATAAAAAATAAAATCATTGACGCTGTTCCAGTTTTCCACGACGTTGAGGCCCGCATTAATTTCACAACGCAGCGACTCATCTTACAAATAGCGACAGAGGAAGATGGTCTTAATCGCTTTGCCCACCTCCGCTAATGCCTTCTTATAGGTTGGGGCTGAATGTTATTGCGGGCGCATCGCCTCAATATAGCCTCGGGTTCGGTCGTTCTACTTTAAGTGCCGCTGTATAAACCCGTGATCAATGAAGATGCTTGATTTTATTCACGATGAGGATCAAGCTGGCCGACATGAAAATACATCTGACTTCTGAGCAACGGATAGCCCTGGAAATGCTGCACAAAAGCAGTAGGGATTGCCGTATGTATGCGTGACAGAATTCGATGTGTACTTATCGCTGCTGATGACTGGATTATCGCCATGATCGCTAATTCCCAGCTTATTGATGAAACAACGGTTCGCCGTCATTTGCATGATTGGCTTAATGACGAAAAACTCAAGCCCCAAAATGGGGGCTCTGACAGTCATCTCAGTGAAGCACAGACAGCAGAACTTATCACTCATCTGACGGATAATCTTCTCCCTATCACGCACGCTATCATTGAGTTGGTTAATGAGTGGTGGGATATCCGTTACACCGTTCTCAGCATGAACAAGTAGCTGCACCGCAATGACTTCAGTTACAAAAAGCCCACCGGTGTTCCCCACAAATACTGTGCTGAAGCACAGCGTGCGTTCGTGGAAACCTATTGAGAAACTGAAGCAGGAAGCGGGCGATGATCCCATCCTGTTCACTGATGGTGTGCACCCAACACAGGGAGCAAAATTGGCTTATTGATGGATACCCAAAGGCCAGGAAATCGTTGCGGAAACAACAGGTAGCCGCACCAGACTGAACATCATGGGTGCACAGAATCTGAACGACATCGGCAGTACGGTGATCCGAGAATATGACAGTATTAGGCTGTGTCCCTTCATTACCAAAAACGGGAATATGTTCATAATCTGAGCATTTTTAGGGTGGATTCTGGCATTTTTGGCTCGAAAATCACTCTGATTCGCTGCTTCTATCGTATTGGTTTGTATAAAAATAAATTAAGGGATATTGCCTAACAGCTTGAATATCAGTAGGTTCTTTATCGCCATCCGTGAGACTTATCCGGTGAGTCAGAAGGTGTATATTATCCTTGACGGCGCAAGTTATCAGCGGTCGGAGCTGGTGAAAGAATGGGCATATGTGATGAACCGCCCCTTTATAGCCCCAATCTGAACCCGATAATACGGTTATGGAAGGCGATGAACGAAGAGGTACGAAATAACCGTTATTTCGCCACTGTAAAAGCCTTCAGGACGGCGATAAATAAATTTTTTGACCATACATGGGTTGCAATCGCAGGTACGTTAGCTCGTCGTATTAATGATAATTTCCCGATACTGTAAAATGCACCTTCAAGTTAACTTGTGTATAGTATATATATTAATATAAAAATATGATTTTGGTCACAGTGTGGATTGCCGCTAAACCCTATAATATACTCTCCATGAAGGTAGCGTTATGTCCGATATCAAACCCACAATTAAGGCATACAGTATGAGGGGATAAACGGGTGGGAATTTTCTTACATCTTGGTGTAATATTTTACGTTTTTTGGTGTGGGTTTATCAACAGCACATGCTAACTGTGTTAGTGGACAAGCAACACCGGTTCCGATTTCAATTAATTTTGGTAGTCATGTTGCAATCCCAGTCACTGCTCCTGTGGGGAGCACTATTGCGTCGATATAACTATAGGTAACCTTATCGCTAAATAGGTGTACTTAATAGTGCTACACTTTTTCGGTTCCATGTTGGCCCCCCCTCGCGAAGGAGGATACCGCCATCATAAACTGCTTTACCTTCTGCAACAGTTGCCACATCGAACGACATTTATGATTACGTGTCACGGTTTCGCGCAGAGCAAGCCTGAGATGTTCAACATCATTGACTCAGCGGGAATAAACAAGTTGGTAAGGCAGGATAAATTTGGGCTTTTTTTTTAGCCACTCCAGGGCTTTGTTAATGGAATGGCCGCCTCCCATCTCTAGTGCCACAGTGGGACGATAAATCGTCACTAATTGAACGGAACGGCCATCATGAATGTTAAAACTATTGGCATCAATTTGGCAAAAGCGTTTTCCTCAGGAGAAGGTCGAGCAGGTGCTGGAGAAAGTGGATGTGGACTGTTAGGAACTAAAATTCAGTAAATTTAGTGATGAGATACAGTCAGAAACCAAAGAGAAAAACAAACAGATCCGCCACCTCCAGTACAAGAGGTTTTCGATGGATATCGATATTTGAGGCATTGAGGAAATCATAGTTTTTTGTTAATCAGCACACCCTACCAAGACAAATATCGCATTTTGTAGCTTCGCTCCCACTGGGCCCACTTACGGTTTTTTACGTCTCGTTCGGAAATGGACCACCGAACTAAACCAATTAGAGGTATTATCGTTATGATGATAAGGTTAGCCATTATTTTATCTATATTTATGGGGCACTCAGAAGTCAGCTGGGGATATTTATGCATAACATCAGCCAATAGCGCCCCTATTGATAGTGGAACTACTAATATAAGTGTAGCTATAAACCCACAAGTCAGACCGGGTCAAAATATAGCGCTTGATTTAGGGGATCACATTCAATGTTTGAATGAGACACCATGGAATAATCGGGCTGTTGATGTCATCAAATTGACAGCAGGTACGGCTTTTGCCAGCTCTATTTCATCTTTAGAGGGAACAATTATATGGAATGGTCGATCCTACCCAATTCCATTGACAGGTGCGACAGATAGTGTAAGCATAACGAGCGGAGCTTATACACCATTACCGCTTCAAATGACGTTTACTCCGGTAAATGACCCACCTGCTGGTGCGATTTTTATCAGAGCCGGTGAGCGTATTGCATCAATAAATATGCACAAAGAGTATGTATGGGATACTGGAGCTATCCAAAACCCAAAATATTTCACTTGGAACATTGTGGCAAGTAATGATGTGCGTATGCCAACAGGCACCTGTGATGTATCAAGTCGCAATGTCACTGTGTCATTACCGGACTATCCAGCCAATCAAACACCAGTCGATCTCACTATTCATTGTGTATCCAGCAAAAATCTCACTTATTATCTGACGGGAACGACGGCGCCAGAAAATAATACAATTTTTACCAACACCGCATATTCCCCAGCCCAGGGGGTTGGAGTGCAACTGTTACATAACGGTGCCCCGTTAGCGACAAATGAAAGGGTTGATTTAGGTTCTGTTGGAACCTCAGCGGTCTCGCTTGATTTAGTGGCTGCTTATGCAAGGACTACTGGTCAGGTTACCGCCGGCAATGTACAGTCAGTTATTAGTGTGACCTTTATGTATCGGTAGTACATGGGGTTGTACGTTGAAATCCCAGGACGGTTAGTGCTACGTTCATGGTCAGGCGTTCTCAAAAGAAGCGATTCAGGCTCCTAACCATGAACGTAGCGCACCTTCAGTGCGAGCACGGCAGCGTCGTTGCCAGATCAACCTAGTGCACTGTTGCTAATCTCGATTTCAATGTCGGTGCGGCCGGTCAGCTCTTTCTTGCCGCCCACTTGGGCGATGGCGGCGCGCAGTTGGCGGTAGGATTCGATCCGGTTTTGCGAACGGTGGACGATGCGCTCCAGCTGCGGATCGCGCAGGTAGCCCCGCGTCAGCAGTTCCGTCTTGTTTGCGATAACGCCGTCCGAAAAGCCCCCCTGAAAACCAGATGTAGGTCTCATCGACCTGTCAATACGAGCTCACCGCAAGCACACTCAAAAGCCTTACAGCCCGTGAGATATTCAAGCGTTGCCCAAAATCCTGTGGGACGGCGAGTTTTGGACTGACTATTATTTTGCGAGTACGGTTGGTAAATACGGAGATGAGTAGATGATCGGGCAGTATGTTAAAAATCAAGGAAATGAATACCACAAACTGCACTCAACTCATCAGTTGGCACTGTTTTGAGATACCCCGCTGCTTGCTGCGGGGTTGTTCATTCGGTTGGCAATTACACAAAATTATGGACAGGCTAAAATCTACATATATGATATGTCAATGGTCATTATGGCTCTTACCGTGCCAGGAAACGCTGTATTTTTAGTTTTGTAATACTGAGCGGAAAACTGTAAATTTTCTTGCCCACTAGGCGATGTTGTTACTTGTAATTTGTTATTGAGTTTTAACGGGGTACCATTGTATATAATCTGCACTCCCACTCCGCTGGCAGCCCCTGATGTTTCAGTATTTTTTAATACACCGTCACTTCCAGCATCTGGATCAGTTATCCCATTAGCAGTAAAGTAGATTGGTACACTTTTGTCACAGATTAATTCAACGTTAAATGGCTTGGGCTTTGCCGTTGAGCCAATAGCCGTCAGGTCACTTGAAACTACATCATCTAAAGGAACATTAACATTCGGTGTGCTAACAACACAAGATTGCGATATAACTGCCCCGGCAGTCAGCGTAAACACCATCGGTTCTATTCTATCGTCAGCATACCAGCTGCCAACTTTGGTAGACTGAAGGGAGCCGGGAGTTATATCGCCGGTCTTGACTAAACTAACTGTCTTGTAACTCGAATCCCAAACATTATTGACCCAACCAGCAGAAGCGCCGTACTGATACTTACTGGGTGGATTTTCAAAATATCGTCCTGTTTTCAATAAAATACCGACTCCCTCTAAGTTAGTTTTGTACACATGGGGTATATTTGATGGCTGTAAAAACATATTGTAGTAAAGGTACCCACCACCATTAGTACAGCTAGCGACAAGTTGACCAGTGGGAGGTAGTTGTATCGACGCAATAGTGCTCCCCACAGGAGCAGTGATTGGGATTGTAACATGACTACCAAAATTAATTGAAATCGGAACCGGTATTGCTTGCCCACTAACACAGTTAGCATGTGCTGTTGATAAGCCTGCAATTAACCAAATGAAAAACATTATACGATATGCAAACAAAGAAATAATTTTCATCCATTCACTTCCTTATATTTGACCAGCGGACTCAAGTCCGAAATTCAACTCTAAGCCGCCATTCTTAGCACTGCAGACACCACTGAAGGTTGCCTGAACCCAAAGCACTTGCGTGGCCTGCAGAGTTCTGTCGCATTAACGACAACAAGTCAGCAAACGTTGCGCTACCGATATTTTTAGGCAGCCAACAGATAAATTTCGTTAGCAGAAGATAAATGGTCTTCGGCTAGATGGTGAAATTGTCATTTGCGTATCATCTATACCAACTCAATACCCGCTAACACGATCTGTACCCGTTGAAAGGATTTGAATACCTGCATCGGTCGTATCCATCGTTTGATATTTCTGTGTTCTTGCTCAACAAGGTTGTCCAAGTACTTACTTTGCCTGATGGTAATCGCCTCCTTATCCGGTTTGTCGGCGTTGAGCATGACTAAAGTTACTGTATTAGCACCACTTTTATCGATAATAATCACCTCAGACTCGCCATATCACAATCCTCCTCTCGGCCATAATTTCTTCAAGATTGCGTAGGCTAAGGGCGTAAGCCAGATACCAGCAAGCACACTGAGCAATAACATCGGCGGGATAATGTAATCGTTTGAATACATTTCTGATTAGAGATATAGGCAGGCAAAACCACAAGAAGCATATTATCTGATGCCACCTTAATACGACAGCCCACATCCCCCTCAGTCTCTATCTATCAGGAATACGTATAAGTAACATTAATTACAGACTGAATATTTCCTTGTGTTGCGCTACCATTTACAGTTATAGCTCGGACTTTTAGCGAGAAACTGGCTGATGCCGTTGTTTCCCCTACCGAAATAGTTTTATGCCCCCCATTATTTAGCGGGTTACCCTCACTATCTTGTAACTGTATCTCAATATTTTGGGCCGTTCCTTGATTTCTATAATAACCCGAATCGCCTGATGTACCACTAAACAATGCGGTCACGCTTGTGGTTCCTGCAGGGCAGTTAGTCAAATTTAAAACAACATCATGCCACGCTGATGATGATCCTGGTAACTTCAGGCCGTAAGTCTGCAAATCACCGAGATCTACCGTTGCAGAGGTCGTCGACACCGTACAAGGCGTCGCAACCACTCTCCCGGTTACAGTAATAGTCACATCCGCAGCCTGAACAGCAAAAACACTACTTAACAGTAGACCAGCCAGAATCAATCCAGAGATGATTTTTTTCATTATTATGCCCCAGTTACTGAAATTCTAGAGTAAATATCCCGGTTGCATCGACGACTCCGGCTACAACTGGCAGTCTGGTCGCCATCAATCTTGCATAATAGTTTAGCGTATTGTTTTGATTGGCTTTTAACGGTTGCCAATAGAGTGTTGATTGGTCTGCATTCAGTAAGACAGTATTACTGTTGCCATCTAATATTTGCACACCAATCCCCGAAGCCGCGCCAGCATTACTATTCAGCCTGAGCAAGCTGTTATCAATGGTATCTGCCGTACCGGTAAACCCCACTTTTACCGCTGTTGTACTACTACCACAAGCAGTGAGCTCAATGCTGAATGGTACTTTGGGCGTCACAGTTCTCACGGCATTAAACTGATTAGCCGATGATTTCATGAGATCCACAGTGAAATCCTGACTCCCCACCGCTACAGCACAAGCATTATCCTGCACATTACCGGAGATGGTTATGGTGCTGTCCACCGCTTGACTGGGGCTGGATACCAACAGTATCAACAGACCAGAAAGCATAAACTGTATTACCTTCATCATCCGCTCCTTACCTGGATGTCGCAGTCACTTCATTCAGTGCCTGTTTCCGGCGTTCAGGTGGTAATGCATAAGTTGCCACACACTGGGTGTCTGCACTCTTGCCCCATTTCGCTATAACCTGGCCGCTTAACGGAAGCCCTGTCAGATAAACCTGCCCATTATCCGCCACTATGCTTCCTCCCTGCCCCTCTGGCGTCGATACAACCGCACCAAATGGTACGGGCTTGTCGTCAAAGAGTAATGTCATTAATATCTTCAACCCTATGCGTGGTCGAAAATCTGCCCGAACCACCGCACCATGTGTCGGCACCACGCTGACCACTGCATCATCCAAATCCACATTGTCTGCCAATGTATTTGTGTCTAACGCCACGCGGTTCTCTCTATAATCCATCGAGTAAGGCAGCACGGCATAACCTCGCCAGTCAGTACGAATCCCGGTCTGGTTTTCCACTTTTACATTACCGGCACCAGGCGCTTTCACCAAAACAACCGTATCATTCATCGGTTGACTCAGCGTCAAGCCATTTTCATGAGCCAAAATACCGCCACTCATTCCATAATAGAGCTGACTAAATCCATCATTTCGACTGTAACCTATATTCGCATTGCCATTGGTGCCACGGTAGTTCAACGCTGCATAGCCAGAACTACCATTTCCATTATGACTCCCAACAGCATAGCCCGTTTGCATGCTGTAACTCAGGTTATTATCTTCTAGCAGTGTGCCATATATCCCGGCTAGATTAGTCGTGCGTCCGTTAAGATCATTTGACATGCTATAACTGGCGCTGGCATGTCGCCATGCTGATGTACTATCTGAGCGCATCCAGTGACTAAATGGAATATTTATATTAAATGCCAACATCTGGTCACGACCATTTTGCCAAGCATTTTTTGCAAGGCTATAACTTACCGTCCAATTAATATCACCAGTGGCAGCACTCAGCCCCGCTTGTAATTGTTCGTCGGCCTTATTGGTTCCCCAATAAGTCTGATGACTGCCACTAAGATACAGAGTCATCTGATTAGCCAATTGTTGCGTTAGGCTAACCTGAACCCTCCCTCGTTTATTATATGCGAGGTTATAATAGTCGGTATATTTTGGTTTAACCTGTATGGCCCCATCCTGCGTTATTACACTGTAACCACTCATTCTTGAGTATGCAGTGTCTGACAAATTAAAGTATCCTTGCGTGGAGTATCGATAACCAACCAATTGAATATTAGTACCCAGCTCATTTAACGATTTGTTATATAAAAATCGTAATGACTGCCCCTGATGTTCACTGCCGTCAGGTAACGTCGCTTTCGCATCAGTAATATCAAATGACAAAGCCCCCAAAATACCCATATTTTTACTGATCCCAACATTAATTGCGCGGTACCGGTCGGCGAGCTGGGTTCCTGCATACAAGGTCCAGCCTTCAGGAAATCCTTTCATTATGACGCCCTGAGCAAACTTGGGTTTAGACTGCTGCTTATTTCCACTGCGGTATTCACCAGCAGTTAAAGTGTACCGGGTCTGTCCCTCACGCAGTAGTCCAGGAACGGAGGCATAAGGTACAGTGAATACTTGTGAGCTGCCATCTGCCTCAGTAATTGTTACCTTAAGATCGCCGCTATTACCGGCAGCATAAAGATCATTAATCGTAAAAGGTCCTGGTGGAACAGTAGTCTGGTAGATATCATATCCATTCTGTTTTATCGATACCTGTGCGGTGCCTCGGGCAATACCATGAATTGTTGGAGCAAACCCTTTCTGACTATCCGGTAGCATGTTGTCATCAGAAGCTATTTGCACACCTCGAAAATTAAGCCCATCGAAAACATCACCACGGGTATAGCTGTCCCCCACCGTCAACCGGGAGCGGAAAGGCACAATATCTCGCTCCAGCCATGTATTCACATGCTGCCATTTGTTTTTATTTTCAGCACTATTTACACTACTGTTTCCACTATTGTAACTCCAGTTTGAGATATCACGTAGGCGCCACGCCCCTAGATTAACCCCCGAATTCAAAGATAAGTAAGCGTAATTTGTCCTTCCTCCGTTACGCGTGTGCACATTATTACCGGTTAAATTATAATTCAATAAGCCCGCGGTAATTCCATTATCCCACTGATCCGGTGGGATATAGCCTCTGGCGCGATTATCCATATATACCTGAGGTACAGTTAAATATAATCGTTGCTGCCCGACATCAAATTGGGTGGTGGCATCTTTGATCAGTCTTGACAATGGTACACAGGTTCTAGCCGCTAAAGCGCCCATACCAGGTACTGACAACGTATTCACGCCCATAGCGGCAAGTTGGCCACGGGTCAAACACGGGGATAACTGCTGACCGTCTTCACCGGCATGAAAAGTGATATCTCGAGTAGACCAAAAGCCATTATTTATATAAACATCAACCCTATATGTGCCCTCTGGTACTTCTTGACCTTTTTCAAATCCGGATAAATCAGCTACGCTAGATGGGTCATCCGATAGAAAACGGGGATTAAAGTATAACTCAGCCTGAGCTGAAAAACTGCATATCTCCATCATCAGTGCAAAAAATGCGAATGATAAATGATAGCGACAGATATGCCGGGATCTATTTTTTCGTACTCTGCATTTCAAATATAGCATATCCCCTCCGGTCTGAAGTAACTCGCCGGCTATCAATAACGATGAGACCATGTAGGCAAGATCCTGCTTGAGATTATTACATCTTGCTTTGTATTTGAGGTGTCAACGCGCCATAATCATTAATCGTACGATACGTTATATTTCCACTGCTACCAGAAGGTAAGGGTACCGATGTTGCCCCCATTGGAGGAACGAGTGCATTTTCCAGTTCCTTAGTACCAATACGCAAATCAGTAACGGTTAAAAAATACGGCGTTGGGTTAGATAATACAAGCTTATTATCCAGCCGTTTGAACTGTAGTTTATCTTGAGCCTGCTCAGGAGAAAGAGGCAAGTTTATCGGCCGATAAAGGAGTTTAATTTTGCTAATAATAGCTATTTGCAATACATTGGCATTCTGCTTTTGCTTTTCCATTGATGGGATTGCTTTCACACTAATCCAAAAAAGGCTTTCTCGATCCTTTGGTAATCGCCCATTAGTCGCATCAATAATACGCAACGTATTCTCTTTTTTTCCCTGCATGGCAAAAAGTGGTGGCGTGATAACAAAGAGTCCGTCTTTCTGTCCATTCATATTTTCAACCCACGACTGGATCAGATAGGTGCTTTTTTTATCATTATTATTTACAGTCAACTGCACTTGTTTTTGGTCGGATGGGTAAATAACTCGCGTGGTGCCAAGTGCGACACTGGCCTGCACACTGAATGCGGATGTCATTCCCAGGAACAACATTCCAAAAAACAGTTTTTCAATTAAACCCGCTCTTTTAATCACATTTTCACCTTTTTATTTCATCTCTATGTAAATTTAATAAAAGCATGAGATTACGTTTATTAAAAATATGCGGATCAATCATAGGTCAATGAAAACCATGCTTGCGCATTGGCAACACCGCCAGTTACTTCACGGCTTGTAGCACGGTATTTCGCAACAAAATGCAGATCCATAGCTCCAGACTTTAGTGATTTATAAGTCAATGGAGGGCTATTCAATCGAATGAGTTGGTTCTGTTCGTCAAATAGCCCAATCCCCACACCTGTTGCGCTATTTGAAGTGCTCTCAACAGAAAGCACTTCTGGATTTTTGTCATCTGCAACACCATAGAATGCTACACCGATACGTTGGCTTACATTGGTATTGCAGTCCTGTAAATGAATAGTAAAAGGCACCGGATAAGCATCACTGCCAACACCAGAAACCTTGTTGCTACTAAGCTGCCCCATCCTGACCGTCATCTCCTGATCCCCTGCCTCAACTCGGCAGGCTTCTGCAATGACGTTTCCCTGAAAATGCATGCTTCCTCCAGGTAAAGTAACATTCCAGCGATTACCCGCCATAGCCGCTGACGAAAATAACATCATGAACAACAATGCTTTCCTCCGCTGCATCAGCATCTCTCCGGTTTTGTTACTGAAGACCAGCGCCTAGCCTTCCTGGCCAGATAAATCATCCCTGTAACAATTACTGATAATAAATACGCTGAATAAGTAAACAATCCCTGAATAGGCTGGATACAAATTAAGGCGCGGTCTCAGTCAAGAAGTTATCCTTGCAACAATCTGATTGTTATTGATATTGCACCTTGAAGGTAGCATCTGCGTTAGCAATACCTGGGGTGGCAGCACCTGTTGCAAAGTAACGGGCTTGGAAGGGGAGAATGTTAGTACCATTACTTAATGTGCTTTGTGCACTGAAGGTTGTACCATTCATTACCAGTGGGGTACCTGTCTGATCCAGGATTTGTATACCAACATTAGTGGCACTACCGGCTGCTGAATTCTGTAATGCCAGTACAGTCGTATTGGTGCTGTTTACGGTAGGACCAAAAAATGCAGCTGAAGCATGAGTTGAAACACTGGTATCACAATCATTCAGTTGTATATTAAAACCAACAGCCGTACTTGTGGCTCCCTGAGTGGCAAGCTTGGCAGAACGTACTTGCCCCATTAAAACGGTTGAATCAGAAGAATTTGTATCTACTGCACAAGCTGCATTGACCACTTCTCCTTTGAAATGCACGGTGCCACCATTTACAATAGTCGCTGTCGTTGCCGCATGCGCTACAGCAGCGCTCAAAGACAGTGCTGCCAAAGTCATTATTGACAATGTTTTTACTTTTTTAATCATTATAAAAACCCTCATTATTTTTTATTGAACCCCGTAATCAGGGGTTAAAGGACTGTTCGCAGAAACAGCATTCAACTTCCGGAAGAAGAATATACAAACAACCTCTTACAGCTCAACTTAAATTTGAGCAGCTCAATACAACATAGTTATTTAAGTTTATGTGAAAATAATATTTAAGTCAGTGAAGGCCGATAAGAATCAAGGCCATCAGACATAAAATTTATTTTGTTGATTTATCACAAAATTTCTATCTTTATGCCTAGTCAAGCACCCGATAGGTGCAATCAGGAAAAAGATTATTACTGATGAATTTATTCATAAATTAAAATAATAAATAAAAAAACAAACATTAATAAATTATGATATTTTTTATAACCAATTGAGGAATAAAATGATCCAAGTCAAAAACCAATTGAGTTTGGTGATATAATTCTTAGGATTGTTTATAGTGATTTCTTTGTTTAAAAATCCCAAATCATTAGATAACATCAACGTAATATCTAAAGAATATGTGATAAAGGTCAGGTTTTTGGGTTCTGTCGCATTAAGTCGCCCTCGGGGATGATGCGTCCAATAAGTAAACCATGTGTTTTTCGATAAATGGGTGGCTTTGTTGAATAAATCGATCTTTTGGGCGCAATCAGGTTCAGATCACCACATTCCTGTCCCCTCTGGCGGTATCCAATGGCAAAGAAAAAGTTTAAAATCACCAACTGGAACACCTACAACAAGGCGCTCGTCAATCGGGGTTCACTGACATTCTGGCTTGATGAGTCTGTCATCCAGGCCTGGTACGACGGTCCCAAAACGTCTTCACGAGGGCGACCACAACGTTATTCTGCATTAGCTATTGCCACCGTAATGATGCTCAAACGTGTCTTTCGACTTACGCTACGTGCCGCTCAGGGCTTCATGGATTTCATTTTTACGTTAATGAAGCTCCCACTTCGTTGCCCGGATTATTCCTGCGTCAGCAGACGAGCCAAGTTCGTCTGCATCCCTTTTAAAAACACCACACGCGGCGAGATCGCGCATCTCATTATCGATTCCACCGGATTGAAAGTTTTCGGTGAAGGCGAGTGGAAGGTGAAAAATCACGGCCAGGAAAAGCGCCGCGTTTGGCGAAAACTGCACCTCGCCGTGGATGCCGAAACCCACGAGGTTATCTGTGCTGACCAGTCCCTGAACAACGTGACCGATGCAGAGGCATTCTCGGGTCTTATCCGCCAGACCCACCGGAAAATCCAGGTGGATTCAGCTGACGGGGCTTATGACACAAAGCGGTGCCATGACGAGCTAAGACGTAAGAAAATCAAGGTACTGATCCCGCCGCGAGCCCGTGCAGGTTACTGGCCAACAGAATACGCGGACAGAAATCAGGTGGTAGCGAGGCAGCGGCTTACCGGGAGTAACGCCTACTGGAAATGGAACACGGCTTACAACCGGCAGTCGGTGGCCGAAACGGCGATGTACCGAGTCAAACAACTGTTCGGCGGGTACCTTATGCTGCGTGACTATGATGCGCAGGTCGGTGAGGCTATGGTGATGATCCGTGCATTGAACAAGATGACGCTCGCTTTTGTCCAAATCTGATTTATTCAACAAAGCCCTAAAAGCTATTTATTCAACAAAATCCAATTCCGGCTAAAATATCCCGATACTGATGGAAGAATCTCATAATGAAAATGTGATTCACATCAAAAATACCACAATTATCATAGCACCAAAAATTAATAACTTAAAATTTATAAAAAATTAAGTCGTGATAATCAATTCCAGAAATCACATCAACTAAATAGGTTAATTTTTGATTTAGATCATTTAATTCATCAATTACCCATAATAATCATTATATTTAATTAATAAATATCATTCTTTTAAATAATTTATTTCCCAGAACAGTTAATTATTAATAATGCATCTCATTAGACTATACTGACCGCTATCCGACAGATAACCAGGTTTTTATAAAATAAAATCCCGATGAATATCAAATGATAGCATTTGACTTCAGATACTGATCTAGCCTGCATTACCCTAATCAAGACCATCAAACAACCTTAAATAATTACACTGAATTAAAATGTTAGTTATAAATTGAACCGTCATAAACTTCATTGTATATATTGTCACTAGCAAATCTTAAAGTGAGAACAGGCCGGTCTATGGTTTTAGTTTTAAGAATAGGTTGTACCTGTTTCAGAGCTGGACGTTGTGGAGAGGTAACTTAAAGAACTTCAACGCATGTCAGGTAGGAAAATGATGGGGAATGAGTTACTGAAAGTAGGCGATTGATTATCCTCATCAGAACAGTGAGCATCCTCTTTTTGCATTACCTGACAAGGTACTGATAAAGAAGTCTGGTACACAGACAGTGCGTCCAGAGTTAGTCAGCTATACCGCAAACCTGGTTGCAGCTAACACAATGTTTATTAAGCGGTTGCACGCCCGCCTAAGGGAAACACAGTATACTTATATGTTGTTAACGGGAGAGCAAAAGGTGACGAGTTCGTGGCTGCGTCAAGTGAGTGGGCATAATGGCTTAAAAGACCGCAGTGGCCAGCCTGACACGCAAAGCAATCGTTACGACCATCAACAGGGAGTCGGGCTAGGATGGTTATCAGAGCTTACATCTGGGAGAACTATGAGCTTTAGGGGGAAGGTTTGGCTGGTTACTTTTTGTCTATGCGGCCTTTTTTGGCTATTCGTTTATTGTTTAGTAGTTTATTTATTCGACGGCTAAGAGTCGATATCGGTGCCCTGGTTTATTGCAGCCGTTAAGCGTACTACTGTTGAATTACTTGCACCGGATCAACATAGAACCCGTAACGGATACCTCTGAACCGAAAATCCTTCAGGCGCTTATATTACCCCATCAATGTTATCGCGCAGTGTGTCTGCTAGTATCTGGCTTACCTCCTGATTTTATGTAATCAGGAAGAGGTGATGGCAGAACGTAGCATTATTACTGATCACACTAAAGTTCACCGCTGGATAGGGTTTTTCGCCGACAAAAGCGCATTATCGGTCTGCGGTGGCGCATAGATAGAACTAAAAAAAGAAATACCTATTTGGCTGACATTCCTACGCCAATACGGCACAAGCGATTATATTAGGCTTACTAATTCCTAGTAAAAAGTAACCTTGGCACTATTTTTAACGCCAGTGTAAAAATAGCCACGTAACAGCACCAACAAATAAGGAGGTTAAAAAATGAAAATTAATGTAATTACTGATAACAGCTATTTTTTTCTTGGTATACATCACCAGTTAGATGATGAGGACAATAATATATTAAAAGTGTCCTCCAAGGACATAAATACAATACATAGGACCACACAAAAAGAGAAAGAGGTTTTTTTATTTTTCTTAGATAATTACAATGCTAATACCCTCTTGTTGGCCGCAACTGGTTTTTTTAATGGAAAAATGGTTTTCATTCCCACAAATAAAAACCACAGTAATAATTTTAATAAGGTTTCCCTTACCGTTCGTGACATCGTTGACAATATTTTAATGGAAATTCACTCAAAAGACGATGAAAACCAACCTAATAGTGTAATGGAAAAACTAACGAAAAGAGAGGTTACCATATTACAATACGTTCTTCAAGGAAAAAGCCCTAACTTCATGAGTAAGCATCTAGGTATTTCAATAAAAACCGTTTATGGTCACAGGAAGAGAGCATTTCATAAACTTGGAGGTAGAAATATATTTGAGCTATGGCCGATCAAGGAAAAAATATTAAATTCAACTGGGGCTCATCTCAGAAGCAGGAATCTATGGTCATAGCCGTTTTTGCAACCTGATTTTGAATATATCGTTAACAGGATTGAATCTATCCGGCGTCTGAATGAACTTAATTGCCCGCGCCTAGATGAGTTCAGCGACTAATATACCGCTAGAAAATATACGCCTTCAGATGAGCCTTTCCGTTTTACAGGCTCCTCAACAGGCCAGTTGGCCGTTCATATCATCAATAATCAGTATTCGTAAAACCAAATATGTAGCTGTTTAAAGTCGTCATCCTTGTTGATTTTAAGTCAGAAAGTAAATAAGGCCCGGGCGGATATTTTCAATTATATTGAAGTGTTCTATAACCGTACCCGGACTGGCAGTCATCTCGGTGACGCCAGTCCGGAGGCCTTCGAAAAGGCCTCACCGTGAGGACAGTAACTGTCTATGGTATCGAAGATAAGATCTATCAGACATACATAAGCCAGGAGGACAGTGACCTCTTTTTTCTTCAGCGCTGTTAGTAGATCACTAGAGGGAACTCAATCCGGTTTGAGCGTTCTGATCAATCGTCGATGAGAACAAGCAACCCCGTCGGACTGAGTTATGCCGATCATAGCATCCATATCGACTGATGAACGCAAAACCACGCAAAAAACTATCCAGCAAACACATGGTCCGTCGGCTTATGGCGACGCTTATGCTCCACCACGGAGACCCTGTTACCCATGCCGCAAAGGTGCTTTGTACCGCCCGTTCTTCTATTGGCCGCTGGATAAACTGGTTCACGCTATATGGTTGTGAAGGACTAAAAAGTTTACCCCCTGGCCGCCCCCTGCGGTGGCTTGAAAAAGAAAGCATCCTTTGCACACTCCCATTGTTTGTACAGCATTCGCCTCAAGAGTATGGTTATCTGCGTTCTCGCTGGCGCAGTGTGTTGTTTACCATTGAAACTAATAGGATTTTTAACACCGCTAGTCATCCGACCACGATGAGAAAGTGGCTATCCTTGGCAAATCTGGTCTGGCGAAGAGCGGCTCCGACACTTCATATCAGAGCCCCCAAAAAGACGAGAAAATGTCAGCAATAACAGAAACTTTGGAGAGAAACAGTTCGGTTCATCCCGTGTACTATGAAGATGAAGTCGATATCGACTTGATATCCGAAAATTGATGCTGATTGGCAACTGATACGTCAACAAAAACGTGTTCGACCCTAGGTAAAAACGAGAAACACTACCTTGCAGGCGTGCTCCATGCAGGCACAGGGAAAGTACATTATGTTAGTGGAGTAAATAAGAAACTTCTCAGGCGAACATACAGACGGGCAGAAAGCATCACATTGATAATGGATAACTACATTACTCATAAAAACCAGAAGACGCTGGAATGGCTAAAAACAACCCCAAATTTATCCTGCTTTACCAACCTGTTTATTCCCCCCTGGGTCAATGATGTGATCTTACCCACGAACAATGGACACATGGCTAAGCGAGGTTCTGTTTTTCAAATTGTTCCGGGCTAAGACCACCACAGGCACTGTGGCGACGCCAGCGATTGTAATCGCACTCGATATAATTAA
>NZ_JBLJAJ010000022.1:0-88668 GCF_047530005.1 Serratia sp. N21D137
GGGGAATAATGCTGACGGGAACGTCGTTCTTTAGTACTCACGGAGGTGTCCACCTGGAAGAATAAGTGGACACCTAAACTACAGCGCCTGACGCATTAAGCCAGACGGTGCTGAGTTGACGCTTACATCCTTTCTCTCAAGCTTTGTGGTGATCCTAATTTTTGGCTCTGGTTTTTCTTTGAAAAACATGCGTTTTATTCTGGAAAGTAGCGATGGCTTCTTCTCTTCAAGTGCGGCGAGGGTAGGGCGGTACCCGCAACAGCATAGCCACGACTCTCCAGGCTTTATGGGCTGCCCATTTAAAGATACCCCGCCAGAAAGACGGAAGTTTTGACCATGAAGTGATGAGTGCAAATTGCCATCAATACAGTCGCATTTACCAGGAAAAGCCCAGGTTCCTTCGCTTATGCCAGCAAGCATCGCTCTATTCGAGTTTATCTGATAGTTACATTTATACTGAAACCCACGAAGGACAACAGTGGACTGCTTGTCAGTTAATGAGTATCTGCCTTTCAAGAACAGCTTAAATGAGTAAGCATCAAACCCCGGCTTGTGGCATGCCATGAAGGTTTTTTCAATCTCCCGGCCAGGCTCGTCGTGCTTGGATACATCCAAAGCCAAAAAATCGGTAGCAATTACGATAGCGGTGCCGTGATCTACCCCGGCAGAGGCGATCACTTCCTGTATGAGGGAGGTTGGCGATTTCCCTGTCATTGAGCTTACTCCTTGGCTAGATGGACTTCTTACTTTCCATTGCCTGAACCAGTTCGTTTATGAGCATATCCTGCTCTTGGGAGTGTCGACGCAGCTTAACCAGAATGTCGGCCAGCGCGCCATCATCAATTTTTACTTTGCCATTCCTTGCGTCCAGGGCGTCTTGGATGACCTGAATGATCTCAGAGTTCATCGATCTCCCGTTTTCCTTTGCCAAGTCTGCTATGGCGTCACGCATGCCAGCGGGCAAGCGGACATTAAACCTATCCATTTCCTGACTAGGGTATTTCTTCATGACTCACCAAGGGTAGCTTTACAAGTTCACGAGATAATAGCACCTACTTGACATCACCTTAAATGGTGGTAAATTGGTTCTAGCACCAACTTGGTGTCATAAAGCAGAGGAGAAGGTTATGAGTGACGTACTGTATACCGGCCGCAAAAACGACAGCTTCCAACTTCGCATGCCAGAGCGCATGAAAGAAGATATCCGCCGCATGGCAGAGATGGATGGGATTTCGATTAACTCTGCGATTGTGCAGCGTTTGGCGCGTTGCTTGCGTGAGGAAAGGGCGAATGGTCAGTAAAAACAGCGAAGCCCAGAGGTGCGCTAACACTATCCGGGCTTCTATCGAAAATAACCGCGTAGGAAATATCGACATGAAGAGTTTACCAAAAGCAGCGCCAAAATTCACTAAGTTCAAGTTTGGGAAGTCGGAAATCCGTGTTGTTACTCAGGTCGGCGAGCCGTGGTTTGTTGCCGAGGATGTGTGCAAAGCACTTAAACTCACCAACCCAACCATGTCATTGAAATCTTTGGATGATGATGAGCGGTCTAAGTTCAACTTAGGGCGTCAGGGTGAGGCCAATGTCATCAGCGAATCTGGCATGTTTACTCTGGTGCTTCGCTGTCGGGACGCAGTCAAGCCTGGTTCTGTTCCACACCAGTTCCGCAAGTGGGTAACTGGTGAAGTACTTCCCGCAATCCGTAAAACTGGAAGTTATCAGGCCGAGCCATCCGTGCCAGCTGTCAAAGAGACGAAATCAGAACAGCGTTATCGCGTCCGGGTAATTGTTTATGATGATTTATTTGGAGGGTGTGTCGAATTTTTTGGCAAAGCGAATACATTCAGAGCAATAGCCAGAGGCGTGGCGACAGACATGGGGTATGAGCCAACTGGATTTGTCGATATTGGCATGGATAAAGAGAAAATGAGGAGAATTTACTGATAGGCGTATGGGATGACGCAAAAGAAAACCGCCAGTTACAGCTGGCGGCTATGTCAAAAACTACTAATGCGATAGGAGTCTTAGATGACTTATTCAAATGTAGCAAATAAATCACTGCCTGTCATCGCTGGCGTTGACATCAACACCGATGAGGAAGGTCGCTTTAACCTTAACGCGCTGCATAAGGCAAGCGGCGGGCGCGACGCAAAGCGTCCAAAGGCATGGTTGGCTACTAAACAAGCTCAGGAGTTGATCGAGGAGCTAAGGCAGAATCCTGCCTTTGGTGAGGATGTAATCAAAGTAACTAAGGGTGGCATTGCTCCAGGCACTTTTGCCCATGAGTTGCTGGCTGTTGAGTACGCGGGCTGGATTTCTGCATCCTACCGCTTGCAGGTTAACCAGACCTTCCTTGACTTCAAGGCTGGCAAGCTGCAAAAAGCATTCGATCCTATGGCTGCGCTAAATGACGCGGAGTTCCTGCGCGGCACTTTGCTGACCTACAGCGAGAAGGTGATCGCACTGGAGCATAAGGTAGAAGAAATGCAGCCAGATGTGGATGCGCTGGAGCGAATTGCCAAAGCAGACGGCAGCATGTGCATCACCAATGCAGCAAAACATTTGCAGGTTCAGCCTAAATTTCTGTTCAAGGTTCTTTCAGAAAGCCACTGGATCTACAAACGCGCAGGCGGCCGCAGTTGGATAGCTTATCAGGACAAAATTCAATCTGGTGTCTTGGAGCATAAAGTGACGACCGTTGAGCGTTCAGATGGCAGCGAAAAGGTTGTAGAGCAGGTACTGGTTACTGCCAAAGGGCTGGCGAAGTTGTCAAAAATGATTGTGATTAGCGGCATTGCTGCATAAGGAAGATGAAATGACACTGTGTGTATTGGGCGACACTGTGCTCGCGAAAAGCCGCCATTTGATGGAAGGCGATTGCGTTACGGCCAAATTTACAGCACTGGCCTGTGAAAATGACGAAGGAAACGACGAGTACATGTACTGGATTGAGCTGCTAGGAAGCGACGGTGAACAGGTTATGAAGGAAATTAGCAGCGACTTTATCACTGCCTGCGATATCTATGACAGGTTGAAAAAGCTACTCGGTGCTGATGTAGCCTGATAAAAACACCATTAGCCAACCCACTTCGGTGGGTTTTTTTATGCCTGGAGAATGGCAATGCTCACAAAATCATTACTTCTCAACACTGACACATGGGATTTGCAGCTTGACGACTTCGGCAACATTGCGCAGACGGAGAACCCTTACGCGGTGGCTCAGGACGTAGCAACGACCTGTAGCACCTTTGCGGGTGAAGTCTGGTATGACACCACGCTTGGCCTGCCGTATTACGAGCGCATTCTAGGTCATTGGCCTGGAACTCAGTACGTCAATACGAAGATGCAGACCGAGGCGAAAAAGCTCCCATACGTCCAATCAGCGACCTGCACAATCATCATCGGCCAGTCTGACCGCATCGGTAACGGTGTTATGACTATAGTTGACCAAAATAATGACCAATCGGAGGTCAGCTTTTGATTACACAAATTGAAATCATGGAAAAACTAAACTTCGATGAGGAAACTGGCGTATTTACATGGAAAGTAAAGCCCTCTCGAAGAGTTGTCATTGGTAGTGTGGCGGGGACAAAAGATACCGATGGTTATAGAAAAATTAAAGTTTGTGGAAAGGTAATTCCCTCCCATCGCTTGGCATGGCTTTATGTTTACGGGGGCTTACCAAAGCAAGAGATTGACCATATAAATAGAGTAAGGGATGACAACAGGATCATTAATCTTAGGTTAGCTACTAGATCTCAAAATGCCAAAAATAAACTTAAATCATCAGCAAACACCTCTGGATTCAAGGGGGTAAGCGCAATTTCAACAAGGGGAAAGTGGGTAGCGCACATTAGGGTTGATGGCAAAAACAAGCACATTGGCTACTACAACACGCCGGAGCGCGCTTCGATAGCGTATCGAATCGCTGCACATTTCTATCATGGAAATTTTAATCCAATTCAATTCTGAGGAAACCATGGCTGAACCCGTAGTAGTAACCACCGCAGTTCCTGCCGTGACGATCACCGACACCGGCCTCGCAATTCCTGACGAACTCGACATTCTGAATGGTCGATTAAGCGACCTGGATACTTCGATGGGCGGCGGAATGAGTACCAGCCTGACAACGCCGCAGGGGCAGATTGCAATGAGTGACACGGCCATTATCGCCGCGAAGAATGACAGCCTGGCGTGGCTTGTTAATCAAGTAAACCCCGATTATGCATCGGGAAGAATGCAGGACGGTATCGCCAGGATTTACTTTATTGATCGCATCGGGGCTACTGGCACATTAGTGACTGCAACATGTTCCGGCCTAGTTGATGCAAAAATACCAGCGAATAGCATTGCGCAGGATGATAGAGGTTATCTGTATGTATCTTTAGTTGAAGCCACTATCCCTGCCAGTGGCAGCATTGATGTTGTATTTCAGAACCAGGCGACGGGGCCAATTTCGTGCCCAATCGGATCGCTGAATACGATTTACAGAGCAGTGATGGGGTGGTCAAGCATTACCAACCTTACTGCAGGTGTTCCAGGTAATGACGTGGAGGGGCGGGCCAACTTTGAGTACAGGCGGCGTCAATCGGTAGCCAAGAATGCGAGTAATACGCTAGGGGCTATCTATGCTGCTGTTCTCTCAGTAGATGGTGTGAGTGATGCGTATGTCACCGATAACAAGACTGCGGCAGTGGTGAACAAAGGCGTCACCAACTACCCATTGGCAGCTAATTCATTCTATGTTGCTGCATATGGCGGCCTTGCCGAGGACATTGGAAACGCTATCAACAACTCCGCCCCTCCTGGCGTCAACATGAACGGCAGTACGTCCATTGTGATACAGGACAGGGAGAACTACGTTTATCCTTACCCTGAATACACCATCAGGTGGGTTACTCCAACAGCAATCAGCGTTTATTTCAAGGTGCAGCTACAGGCGAATGACTCATTGCCTTCGAATATTGACGCATTGGTTCAGGCTTCAATCATCGCATCGTTCAATGGTGAAGATGGCGGAACTAGAGCTAGGATAGGTTCTCGCATATTTGCTGGCCGATATTATGCAGGCGTTCAGGAAATCGACTCAAACAATGTCAACATCCTTGACGTTCAAATATCAAAAGACGGGTCCGTATATTCGTCATCTGTAGAGTTCGGCATTGATGAGATACCAACGATTGATGCTACTAACATAGCGGTTGAACTGGTGGTGTAATGAAAAACTATGCCGATACAATAATCTCTCAGTATGCGGACAGCCCAAAGTTACGAAATATCATTGACACCTTTAATCAGGCTGTAGAGCCGGACGATTTCATAGATGACTTTTATGACATTATATGGAACATCGAAACCGCTGGTACATATGGGCTAGATGTTTGGGGTAAGATTGTCGTGGTCAGTAGATTGCTCACCGTAACTCCAGGCGGTAAGTATTTTGGATTTCGCGAGGCACTTAACACTCCACCTGTAATCAATGATCCGCAACCATTTAACCAGGTTCCGTTTTACACCGGTAACATGCAAACATCGACGGTCTCGCTAACAAATGAAGCATATAGAAAGCTAATTATGCTAAAGGCAATGGCAAATATAACAGATTGCACAATTCCAAGCATGAATGCAATGTTGATGTATATGTTTGGTGATAGCGGAAAAGCATATGTAAGGAATGACGGCGGAATGGTTATGACATATGTCTTTGAGTTTGAGCTGTCTACAGTTGAACTGGCAATTGTGCAGAGTTCAGGAGCGCTTCCATCTCCGGCTGGAGTAACGGTAAATATAGAGCAGCAGGTATAAAATGAATTCATCAGAAATCCCTTCACGCACGATAAAAGCGTTCTCTGTAAATGGCGCAAAAAATAACATTCCAGTAGATTCCTCTGGAGATACTCTGGCCGCAGGAGACGCAACCTTTGATAGCGGTTTTCCTCCATTGACAATGACTCCGGAAGTTGCCGGAGGAAAACCACCCAAAGGACAGGATATGAATGGCATACTGTATGCCATAACTATCAAGCAAAGGTGGCAGGACGCCGGGATGGGATACCCATATGATGCCACATTCTCTAGCGCTTTAACTGGATACCCTAAAGGAGCGGTGATACCGAACAGTACATACAGCGGCGCGTGGATAAATCTCAATGACGCCAACGTAAATAACCCAGAAGTAAGCACAGCCACTGACACAGGATGGGTTCCTATTTATAACTATGGCGTAACAAGCTTATCCATGAGCAACGCCAGTGTAACACTGACAACTTTGCAGGCTTCAAAAGATAGAATTGTAATATCTGGAAATCTAATCGCTAACGTCTATCTCTATTTCCCTCCATGGATAAAGGACTGGGTAATAGAGAATAAAACAACTGGCCTGTTCAGCGTAATTTGCACGACAACAGCGCCAGGTGCTTTAAGTGTTTCATCCAGAGCGTCATCTGTTACTCAGATACATTGTGATGGCGTCAATATATCTAGTTACGCACCAGCGCATGGCATGCAAACATTTACTGCATCAGGAACTTTCACCGTTCCGAGCAATGTAACGCAGGTTCGTGTTATTTGCACGGGCGGCGGTGGCGGTGGCATGGGGTGCCAGGCGGGGTCATTAAGTGAAACGTTTTCTGGTTCAGGAGGTGGGGCCGGGGGTACGGCTATAGGCGTATTCCAGGTTACCCCAGGATCTAACATATCGGTAACTGTTGGGGCTGGCGCTTCTGGCACAACAGGTGCAAATGGAGCGCCACAGGGAGGGGCTTCATCATTTGGGGCATATTGCAATGCTACTGGCGGTTATGGTGGGGTCAAATCAAGCGTGACAAGTACAGCTGGCGGTGGCGGTGGCGGCGCATCTGGAGGGGCGGTTAACGTATCTGGCGGTGGAGGTAGTGACGGGCAGATTGGCTCATTTGTACTTTCAGCAACTGGCGGCGCTTCTTACTGGGGTGGTGGTGGACGAGGCGGCGCGCAAGGTGGTGTAAGTGCATCATGCTTCGGTGCTGGCGGTGGCGGAGCATACGATGTCTCAACGAGTGGTAATGCATACACAGGCGGAAATGGAAGGTCTGGTGTTGTCGTAATCGAATGGTAAGCAACCAGTTAAAACCCCACAACGGCGCAATTTGCGTCTTTTTTTTGGAATAAATATGGCCATATCAGACAATTTAAGTGCGCAAAGGTATGCGGCTAATGCCGCAGTCTCCGCCGCAGAAGCTAAGTCATATGCAGATGTGGCTGGGCTATCGGAGGACTTCTCCAATCAAGCAAAGGCAAGTGCCGAATCCGCCTCCGCGTCAGCTTCTTCAGCGACTGAGTCCGCCACATCAGCATCGGAATCTGAGAGTAATGCATCTGCGTCCGCCGCTATTGCTTCTGAGGCAGCTCAGAATGCCACAATTACATCTAGCCTGTACCCAACGTTAGCTGCTGCTCAGTCAGCCATTACAGCCGGCACAATTCCGCTCAATGCTCTTTTTAACGTTGCTGTGGCTGCAGGCTCAACGCCACCACGATTTGCTGACCAATACCAGAACGTCGCTGGCGTGGCCACAACAACCGGGGTGAGCTATCCGAGCTCTGAGTCCTTGAATGAAGTCACAAAGCTAATTAATACAATGGAATCTGAGGGTGTTGCATTTTCATTCGAGGACTCTCTTGGGCGTTCATGTGCGATAATCTATGATAATGGACAATTCCTTTTGCCTCTAACAATTCAAGAAGACGTAAAGTCAGAGAAATCAGCGGACGGGTGGGTGTGGACAATCAGGGACAGTGACAGGAATGTCATTGCTGGGTTCAACGATCGCGGCGAGGCAGTCGGATTTTACACCCCACCAGTGGAATCCAACGCGCCAACGGCCAGAAACGAATCGTTATCTATAACGCCGAACAGTTTTGATGGTGCAACACAAACAGATCGAATAAAAGCTGCTCTGGATTTAATTGAATTTAACGGTGGTGGGACGCTGACGCTGGGCATCGATACTGTTACTGTGCCAAACACGAATACTTGGCTTATATCTGAGTCCTTGTTACTTCCTGACTATACGACATTGTACATCGATAACGCCAAGTTAAAGCTTCAGAATGGCGTGTTTGATAATATCATCCGTAACAAAGGCATTGTGGTTGATCCAGACAATCCATATAGCTACGCCTTAAAGCTTAATGAGAATAGAGGAATAAAGATAAAAGGCAGTGGTATTACAACTGCGTTCATAGAAGGTCCTGACGTTCCATACGTAGCACCGCACCCAGTAACTGGTGGGGCGCCCGTTGCGTGGGTTGGTGATGCTTATGGCTGGCGAACACTCGGCATCTTGCTAGCGAACACGAAAGATTACGAAATTTTCAATTTTAAAATGCAAAAAACAACCTGCTGGGCCATTTCTCAAGAACATGGCTGCGATGGGATGTATTTGCATGATCTTGACTTCAACACAACCGTTAAAAACGGAGACGGCATAGACTTCAGGAAAGGGTGTTCCAACGGTAGGGTTGAAAGAATAACGGGCATAACAGCTGACGATACAATAGCCATGACCGCGCTATTGAACTTCATCGATACGTATCCGTTTGGTACCTATATTTATCCACTGCAAGTCGGCGGCGATAAGCCTAGTCCACTGGGTGACAATATTACTAATATTTCTATCTCTGGCGTATCAAGTAAGTCAGCTCATAATCAGGTTCGTATTTTGCCAACTGGCGGTTCGGTGATTGATACTGTGAGCATTTCTAATATTGAAGACACTGCCGCAACGGGTGGGAGCCAAGTATTGGTTTCCACTTCCTCGTCATACGGCAGGCCTGCATACTTGACAGATATGCGGAATATTGTAGTGAACGGCATTAAATCTAATTTCTCTCAAAATCCGCTGACCATCAGTGGTCCATTAATTAATGCCAGATTCAACTTTATTCAACAAGCTAAAGCAGGCGGTAACCTTTACGTTCAAAGTTCCGCATTCCCGTATGTCAATGTTTCAATTACTAACGCAAAGGCTGTTTAACATGGCGACAAAAATAATTGCCTCAGGAACTGTATTCACAAACTTTATCGGCGCCGATCGCCTGCTCGGCATGTACCCTGGTGCGGCCGCTGCTTACAGTTTGCGCCAGGTGGGTAGTGGTATTTATGCCGGGCCACTCGTCACCATTCGTAGATCGTCTGACAACTTAACCATGGACTTCTACGCGGTTAACAACGCCGTTAGTATCGATGACGTCAAACTGTTCGTCGGCAGCGGGGACGGGACGGTAGTGACTCTCTATGACCAGACTGGAAACGGTTTGCATGCAACACAACCAACTGCCGGGTACCAGCCCAAAGTAATATCCGGCGGCACACCGGTACTCCTCAACGGTAAGCCTTCAATCATGTTCGATGGAGTTGACGACTTCCTTTCCGTTCCCAAGGCTCTGCCTCAGCAGTTCACGGCGGCAAACGCCAGCCTATCGATGTTCTTCGTTGCAGAAACAAAGACGACCGCATCGTTTACAGTGCTCTCGATGGCTGCAAGGGATTCAACTGTAGCGAATGATAACGACCTGCTGCTGTTCCAGTGCAATGGCCAGTATTCCGGAGTGAATGGAGGGGTGGGGATGTTCTTGCGTATTGTTCGAACATCAACAGCGATAAAATCCGTCGTATCACCAACAGCCTTGAAAATTGCAGGTCGTTCTGGCGGGGTGATCCGCTCTGGATTAACGGCCTATGCTATTGATGGCTCTGCGGTGGGAACTCCAGGTGATATGAATGCTATCGCAATGCACTTGGAGCAGGCGACGATTGGCGCTACGCGTAGGGGGATAAACCCAACTACTGAGGGCTCAAACCCCAATAGTAAAATCGCTGAAATCGTCATCTATCCAAGTGATAAAGGGACGGTGAACCAGGGGATCATTGGGAATATGGCAAGCTATTACAACACCATTTGAAGAGAAAGGGCCGGGGACTACCCGGCCAGATATTGCTATTGTTTAGAACATTTTCTGGAACATGGGAACAAGTAACTTATTCCCATATTCGCTTAAATGATCATCATCGTAATAGATTGGCGTTCCATCATGTACGCTTTCACATGTACCATTTTTGCACAGCAGAGGTAATGGGTTAAGTATCTTTACGCCACACTTTTCTGCTGCCTTGTCTTGGGCCGCCCATACAAACGAGTGACGCTTCATGTAATCTGTTTCGCTTAACGAAATATGTGGTGTTTCTTTGCCAAACATCATCGCTCTAGATAACGTTTTTGGAACATCAAACATCATCTCCGGGATAGGGCGAACCATAAACACCGGGCGAGTTGCAGCAATTTCGCATGCCGTATCAATCAGCCCCTTTTCAAATTCACTCAAAAATTCAGGGGTTGGTGTGCGGTAAACGGAGGAGAAGTAGACGATTGGCGTATTCATCTTTTCTACAATGTTATGTTGTCCAAATGCATATGCTGAAGTTCTGTTTATGATGACCACAGGTATGGCTTTATCCATAGTGGCCAGCTTCTTTTTTTCCCACTGATTGTACTCAAAGCAATGTTGGTTATCAGGGGCTTCACCTGGAATAACTTTCGCACTATAGATGGTTGGGCAGTTCGCGAAAGTCAGGTCTAACACGCCATCATTCTTTGAAGGAAGTGCAGCCTCAACCGCAGTTGTCATGGCGTCAGCATGGCTATCACCAACAACAATCGCCTTGATATCACTCCCACCATACACACAGGCATTGGAGGTTGAGCCTGATGTCGAGAAGCACTTATCCCGGTTAGGTTTGATGTTGTAGCTTTCGTTTGCGATGAGATCAATCTGCGCAGGAACGCGGCTTGAAAAATTAAATTTATAGATGGCGAGTGATGCTGCGCTGATTATCACCATGCATAGAGCTATTGTTAATGCGTTGCCCCATGGTGTTTGTTTTGATAACCCTTTGCGAGTTGGGTTTTCAATCAGACGGAGGGACAGTTCGCCAAGTACGAGGCTGACGATGATCCCGATTACTATCCACTGCCACTGGTGCGCAGTTTCAGTGTATGTCAGCAAAACTACTACCGGCCAATGCCAAAGATAGATCGAGTAGGACGACACGCCCAGTCGTTCTGCTATGAAATTGGACGTAAACATTGAGTTTTGGCGGGCAGCGCCGAGGACGAGCATTGCCCCTATAACAGGAACTGCTGCATACAGGCCTGGCCACGCAAGTGAAGGACTAAAAAGAACAATTGACGCAATAATTAGAATAAAGCCAAGTAGCTCGATTTGTTTGGCTTTGGGCGCTGAAAGTGTGCTATTGCGAGTTACCCACCATACTGCCCCGCCAGCCAGCATTTCCCATGCACGGGTAGGCAATAAGAAAAATGCAGCTGCTGGCGTTTTAAAGGCCAGATAACTTGACAGTGCAAAGGAAAGAATGCAGCCAGCAAAAATAACGAATTTAATCCCATTCGTTTTCCAGAAGCGCCACATCACCATGAGGGCGATCGGTAATATCACATAGAACTGCCATTCAACGGATAATGACCAGGTATGAAGTAGCCATTTCTCATGCGACGCAGCATCGAAGTATCCAGCCTCTCTCCAAAACTTCACATTTGAAATGAAGAAAATCGCTGATAATGCATGAGTAGCGAGAGTTTTATAGTCTGCTGTTGGCAACCAAAACCAACCCAAGGCCAGCAAGCACAGACACAAGGCAAGAAGTGCGGGAATTATCCTTCTGGCTCGCGCTAGGTAAAACTTCCAGATTGAAAACCTGTCTGCCTCAAGGCCGTTGGCGATGATTTGGGTCATCAAGAAGCCGGAGATGACAAAGAACACATCTACACCGACAAACCCGCCACCGAAGCCAGGAATGCCAAAATGAAACAGAACAACAGCAACGACAGCCCAGGCTCTCAGTCCGTTGATGTCATGCCTAAAGGCTCGTGCATTAGAAGACATAATGATGCTCATTTAACTAAATAATAGGTATTTTGCTACAAAACCAAGCAATTGCCCACACCCATGGGTTTTTATAAGATTTAAGCCACCCAGCAATAGCCTTCGCTAAGCGGGAAACTTTCTTCCCTTCCCGATCAGCACCATACCATTCACCTGCAAAATCGATCTTCACACGCATAATTCACTATGCTTATACTGTATGTATAACCAGTATTTGTTGTGTGAGGATTGTATGGCATCAAAATTCCCCAGCCCGGCCCAAGACTATGTGCATAGCCGCATAGGCTTTGACGAGTTGTGCGGCACCAGTAAGGCATCTGTGTATCTCGTTACTGCTAAGGGTGGAGCTATTACCGCTGGCATCCACCCAGGCGCAACGCTCGTTGTCGATAGATCAGTAGAGGCAGTAGACGGCAGCGTTATTCTTGCTTCTGTCGGCGGTGAGCTTGCGGTAAGGAGACTGCGTCTGGTTCCGGTTCGGTGCCTGGAGTATCTTGACGGATCGGAGAATGTGACAATGATAGACGAAGGGGATGATATTACTGATGACTGCGGGGCGGTGGAGGTGTTTGGCGTGGTCACGTATGCGCTGAACGATATGAGGACGTGCGAGTTTGATGATCTGGTCGTGTGAAGGGCAAAAAATTACCGCAAGACAACTCTCGATGGACGGGAGCCAACTTGCGGTAATGCTTTACTTTTACAGGTCACTATCAGGTGCTAACTTACTGATTCATAGTGACTGCAATTGATGTAAACTAATGCAAAAAATAGCACAAAGTTTAATCTAAATCTATTTCAACCAATTGAAATAAAGGTGAATTTATGGTTTCGTCACGTCCTTTGGCAAGGATCAAGCGTGCGGTCATAATTAAGTATGCTGCCAGATAGAGAAAAAAGAGTGGCACACTCTGGGCATCAGCGCAGAGAATGCCTGTAATGAAATCGATCAGGAGCCGATTATGACACAAGTTTGTATTGCCGCGTATGTCTATGGTGTGGTGCAGGGGGTAGGATTTCGCTATAACACTCAACACCAGGCTACGGCTTTGGGGTTAACTGGCTATGCGCGTAATCTGGATGATGGTAGCGTGGAAGTGCTGGCCTGTGGCGAACAACAGGCCGTTGACCAACTGATGGCGTGGCTGAAAAGCGGCGGCCCACGTAGCGCCCGCGTTGACCGAGTGCTGGTGGAACCGCGTGGGGTTGCCGAATATAAGGGCTTCAGTATTCGCTATTAACCCGTAGCTAGATACACTTCACCGGTTTTGGCAACCCGGCGATCTTGGTCGCCTGTTTGGCCGGGCCTTTCGGGAACAGGCGATACAGGTAGCGGCTGCTGCCTTTCTCTTCGCCGTATTTTTGCGCCATCGCCTTGACCAGCATGCGAATGGCCGGAGAGGTATTAAATTCCTGATAGAAGCTACGCACAAAGCGTACGACTTCCCAATGCGCTTCGCTCAGTTCAATCTCTTCCTGTGCCGCTAACAGTGGGGCCAGCCCTTCGTGCCAGTCGGCGCTGTTTTTCAGGTAGCCCTGGGCGTCAGTTTCAATCGTCTGACCTTCAAACTCCAACATACAGCCTCGGTGATCGGTAATTCATTGCGGGCCACAGTCTAGCAAACTTTTGCCCCGGCAAAAATAAAGCCCCGCATTGCGGGGCTCAGGTCAAAACAAAGTGCTGTATCAGTTGCTGCGGGCGAAGCCCAGAATGCTCAGCAGGCTGATAAACATGTTGTACAGCGAAACATACAGGCTGACGGTGGCACGGATATAGTTGGTTTCACCGCCATGAATGATGTTGCTGGTTTCCCACAACATGGCACCGGCAGAGAACAGAATAAACAGTGCGCTAATGGCCAGGTGCAGGGCAGGGATCTGCAAGAACAGGTTGGCGATAACCGCCACCAGCAGCACTACGAAGCCCGCCATCATCATGCCAGACAGGAACGACATGTCTTTACGGGTGGTCAGCACATAGGCCGAGCAGCAGAAGAACACCACTGCGGTACCGCCCAGCGCCAACATGATCAGGTCACCCGCGCCAGCGTTCAGGAACGAGCTCAGGATCGGGCCAAGGGCGTAGCCCATAAAGCCAGTGAAGGCGAAGGCTGCCAGAATACCGGCAGGGCTATTGGCCAGCTTATGGGTCAGGAACATCAAACCATAAAAGCCGACCAGCATTAACAGCAGCCCAGGAGCCGGTAAGCCCAGCATGGTGCTGGCGGTTGCGGTCAGTGCGGAAAAGGCCAGCGTTAACGACAGCAGAAAATAGGTGTTACGCAGGACTTTATGCGTGCTTAGCAAAGAGTCGCGCGAGGAGGATGAGACGACAATGCGGTCCATATGATCTCTCTTATCAGGTCATCACAAAATTGATCATGATGATAGTGCAGTGCAAGCCATTGATTAAAGTTTGTTTACCATTCTTTACCCTACGTGACTACTAGGGTATTGCTGCCCCCAGATTGTTGATTTCTTCATCGGTCAGCTTGCAGATGCCGTTTTTTCGTTCGGTTGAACGGTTTCAGGCTTTACAACGGGATCGGCTGTGTTTATAGTTCGCTGCATTACGGAGGGGTGGCCGAGTGGCTGAAGGCAACGGTCTTGAAAACCGTCGACGGGAAACCGTTCCAGACTTCGAATCTCTGCTCCTCCGCCATATTATGAATGACCCCAAGCTCAAAAGGCTTGGGGTTTTTCGTTTTATGCTATCCAGTAAATATACCATCCGCTCCATATCGGCCAAAGGTAGGGATAGGACGGTATGCAATTTATTTAGCTATTTGTTCCTCCATCAACAGCTTGTTTCTCTCCGTGACCAATGCAACTTTTCCAACAACAGTAGACATAATGAAGCGGCCTTCCGTTCGCAGCATGAAGAAATAACAACTACGATATGGTATGAGATGAGACCACGTGGTTGCTCATCGGCTCCTGACTCCTTATCCGTCCTGCATACGCAGCCCTCCAAGCGCTGTGAGGGGACGTTCAACGTCTGGCTAGCGTCATATTGATGATATTGTGGGGTAACTTCATGACTAACGGAAAGAAAAACAAAATCGTACCCGATGCCAGTCTTGCAAAAGAAAAGAACCCCAAGCGCATATCAGGCAAACGTGTGCCACAAGGAAAAGGCACGGTAAAAATCCCGGAAAAAAAATATCAGCAAGAGCTCAGGTTGTTACACGAAGAACTTGTCCATTTACAAAGCTGGGTGATTGCCAAGGGGCTGAAAGTTTGCATCGTGTTTGAGGGACGCGATGGGGCTGGCAAGGGCGGTACGATAAAAGCACTGACCGAAAGAGTCAGCCCACGAGTGTTCCGTGTTGTTGCCCTTCCTGCCCCAACCGAACGTGAAAAAAACCAAATGTACCTGCAACGCTACATGCCTTACATGCCAGCAGCAGGAGAGGTCGTTATCTTCGATCGTAGTTGGTATAACCGAGCTGGCGTCGAGCGAGTTATGGGTTTTTGTACGCCAGAGCAGACGCATCAATTTTTGGAGACGGTTCCGATGGTGGAACGATTAATGGTGGAGTCTGGCATAATTCTCATCAAATACTGGCTGGATGTAAGCCCAAAGGAACAAGAGCGTCGACTGCGTGCACGTATTGATGATGGCCGCAAGACATGGAAGCTTTCAGAGATAGATATCCGTTCTTTCGAACTCTGGGACGACTATTCCCGAGCCAGGGACGACATGTTTGCTGCCACAGACAGCCTTTGGGCTCCCTGGTTTGTTGCTAATTCAGAAGACAAAAAACGGGTTCGACTAAATGTTATCCACCATTTTTTGCAGCATATTCCCTACAAGCGGTTGCCAAAAACGAAGATTAAACTGCCTAAACGCAAAATCGGAAAATATCAGTCACCAGACTATCCTTTGAAACATATTCCTGAGATTTATTGAACAAAGAAGCCATGCTAATTCATGGCGATTTGCTGTTTAAAAACTCATGGCGTTTTTATCCATTGAGCACAAAAGCTGACGACAAAAACGATGAGCCTGTAAAATCAGAGGGCTGACGGGTAGTGACGGAATAGGGCTGATATAATGGGATTGTTATGAAATGATGTTGGTTATCCTAACCTCAGCAGGCGAACCATTTGACGACTTTCCCACACTTTTTTATGCCCTCTGATCACGTCCTGCAAAAATCCTCGTACACACCAGCCAGACAATAATCGCCCGAAGCACAAAGATCGCTGGTGCGGCTCGCCTTATAAAGCCGCGATGCCGCTTGCCATCATGCTGTTCGCTGAATCGCTGCAATAATAATTCCCCCTTAAAGAACACAATTGGATCCCTCAAGTAATCGTGATTGGCACTCGTTTATAGGGCCGTACACTGTATAACCAAGTGAGGTTGTTTCATTTTTGTGAATGAAAAGTAACAGCCAACCCTCTAGACGCTAACTTTTCCTGGTCATTAACGCTACCGGGTATCAAAGGATGATTTATGTCTTGCGAAAACATCGGCATTTCCCCGGCATTAGCCGCAGGGGAACGGACTCTTGCACCCGTCAAATCACTGACTTTCCTTGAAGGGGTCGCAATGATCGTCGGCACTAATATCGGTGCAGGCGTGCTTTCTATCGCGTACGCTTCCAGTAAAGCAGGTTATTTACCTTTGCTATTCTGGTTGGTACTGGTTGGCTGTGTAACCACCATCTCTATGCTGTATGTCGCTGAATCCACTCTTCGTACCCGAGAACATCTGCAGCTAAGCGGCTTGGCCCAGCGCTATGTCGGCGGTTTTGCTTCATGGGTCATGTTTGCTTCAGTATGTGTCAATAGTATCGGCGCGCTTACCGCTTACATGTCTGGTAGCGGCAAACTATTGCAATCCCTGCTCGGCATTTCGCCTGCGCTCGGCAGCCTGCTGTTTTTTATCCCAGCGGCGTTGGTTCTGTATCTCGGCTTGAAGGCCATTGGTCGTGGCGAAAAGTTTATCAGTATCGGCATGGTTGTCATGTTGAGCGCTCTGGTTATCGCGACGCTATTGAAAGAGACCACCCAGATGCGCAACCTGCTTGACGGTGATTGGCTCTTTATGGTGCCCGTGTTCAGTGTGGTGGTGTTCTGTTTTTCTGCCCAATATATTGTGCCTGAGATGGCGCGTGGTTTTGCGAATAAGCCAGAACAACTTCCCAAGGCCATTATTGTCGGGATGGTAACGACTTTTGTGCTGTTGGCAGTGGTGCCGATGTCGGTGATCGCGCTCAGTGGGTTGGGTAATATTTCTGACGTGGCGACGATCTCGTGGGGGCAGGCGCTCGGCCAATGGGCTTTCTTCTCTGCCAATATCTTTGCGCTATGTGCCATGCTGACATCCTACTGGGGGTTGGGCGGCAGCTTCGTGAGTAATGTTTTCGATAAGTTCAGGTTGGGGGACGACGAACGGCCGTTGCGACGCTTCGGCGTGTTGATGGTGGTCGTTTTGCCACCGTTCGCGCTGGCTTACAGTGGTCTGGTTTCTTTCGTCAATGCGTTGTATTTCGCCGGTGTCTTCAGTGGCGTGATCTTGTCGATCATGCCGATACTGATTTTGCGGGGCGCCCGCAAAAATGGCGACCGGGTACCGTTCTGGCAATGTAACTGGATCACGCATCCGCTGTTGCAGGTGAGTATTGTACTGCTGTATCTGGGAAGTGCGGTCTATGCAATTGCGTCACTGTTTGGTTATTTACCGGCTGGCTGGTGACTGTTGCAAGGCTGCTGGGGTTGTCTGACGAGTCCTCCGCGCCGATTAATTTCCTGATTTGTTCACCTGGCGGCCATGTAGAATCGGGTGATGTGATCCACGATGTCATCCGATTTATTAGCGCTCCGGTGAATATGATCGGCAGCGGTTGGGTAGGGAGCGCCGCGGTTAATGTGTTCTTATCGGTGCCCATTACCCGCTCGCTACGCGGGTTGTGGGCGCTGTTTAATGGCCTACGCATCGAACAACGAGAGGCCAACAGTGGCGGATTGTGACCCGAATCACTGCCCCATGTAACCGGCCCGAGTGTTTTCTTCTCATTCTGTATGTTAACCACATGATAACAAAACGTTATCCGATAGATGGCGGTAAAACACTGTGCTAGGATGATTAATCACCCCCTCTGGCACCCACGCCAACTTGAAAAGGATATGACCATGCCTTTGAATAATAAAAATATTTTTGTAGCTCTCGCCGCCGCTTTATTTGCTGTCAGCAGTTACGCAGCTGCGCCGAAATCCGTGGCGATCCTTTCTATCGTTGACCATCCGGCATTGGATGCCACCCGTGATGGGGTGATTGATGAGCTAAAGGCTGCGGGGTATGACAAGGATAAGGTCAAGGTCCAGTTCCAAAGCGCGCAGGGAAATACGGCCACCGCTGGGCAGATTGCGCGTAAATTTATCGGTGACAAGCCCGATGCGATAGTGGCGATTTCAACGCCTGCGGCGCAGTCCGTGGTGGGGGCTACCAAGACCATTCCGGTGGTGTTTACTACGGTAACCGACCCGGTGGCGGCCAAGCTGGTCAGTAGCTGGCAGCCGAGTGGCACCAACGTTACCGGCGTTTCAGACAGCGTCGCCATTGGCCCACAGGTCGATCTGATCTTGCAGGTTAAACCCGATGCCAAGCGGGTCGGCATGGTCTACAGCCCAGGGGAAGTCAACTCGACGGTGGTGGTCAAAGAGCTGAAAGATGAATTAACCAAACGCGGGATGACGCTGGTTGAGGTCCCTGCCGCACGTACTATCGACGTAGCCCCAGCGGCCAAAAGCCTGGTGGGCAAAGTCGACGTGATCTACACCAATACCGATAACAACGTTATCTCCACCTACGAGTCGCTGGTCGGCATTGCCAATCAGGCTAAAATCCCGTTGATCGCCAGTGACAATAGCGTTGCCAAACGTGGTGCAGCTG
This sequence comes from Serratia sp. N21D137, assembly GCF_047530005.1. NCBI lineage: Bacteria > Pseudomonadati > Pseudomonadota > Gammaproteobacteria > Enterobacterales > Yersiniaceae > Serratia > Serratia sp. N21D137. Next base: position 18,848 of record NZ_JBLJAJ010000022.1, read on the forward strand.
CGGCGTTGGGGATGAGCTATTACGATCTGGGCCGTCAGACCGGTAAAATTGTCGTCCGTCTGTTAGAGGGCGAGAAGCCAGGTGCCATAGCTCCAGAGGTAGGTAACAAGCTCAGCCTGAGCGTGAACCCTGCCGCCGCCCAGAAGCAGGGGGTCACTCTGCCAGCGGAACTGGTGCAATCAGCACAAGAAGTCATCAAATAACGATCTGCGTTGAATGATGGTTTACATCGGGTGTAAATGGCCTGCCGCAGGTGGCGGGCCAAGCTGTTTATGAGGTACGCATGTCGTTAATTTCCCTGATGGGCGCTTTGGAGATCGGCCTGATCTTTGCGCTGGTCGCGTTGGGCGTATTGATCTCCTTTCGCTTGCTCAATTTTCCCGATCTGACGGCCGATGGCAGCTTCCCTTTAGGGGGCGCGGTTGCCGCGGTGATGATTGTCAGCGGTTATAACCCTTGGCTGGCATGTTTGCTGGCGGCTATCGCGGGTGCCGGTGCTGGCTGTTTGACGGCCTGGCTGCACGTGCGGCTCGGTATTTTGCAACTGCTAGCCAGTATTTTGGTGATGATCGCCCTGTATTCCATCAACCTGCGCATTATGGGCGCGCCAAACCTGGCCCTGATCGGCTTACCCAGCGTTTTCACTCCTTTCATCAGCCAGGTTGAGGACAACGCCTGGCTGATCCAGCCGTTATTGCTGTTGGTGGTGGTCGTCGTCGTCAAACTGGCGCTCGACGCGTTCCTGACCTCAGAAGTCGGCCTTGCGCTGCGGGCTACCGGAGCGAATCCGCGCATGGCGCGCGCTCAGGGGATTGCGACCAGTCGGCTGACGGTGATCGGCATGGCGGTGTCCAATGCGCTGATAGCGCTGGCGGGGGCACTGTACGTACAGACTCAGGGGGGCGCGGATATCTCCATGGGGATCGGCACCATCGTCGTCGGGCTGGCGGCGGTGATCATCGGTGAGACACTGTTGCCTGCCCGTAGCCTGTTCCTGATCACTATGGCGACCCTGTTAGGGGCATTGCTGTACCGCCTGATGATCGCTCTGGCCCTGAATGCAGACTTTATCGGCTTGCAGGCGCAGGATCTGAATCTGATCACCGCGCTCCTGGTTACATTGGCGTTGGTCCTGCCGAAGTTAAAACAAAAGCTGAAAAGCAAGCGGGGGAGGCAGCCATCATGATGCGTGCCGAGCAGTTGTTTAAAACCTTTAACCCTGGAACCCCGCTGGAGAACCCGGTATTACGTGGCCTGTCTTTGAATATTGAGGCAGGGCAGTTTGTGACGGTCATTGGCAGTAACGGGGCAGGGAAGTCTACACTGCTCAATGCGGTCAGCGGTGATATTACCCCCGATCGTGGCCAAGTGTTTATTGATGAACAGGACGTTACCCTGATGCCCGCCTGGCGTCGTGCCGGTATGGTTGCCCGTGTATTCCAGGATCCACTGGCGGGAACCTGTGAGGGGCTGAGCATTGAGGAGAATCTGGCACTGGCTCTGCAGCGGGGTCAAACGCGAGGATTTCAGCGAGCGGTCAAGAGCAAACAGCGGCAGCTGTTCCGTGACAAGTTGGCCACGTTAGAACTGGGGCTGGAGAATCGTTTAGGGGATCACATGGGCCTGCTGTCTGGCGGGCAGCGTCAGGCGGTCAGTCTGTTGATGGCGTCGCTACAGCCTTCTCGTTTGCTCTTGCTGGATGAGCATACCGCCGCGCTCGATCCTAAAACGGCGGCTTTTGTGCTGGCGCTGACCGACCGTATTGTCGCCGAGCAGCAATTGACCGTACTGATGGTGACACACTCCATGCGCCAGGCTTTGGATCATGGCCATCGAACCGTGATGTTGCACCAAGGGCGGGTGGTGCTGGATGTTGTCGGTGAGCAACGGGCGAACATGCAGGTTACCGATCTGTTGGCGATGTTTGAGAAAACTCGTGGCGAAAAGCTGGATGATGATGGGCTACTGCTGAGCTAAGGGTGTTCACTTTGTTGGGGCGTGGCATTGCTGCGCCCGCTTAGCTGAATAAAACAGCAAAAACAACGGTTTTGGCATAACCTGAGAGCAATTGGTTATTTGCCTGGGTTCCCCGTCCGTGCTGAGATTGTCGCCTGAAAAAAGTCAAACAAGGCGATGACCATGTCTACAGGGAAAACGCTGCTCGCGCTGGCGCTGAGCACACTCTTACCGGCAAGTGCTGCCATGGCGGCAGCCAACGATACGCTGATTTATTGCTCCGAGGCGTCACCGGAGTCGTTCAACCCGCAGATTGCCAGCTCTGGCCCAACGTTCGTTGCCAGCTCGCAGGTGCTGTATAACCGTTTAATCAATTTCGATCCGGTTAACAACACGCCAACGCCGTCATTGGCAACCGAATGGAAAATTTCCCCAGACGGCAAAACCTACACCTTTACCCTGCGCCAAGGGGTGAAATTTAACAGCAACAAAAACTTCAAGCCGACCCGCGATTTTAACGCCGATGACGTGGCGTTCTCGGTGTTACGCCAGAAAGACGCCAATCACCCATACCACAAGGTATCGCAGGGCAATTACGAATATTTTCACGACGTAGGTCTGGATACGCTGATTAAGGAAGTGAAAAAGCTGGACGATTACCACGTTCAGTTTGTTCTCAGCGAGCCGAACGCCGCGTTTCTGGCCGACTGGGGGATGGACTTTGCGTCGATCCTTTCTGCCGAATACGCCGATGCGATGCTGAAAAAAGGCACGCCAGAATACGTGGATACCTGGCCAATCGGCACCGGCCCTTACGTCTTGCAGCAGTATAAAGTCGATTCACTGATCCGCTATGCTGCCAACCCTAATTACTGGGATGGAGAGGTGCCGACCAAGCATCTGATCTTCTCCATAACGCCGAACGTACAGACGCGCCTGGCGAAACTCCAGACCAACGAGTGCCAGATTATCCCCGCGCCGGCTCCGGTACAGTTTGATGAAATCAATAAAAACAAAGACCTGACCCTGCATAAGGTGGATGCACTGAACGTCGGTTACTTGGCATTTAACACCGAGAAAAAACCGCTGGATAACGTGCTGGTACGCCAAGCCCTAAACTACGCGACTGACAAAAAGGCGATAGTTAACGCGGTATTTTTAGGTTCTGCCACGGTGGCGAAATCGCCGTTGCCGCCAAATATGCTGGGCTTTGATAAAGACCTGCAGGATTACGGCTACGATCCGCAAAAAGCCAAGGCGTTGCTGAAACAGGCCGGGCTGGAAAAAGGCTTTGAGATCACGCTGTGGTCAATGCCGGTGCAGCGCCCGTATAACCCGAACTCCAAGCGTATTGCGGAAATGCTGCAAAGCGACTGGGAAAAGGTTGGCGTGAAGGCGAAAATCGTCTCTTACGAGTGGGGAGAGTATCTCGCCGGTATGCGTAAGGGCGAGCATGACACCGCGCTGTTTGGCTGGATGTCTGATAATGGCGATCCGGATAACTTTGCCGAGGTGCTGCTGGGTTGCAACAGCATCAAAACCGGCTCGAATGCCGCGCGCTGGTGCGATAAAACCTATGATGGTCTGGTACAGCAGGCCAGGTTGACTAGCGTCCCGGCCGAGCGTGCAAAACTCTACGGTCAGGCGCAGGAAATCTTCTACCAGCAGGCTCCGTGGATTGCCCTGGCGAATGGCAAAACCTTCTATGCCACGCGCAGCAACGTCAGTGGCTATAGCGTCAGCTTGATGGGCAGTGATTTTTCCAAAGCCAAACTGAATTAACCGCAGGCCAGATTGAAAACGGGGGTAGCATACGGCGCCCCCATAACACAATGAGACGGTTGAGGTTACTTAGGCTGCCGAACAACCCGGTAGCCTGCCAGCACGGCAGCCAACACCATAAACAGATGCCCCTCGGCGGAATCGAGCAGGAACGAGTTGAACAGGTGGCAGGCCAGATAACTACCGAGCACGGCAACCAGCAGGTTGCGGCAGGCTGTTGGTTGCCGCCAGGCTGCTCGGAAGCAGCACCACATCCACCCCAGAAACAACGCCAGACCCAGCAAGCCATTTTGTACCGTTTCCAGCAGGTATTCATTGTGCGGGTTATGCACGCCGTAACCGGTCTGCGCATTGCCATACCAGAAACTCCCGGCCCCGTTACCCAGCAGTGGGGCCTGTTTTATCAGGCGCAGCGATTCACGGGCAAAGGCGGTGCGCTGTCCCATCGAGTTGTCGCAAGCCTGATAGGCCTGCTCTGCCGGGGCCAACACGCAATTGCGTACCTCAGCAAGGCCGAGCGTCAGGCGCTCCGTCGCTCTATTGGGGATAAAAATCAGCATAATGGCCAGCAGCAAACCACAGGCTAGTACCCCCAGCCGCTGCCAGCGGGGCAGCGTCAGCAGCAACCAAAGCCCCACGCCGACCAATAGCGCCACATAGCCGGTACGCCCCTGTACCATCAGCAGTACGTTCGCCGTTGCCAGTAGAACCAATGCCCCATAGCACCAACGCAGCACACCTGATTGCGCAAAAGCGCGGGTTAGCCATATCAATGCAGCAAACGCCATAAACACGTTCTGGGTTATCTGCAGTTTAAACACCGTTGGATTCTGCGGATCGAGGCCACCCAGCGTTACATGCCCGACCCCCGAAATCAGGCTGATCGCCAGTATCACGGCATTGGCGATCAGAAAACCGCTGATAAAGCGGATGATAAGCCTGGAGTCGGTGATAAAGAACAGTGCCAAGGGCAACACAAACAGTAGCTTTTGATACTTGCTGACCATCTTCGGGCCGTATTCGTGGTGCTGGGTCAATAACGAGGCGGCCAGCAGTGCAAACATCAATGCGGGCAGCCATACCAGCGGTTGTTTGAGCAAAGGCATCAGGTGGCGAAAGTCACGCTGCCACAGCAGACATAGCGCCGCTAACACCAGCGAAGCATTCATCAGCGCATTGGAGGTCGGCAGGGATACGCCGAGCAAAAACGCCGTGAAGCCAAATAGCCGAAGGCGGGCAGGGGAGAGTAACGATACGGAATAGGGTTCGGTGGATGGCATGGAGTGGCTCAAATCAGGGTTAATTAAACACGGTGTCATTCACTGTGCGGAAAGTTGGGATTTCCAAGCAGGTGAGCTGGCGGTTTATGGCCCGGATAACCTCACTGGCGGGAATGGCGTCCAGATAACGTTCCGGGGTAGCGGTGTTCACCTCGTCGGGGTGGGGTAATGAGCGGTAGTTGCCTGCCCATAACAGGATGTGCGGAGCCTGCCAGGGCGACCACTGTTGCAGATTGCTGGGGCCGAACAGCACGACGGAAGGCGTTTGCAAGGCGGCGGCCATATGCATCGCTACCGAATCCACCCCGATAAACAGCTTCGCCCGATCGATCAAGACGGCAAGCTCCGGCAGGTCCAGGCGACCGGCCAGATTGACCACCCGTTGTGGCATGGCGCAGTGGGCCAGAAGGGTGGCTATCAAGGCGATCTCATCGGCAGAACGCCCGCAGGTCAGCACCACGGTTTCTCCGCTGGCGGTGAGATGGTCGATAACCCGTGTGAATCCCGCCACCGACCAGGTTTTGAACGCCCAGCGCGCAGTAGGCTGGATCAGCACGAAATCCGTCAGGTGATGATGTTGGCTGAGGCGGTCAATCTCATCGACATCGCGCTGCCGGTAAGCCTGGGTCACCTTGGTTTCCAAGGTGGGTAAGGCCAATGGGGACAGAATCGAGAGGTTATTGAGCACGGTGTGCCGTTGGTTATGTCCGTCCACCGGCACCAACAACGAATGACAAGCCCGCCACAGCCGGTTATTACGCTTGGGGTAAGCAAACCCCAGGCTGAACGTCGGTTTGAGAAAGCGACAATAGAACGCCGCTCGCCACTGGTCGGACAGATTAATCACCAGGTCGTAGTGGCCAGTGTTGAGACTGTTCCACAGGGCTTGCTCACCGCGATACTGTGCCTTGCAGCTCTGCCGTTTTAGGCTGCGATCGACGGTATAGGTCAGATAGACATCCCGATTGCCCGCCAGCATCGCCTCGGTACCGTCATACACCAGCACGTCAATCAGGGCGTTGGGGTAATTGGCGCGCAGCGTACTGAGCAACGGGGTAGTTAGCAGGACATCACCAAAGTGACGCAGCTTGATCACCAGGATGCGCTGTACCCGATCGCGGTGCAGTAGTCCGTTGGGCAAGCGACGGTCAGGTAACACGGCCTTGCCAGCACTCATCGCGAACGTCATATTTTGCTGATATATCCCAGAGAACGATAAAAGGCGATCTTATAGGTGGCGGAAAGACAAAGATAATTGGTTGTACAGATCAATAAGATCAGACCGATCGTTGAAAACGATCAATCCTTGATAAAGTAAGGGGGTATTGTGCGGGATTGTGAGCCACGGGATAAATCGTCTATGAGGAATTTTAGTATGGCAGCCACTGGCAGAAGTGTGAGGATGAATAGCGGGTGGTGAGAGATGCGTGGAAAGCCGAACCTCGTCCCTGGGATTCGGCTTTTACAGATTAGCCCGCAGCGGCCTCGCGGAGGCGCTGTTTGATCTTGCTGTACTCCTGCTGAACATAGTGTTCTGCTTGCCCTTGATCCTTAATGGGCTCAATCTGCACGGCACAGTATTTGTATTCCGGCGTTTTGGTTATCGGGCTGAGGTTTTCCGCCACCAGCTCGTTACAGGCACCGATCCACCATTGGTAGGTCATGTAGATCGCACCCCGGTTAGGACGTTCGCTGACGTTGGCGCGGGTAATGACCTTGCCCTGACGGGAGCGTACCCACACCAAGGCCTGATCCTCAATCCCTAGCCGTGCGGCGTCTTCCGAGTTGACCTGTACATAGCCTGGTTCATCGGCCAACGCGACCAGTGCCTTACAGTTGCCGGTCATCGAACGGCAGGAGTAATGGCCCACTTCGCGTACCGTCGACAGCACGAACGGGAACTCATCGCTGAGCTGATCGATCGGCGGAGCCCATTCACAGGTAAAGAACTCTGCTTTGCCACCGGGCCGAGAGAATTCCCCGCCTTCGTACAGATAAGGGGTACCTGGGTGATCCAACGTTGGGCATGGCCACTGAATGTAGGCCAGATCCGCCATCTTCTCGTAGGTAGCGCCATAGTAGAGTGGGCACAGCTCGCGCAGTTCGTCCCAGATTTCCTGCGTGTTGTTGTAGTGCATCGGGTAACCCATGGCCGTCGACATCAGGCTGATGATCTGCCAGTCCGTCTTCACATCGCCCACCGGCTCCACCGCCTTATAGAAGCGTTGGAAGCCGCGGTCTGCCGCGGTATACACCCCTTCATGCTCGCCCCAGGAGGTTGCCGGAAAAACAACGTCGGCAATTGCGGCGGTTTTGGTCATGAAGATATCCTGCACAATCAGCAAATCCAGCTTCTCAAAGGTTCTACGGATGGTGGCTAAATCCGGCTCCGTTTGCAGCGGATCTTCCCCCATGATGTAGTGCGCTTTGAGTTTGCCATGGTCGATATTGTGCGGCACTTCGCTCAACGCATAGCCGATCTCGGCTGGCATCGCGTCGATCCCCCATGCGTTGGCAAACCTTTCCCGTGCCTCGGCATCCGTGACCTGGAAATAGCCGGGCAGGGTGTTTGGCAACGCGCCCATATCACAGGCACCCTGAACGTTATTCTGCCCGCGCACCGGGTTAACCCCGACGTTCGGCTTGCCCAGGTTACCGGTCAGCATCGCCAGGCTGGTCAGCGCTCGCACGGTTTCCACGCCCTGATAGAACTGGGTGACGCCCATGCCCCACAGGATGGTGGCCGTCGGCGCGCTGGCATACATGCGTGCCGTTTCACGGATTTTCTGGGCGGTGAGGCCCGTGGTTTTTTCAACCGACTCCGGTGGGTAGTCCGCCACGATGGCGCGATACTCATCGAACTGCTCGGTATGCTGCTCAACAAACGCCTGATCGTATAGGTTCTCCTCAATCATCACATGAGCGAGCGCGTTGATCAGGGCGATGTTGGAACCGTTTTTCAACGGTAAATGGATATCCGCAATACGCGCCGTTTCGATATAGCGCGGATCGCAAACAATGACTTTGGCTCCTTTCTCCTTCGCCTTGAGAATGCGGCGGGCGACAATAGGATGTGAGTCCGCGGCGTTATAGCCGAAGACAAAAATACACTGGGTATCCTCAATCTCGCAGATTGAGTTACTCATGGCGCCGTTACCGACCGATCGCTGCAGACCTGCAACCGAGGGGCCGTGTCAGACGCGTGCGCAACAGTCGATATTGTTGGTACCGACGGTGGCGCGAGCAAATTTCTGCATCACATAGTTGGCTTCGTTACCGGGCCCACGTGAGGAACCGGTCGTCATAATCGCATTCGGGCCGTATTTCTCTTTAACGGCCAGCAGGCGTGAACTGGCGAACTCAATGGCCTCTTCCCAGGACACCGACTCCAGTTTGCCACCTCGTTCCCGCCTGATCATCGGCGTTTTCAGCCGTGGCGTCAGGATCTTGGTATCGTGAACGAAATCCCAGCCGTAATACCCTTTCAGGCATAGCTCGCCCTGATTGGTCACGCCGTTAGCGCCTTCGGCCTTAACGATCCTGCCGTTGTCGACTATCAGGTTGATTTTGCAACCTGAAGCGCAATAGGGGCAGACCGTGATGACTGTTTTCATCTCCAGCACTCCTTGTTTAAACCTGTTCGACATTGCTCAACACGCCACTGGGCTTGAAAATCTCCGCAGTGACGAAAAATGTGTCTCACTTATTTGAAGCATAAATTGTGCCACGCTGACTTGATGTGGATTAATGGCACGCCTGTATTACTCGATAATCATTGGCAGAGGTTTACAACTGCTCAAAACCTTCTCCCGTATCCCATATTGATAACCGCTGATAAATCACCCGTACCGCCTGCATCACTTTCTCCGTCATCGGGAAATAAAACATCACCACGTCCGGCTGAACGCCGAGAAATATCACTTCCTCAATATCCTCACGTAGCTGGTCGATCAGGAAATTGAGCGGCATATTGTGGGTGCTCATAAAGAACATCTCGGCAATATCGTCAGGATTGACGATACGGATTTCGCCAGGAGCCAGCTCCATATCGGTGGCATCGACAATCACCAACCGGCTGGGCTTAAGATCGCGGATCTGATGCGTGACGTTTTCGGGGGTGGAACCGCCGTTGACGGCGATCCAACCCTCGATTGGCGCGTCAGCCATCATTTCGGCCAGCAATGGCCCGGCACCGTCGTCACCCATCATGCTATTACCTACGGTAAGGACGACATTCATGGGGTGGTCACCTTTTTCACAATCAGATAGATAGCAGGCTCGCGCTCAATCTCGGCGAGCAGGCCGAGCAGCTTGGTACTCCATTCGCTAAAGGGCGCCGGTTGGCTATCAATCAACGGGGCCAAGGCATTGGCCAGTAGGCTGGTGTGGGTGGAGTCGATGGTGATTTCGCCAAAGGTCAGCAGGCCACGCATCTTGCGTTGGGCCTCACCTTCCGGGAACAGCTCAACCCAGGCTTGATATTGCGGCAATGGGCAGCTCAACTCGGTGTTCAGGCAGTCAATCACCCCCACGTGATGGCCAATCGCCAGCGAGTAATACATCACCTGCTGCGCCTGGGCAGGCATGTCGTCATCGCTATCAAGAAACTTCTGGCGTAACGACCAGAACACCGCCTTACCTTCATTTTGCATGGGTCAGCTCCTGTTGCAGGCAGTCAACCAGGCAAGCGACAATCTCGCGCAGACGAGGGTCGTTTTCCTGTTTCAACCATTCTTCCAGGCGCAACGTGGCCGCATCCATGCTGGCTCCGGCCAACAGGGAGAGGAAACGGTCACTGATGATGCGGCCTTGGTAGTAGCCCGCCAGACGGCGTGCCTCGCGTTCAATCAGTACGCGGGTATGCAGTGGGATGCCAGGCAGCAGCAATGCTGCCTTTTCGCCTACCTGCTCAAGGTGGTTTTCGCCCTTCAGCTTTTGCTCCAGCAGGCCCAGGGCCACGGCAAAGCCGTAGAGAGTAGCGGCGGGCGTCGGTGGGCAACCAGGGATCCACACGTCAATCGGTACGATAGACTCACTGCCGCCCCAGACGCAGTACAGATCGTGGAAAATCCCGCCGCCACAGCCGCAGGCCCCGTAAGAGATACAGATTTTTGGATCGGGTGCCGATTCGTAAGCTCTGAGCGCGGGCACGCGCATGGCCCGGGTGACCGCGCCGGTAAACAGTAGAATATCGGCATGGCGCGGTGAGGGGACCACCTTGATGCCAAAACGCTCGGCATCAAATACCGGCGTGATGGCGGAGAAGATCTCGATCTCACAGCCGTTGCAGCCGCCGCAGTCCACGCGATAAACGTAGGCCGAGCGTTTGATATCCTTCAGCAGCTTGCTTTTGAGTTTGGCGGTCTGTTCATCAACGGTGATCGGCGTGCTGCGGTGATGATTGACCTTGATATCGGGCATCGTCATATTATTTCGCTCCCGCCGGCTGGTTCAGTTTCATTGGCCGATGCTGGCTCAGAGCCTGTTTACGCTTGCAGGCGGGGCAGGTCTCGAACTGGGGCCGTAAGGCCTCAATGCCGTCGGTGCCCATGCCCGCGTGGGCCAGTAACGCCAGGGCGTAATTCACCGATTTGGTTGGCGTAAAGGGCTGCTGGCAACTACGGCAGTTGAGTAGGGTAAAGGTGGCGCGGATATACAGATCGGGCTTGTGCATCACCGCCATTTCAAACTCTTCCGACAGCCGGATCGCCCGCGTCGGGCAAACTTCTTCACAGCGTGCGCAGAAGATGCAACGGCCAATGAACAACTGCCAGACGCGCTCGCCGCTGGCCTCATGGGTTTCCATGGTTAATGCATTGGCCGGGCAGGCCACGGTACAGGCACCACAGGCGATACACTGCTCAGGATCGTACTCTGGCTTGCCACGAAACCCAGGGGACACCTCTAGCGGCTTAAACGGGTATTTCACCGTGACTTCACCGGCCTTCAGGATGGTTTTAAACAGTTTCAGCATGCTGTCTCCCTCACTTGCACGGTGAATGGGTGCGTTCGATCCCGTAGCGTTCAATCTCCTTGTACGGTACGGTCTTCGCTTTGCGCTTGTTGATATCGATCAGCGTGACGCGGTCGGTACAGGAGTAGCAGGGATCGAGGCTGCCGATAATCAGCGGGGCATCGGAAACCGTATTGCCGCGCAGCATATAACGCAGCACCGGCCAGTTGGCGTAGGTGGCCGCCCGGCAGCGCCAGCGGAACAGTTTCTGGTTATCCCCCAGCATGCTCCAGTGGATATCTTCACCGCGCGGGGCTTCGGCATAGCCCAAGGCAAACTTGTGCGGCTGGTAGCGGAAACCTTCGGTGAGCAGCGGGCCGCCCGGCAGGTTATCCAGGCCGTATTCGATCATCGCCAGCGAATCCAGCACTTCCTGCACGCGCACCATTACGCGCGAATACACGTCGCAGCCGTCGAAGGTGAACAGCGTTTTCGGCAATGAACCGTAGTTGGCATAAGGGTGGTCAAAGCGCATATCGCGCTTGAAACCGCTGGCGCGGATCATCGGCCCCACCGGGCTGTAGTCGCGAGCGATCTGCCGATCCAACAGGCCAATGCCTTTGGTGCGCTGCTCGATATTCGGCGTGGCGAGCAGCATCTCAACCAGTTGCGTCACGTCGGCACGCATCTCATGGATCAGCTTGATGGTTTTAACTCGCTGTTCTTTGAGGATATCGCGGCGCACGCCGCCGATCAGGTTGAGCCCATAGGTTTTACGCGATCCGGTCAATAGCTCCGCCATGGTCATCGACTTTTCACGCACGCGGAAGAACTGCATAAAGCCGGTATCGAAGCCGACAAAGTGGCTGGATAGCCCGATGTTCAGCAGGTGGCTGTGCAGCCGTTCGACCTCCAGCAGAATGCTGCGAATGGCATGGGCGCGGGGTGGTACATAGATCCCCAACGCATTTTCCACTGAGGTGGTATAGGCCACGCTGTGGGTAAAGCCGCAGATCCCGCAGACCCGGTCGGACAGGAAGGTGACCTCCTGATAGCCCATACGGGTTTCGGCCAGCTTCTCCATGCCTCGGTGCACGTAGAACAGCCGATAGTCGGCATCGACAATGCGCTCGCCGTCAACAAACAGGCGAAAATGCCCTGGCTCGTCGGAGGTAATGTGCATTGGCCCGATCGGGACCACGCGCGACTCGCCGGTGGCCGCATTTTCAAACGGGTAGGTTTCCACATCGGTGGTTGGTTCGGGGCGCTGGCGATAATCCATGGTGTCTTTACGCAGCGGGTAAAGATCGTCCGGCCAGTCGTCCGGCAGCACCAGACGGCGCTCGTCCGGCAACCCTACTGGGATCAAACCGTACATATCGCGGATTTCACGCTCGCCCCATACGGCGGCGGGAACGCGTGGGGTAACCGACGGAAACTCCAGCGTGATGGCGCTAACCTGAGCCTTGACGGTGATAAAACACTTTTCTCCTTCCTCCATCGACAGCACGTAGTAGACGGCGAAGTCCCCGGTCAAGGTACGTTCGTCATTGCCAAACAGTACCGGCAACCAACCGCCTAGCGGGTAATAGAGGTATTCCACAATCTCGGGTAATGAGTTCAGCTTGACCGTGATGGTGACCTGGTTGGCGGTTTGCCACTCGGCATCCAGCAGTGCGGAGGGGAACTTCTCGCGCACTTTGGCCAGGTAGCCTTTGCCGAGTTTCTCGTCGTTGTTGAGGGTCAATACGTGGGTTTCGTAGCTCACTTTACTTCTCCTGCCTGAGGTTCGGCCGCAGAGGAATGATTCTGAACGGCCCATGGCCAGCTCAGTGGCTGGGCATGAGTGCCAGGCTTGTTGTTCATCACGATGTGGACCGCATTTTCCAGCAGTCGGCTGACCGGTTGCGGGATATGGGTGCCCATTACCAGCATCAATACCAGCAGGATCAGCATCGGTAAGGTCGTTAGTATCCCCAGTTCGCCTTTGTTGACCTCTTCTGGCTTGTCGCCGAACAGCACGCTGGCCACCATGCGGACCAAACCGGCCAACACCACCGTCAGCAGCAGCAACAAGACGATGGTCAACGTAATATGGCCAGCCGCCAACCCGGCGGTGACCGTCATAAACTCACTGAGGAAAATGTTGAACGGCGGCATACCGCCCAGCGCCAAGGCCCCCCCGGCCAGCAGCACGGCACTGAACGGCATGCATTTCAGCATCCCTTTCACCACGGTAATATCGCGGGTGCCGTACTTCAGCAGCACGTTGCCGGAGCCGCAGAACAGCAGGGTTTTTGCCAGGCTGTGGTTCAGGGTATGCAGCAGCGCCGCCAGAATACCCAGCGGACCACCGATGCCGATCGCCACGGCGATCAGCCCCATGTTCTCTACGCTGGAGTAGGCCAGCAGCCGTTTGATATCGCGCTGCACCAGAATAAAGAAGGCCGCCACCGCGACGGAGAGGAAGCCAAACACCATCAACAGCGTGCCGGTAAAGTCATGCCCCAGCGTGGTGCTGATAATGATGTAGTAACGGATAATGATCAGCAGCGCGCATTTGAGCAGCACGGCAGAGAGCAGGGCGCTGGTGGGGCTTGGTGCCTCACTGTGGGCGTCCGGTAGCCAGGCGTGCATCGGGAACAGCCCGGTTTTGGTGCCAAAGCCAATCAGGATGAACACAAACGCCAGATGCATCAGCATCGGATCCAACTGCGTGGCGTGCTTGAGCACTTCCGTCCAGAAGATGGCGTCGTTGGGATCGGGCATAAAGCTGGCCGCGTTGGCATAGACCAGAATGGTGCCGAACAGCCCGAAGGCCACCCCGACGGTACAGATAATGATGTATTTCCAGGCCGCCTCCAGCGAGGAGCTCTGCCCGTACAACCCCACCAGAAACGCCGAGCTGAGCGTGGTGGCTTCGATGGCCGCCCACATCAGGATCAGGTTATTGCTGGTGATCACCAGCAGCATGGTGAACAGGAACAGGTGGAAGAAGCCGTAGTAGTGGCACAGCGTCGCTACCGATATCTCGCCCTCATCGACCTCATGGCGCATATAGCCAATAGAGTAAAGCCCGGTAAGGCAGCCGATGATGCCGAGGATTGCCAGGAACAGGGCGCTGAGGCTATCCAGGTGCAGCCAGCGCCCGGCAGCCAGAATATCGCCTTGCTGGTATACCTGCATCACCACCCACAGGGAAACTGCCAGAAGCAGCATGATACCGACAAAGTGCAGCAGCGTTACACAGGCCCGTGCCGCATTGCCCAGCAACCGACAGGCAAAGGTCAACAGCGAGAAGGCCAGCGGCGTCAGCAGTAATAGAAACAGCATGGTGGAATTATTCATCATCTCACCCCTTCAACGCCGTCAGTTGTTCAACATTCAGCGTGTTGAGCGTGCTGTAGATTTTGCGCGCCAGCACGGCCATCACGATCACCGCAAAAATGGCATCGGTGGCGATGCCAATCTCCACCAGCTCCGGCGCGCGATTCGCCAGCAGCGCCAGCGTCAGGTGCGATCCGTTTTCCATCAGGCAGTAGCCAAACACCTGTTTGAGGATGTTGCGTTGGGTGACGATACACAGCAGGCCGAGCATAAAATGCCCCAGCGATACCGCCAGCGCCGGTTTCAGCGAGGCCAGCAGCGGCACCTGCACCGGTTCCACCACAAACCAGCACAGCAGCACAATCACCGCCGCAGCCAGCATCAGCATCACCGGGCCGATCAGGCTGCCGTTCGCCGAGGGATCGTCCATTTTGCGAAAGGCATAGGCCATGATCACCGGCACCAGTACCACCTTGGTGATAAAGGCGCTGATCGCCCACAGCGTGAGCTGGTGGGCGCCCAGGGTTTGCCCTAGCGTAAAGAAGATCAGCACCAGTAGCAGCGACTGCAAGGCATAGAGCCAGCACGAGGCCACGGGCCGTTTGGCGCCAATCACCAGCAGCGAGGTGACCATCATCAGCCCCGCGAGGTTATTGACGATCAGTGAACCAGTCATAATCAACTCCCTTATCCAAGCCAGGCGACGGCAATCACGCTGGAACCTACCGACATCGCGATCAGAATCACTAGCACCACGCTCATCACCAGCGGCAGCGGAGCGGCCTGTGCCACCTCATCACTGGGTTTGCCGGGAATAACGCGCCCAAACCAATAGATGAACCAGGCAAAGCTGGCGACCGACTCGATCAGCACCAGTACCATCAGCGGCGTCATCAGCCAGAACTCGCGCGACAGTGCAAAACCGGCGGCAAAAATCGGGAACTTGCTGAAGAAGCCGTTAAACGGCGGCACCCCGGTGATCGCCAGCGCGGCCACGCAGAATCCCACGCCCAGCAGCGGCATCTTGCTCATCACGCCCTGCAAGCGGGGCAGCATCCGGGTGCCGCAGCTGTAGCTCAGCGCTCCGGCCACCAGGAAGAACAGGCTCTTGGCAAACGCGTGGTTAAAGATGTAGGCCACGCCGCCAAGAAAGGCAGTTTTGGAACCGAAGATGGAAATGGATAACGCCAGGAAGATATAGGAGAGCTGGGTGATGGTGGACCAGGCCAGCAGGCGCTTCATATCCTTTTGCGGTAGGTACATCAGGAAACCGTAAATCAGGGTGATAGTCGCCATGACGATGCCGACCCAGCCGATAATATGCGGCACCGCATCCGCAGAAAGGATGGCGCGGGCATAGATGTAGACGCCCACTTTCACCATAGAGGCGGCGTGCAGATAGGCGCTCACCGGGGTAGGGGCTTCCATGGCATCGGGCAGCCAGGCCTGCAACGGAAGCTGGGCCGATTTCCCCCAGGCCGCGAACAGGATGCCACCAAATACGACCAGGCTGGCCGTACCGTTGAGCTGCGCAATGGCGCTCAGGGCGAAGGTGCCGGTATTAAGGAACAGCGTTGCCGCCGCCAGGTATAAACCGATTGAGGCAATATGGGTGATCAGCAGGGCCTTCATGGCCGAGCGCTGTGCCTTCGGCGTCTGGTAGTAGCTAATCAGCCCCCAGGAACAGCCGCCGGTGATCTCGAAGAACAGCAACTGCCCCAGAATGGTGGAGGACATTACCAGCCCGGCCATCGCGCCGATAAAGATCAGCAGAAAAGCGTAATAGCGGTTGCTGCCCTCATGGGGATGTTCGCGGTTGGCCGTGGTGAGGTAACCAGTGGAATACAGGCTGACCAGCAGGCCAAGAAACACCACCGCGAAGACAATCAGCGTGCTGATGCGGTCGATGATAAAGCCGAACAGCGCCACGTTGCCGTATTGCAGCAGCGTGATGGTCGTATCCGACTTGCCATGGGCCAGGAATAACCAACCGATAATCACCGTCCCCAGCGTGGCCAGCAGCGCAAACAGGGTACAGATCCACTTGGCCATCCGTTGCGGCACACAGGCCGTCAGCAGCGCGCCGATAAACGGCAGCAGCAGCGTGGCGAGGGCGGTATATTGCAAACAGAGCGTATTTTCCATAATGGGTTTCCTGGCGGCTACAGACCGGTTAGGTAAAAGACAAAGGCCAGCGCCGCTACGCCAAAACCGAGCCAGGTAACGTGGTGCGTCAACAGGAACCGCCCACGCGCCAAGGTATTTTCAACAATGGAGGCAATGACAAACACCGCCAGCAGTTTGGCCAGCATGATGACTGCCGCCAGCGCCAGAGTGGGCACCGTCAGTTCCACCGCCTTGCCAAAGGGAATAAACACCGCCAGGAACAGCTCGGCCACTACCACCTGCTTGAGGCCTATCCCCCATTTCACCAGCGCCAGGCCGGAGCCGGAGTATTCGGTCAGTGGCCCTTCCTGAAGTTCCTGTTCCGCCTCTGCCACGTCGAAGGGGATTTTGCCCATTTCGATAAACGCGGCGAAACCGCAGGCCAGCATGGCCAGCAGGGTGGCCGTCGGCGAACTCCACCCTTCGGTCAGGGTGGCGCTGATGGTGCCGATATTGGTGGAACCGGCAATCAGCGCCACCACCAACAACGCCAGGATCAGCGTAGGTTCTACCAATACGCCCAGCGTCAGTTCGCGGCTGGCCCCGATCCCGGCAAACGGGCTACCGGTATCCAGACCAGACAGCGAGAAGAAGAAGCGGAACAGTGCGAACAGATAGAGCAGGGTGATCAAGTCCCCCGCACCGGCAAACGGCGACGTCCGCGTGACGATGGGCAGCGTCATCGCCACCAGCAACATGCTGCTCAGCAGTACATAAGGCATCACGCGGAAGATGGCGCCCGACTGCGCCGGAGCCACCTCCTGGCGCTTGAACAGCTTGCCCATATCGCGGTAGTCCTGCCAAATGCCAGGGCCACGGCGCGAGTGCATCCGGGCGCGGATTTGGCGGGAGATCCCGGTGAACAGCGGCGCGAGCGCCAGCATTATCAGCGCCTGCATCAGCGCGAAGAGTCCCATCATTAACGACGGTGTTTCCTGCATCGACATGCTATTTCTCCCTTAAACCGCGACAAGCAACAGCAGGATCACCAAGGCGATCACCACATACAGGCAATAGAAGCGGAAGTCACCGCTCTGCATGCCCTGCAACCGCACCCCCAGGCGTTGAGAGGCCTTGACCAGCGGATGGATGATCCAGTCATCCCAGAACGGCTCGGCGCGGGTTGCCCCTGCGGTGGTCTGTTCCAGTGCTCGCGCTAATGCCGGAGTTGGATCGAGCTGCTTGCGCAGACGGTACAGCGAAGCAAACATGGCGCGCAGTGGCTGGGTAAAGCCCCCGGCGGACACCGCCATCGCCTGCTCCCAGTTGTAGCCGCAGGCCCAAGGGTCGCCACGGCGGCGGAAGTTGGACTGATTGCTTTTCAGCAACAGATACACCGCCAATGGGATCAGCGGCAGAGCGAGCAGCAGGATAAAGGTCAATGCTGGTGACAGCATGGCCTGGCTGGCCAGTTGCGGCACCAGCATGGAACCTTGCACGACGGTGACGTCATGAGTGCCAACCTGCGTCATGGCAACCTGCGCCAACACAGGTGCGACCACGCTGGCTCCCACGCCGAGCAGTACGCACAGCAGGGCCAGCAACAGCATGGAGACCGTCATCTGCCATGGCACTTCGCGAGCCTGCACCGCTTTTTCACTGCGCGGGCCGCCGCAGAAGCTGACGCCGTAGACCTTGACGAAACACATCGCCGCCAGCGCCCCGGTGATCGCCAGCATCACCATGGCAATCGGGCCGCTGAGGCGCATCACAAAGTTGCCGTCGTGGCTCATGGAAAACAGCGATTGGTAGGTGTACCACTCGCTGATAAAACCGTTCAGCGGCGGCAGGGCGGAGATCGACATACAGCCGATCAGGAATGCCAGCCCAGTGAGCGGCATCAGCTTCGCCAGGCCGCCCATCTGTTCCATATCGCGGGTATGCACGCGCCAAATCACGGCACCGGCCCCCAGGAACAGCAAGCCTTTAAACACCGCATGGTTGAGCAGGTGGTACAGAGCGCCGAGCAAGCCCAACGCCGCCATCACCGGGTGTCCGCTAGCCATACCGACCATCGCCACGCCCACGCCCATTAAAATGATGCCGATGTTCTCCACCGTGTGCCAGGCCAGCAGGCGTTTGATATCGTGCTCGGCCAACGCATACAGCACTCCCAACACCGCAGACACCGCGCCGAAGGCTAGTACCACGATGCCCCACCACATTTCGGTGGCACCCAGCAGGTCGATCCCGACCTTGATGATGCCGAAAATGCCGATCTTCACCATCACGCCGGACATCAGCGCTGAAGCATGGGAAGGGGCAGCCGGGTGGGCGCGCGGTAACCAACTGTGCAGCGGCAGCATCCCCGCTTTGGCCCCAAAGCCAAAGAAGGCCAGCAGGAACACCACCGACGCCATCCAAGGGGAAAGAGACAGAGTGCGGAAGGAATCAAAGTCCAGGCTGCCGCTCTGCCGCCACATCAGGAAGAAGGCGATCATGATCAGCACCGAACCGGCGTGGGCGATAAAGAAGTACAGCAAACCGGCGCTGATCGATTCGTCATCCTGATCGGCGATCACCAGGAACCAGGAGGCCAGCGACATCATTTCGAACAGAATAATGAAGTAGAAGGCGTTATCCATCACCACCAACCCGACCATCGAGGCGATAAACAGGTTCATAAAGAACCCCATGCTCGCGGCGCCTTTGCCGCGATACTCCTGCACATAGGCGATGGAATACAACGCGCAAACGGTGACCAGGAGCGAAATCACTACCAGCATAAAGGCCGCCAGCGAGTCCATGCGTACCACAAAGGCGGCAAACGAGAACAGGCCAGGGGTAGAGAAGGTGAGGGTTTGCCCGCTTAACAGGACCGGGACGGCGCTGCACAACCCTAACAGGCCACCCATTATCGCGCTGATGCCCGCCAGCAAAATGGCGAGGCGCTCCCGGCGAAACAGCAGCAGTGATAACACACCACCGGCGACATACATCACCAAGGCCCAAAACAGTAGAGTGAGAGAGTCCATGATTATTTCTGCCCCCTGACGAGAGAAGGAGAGGATGGCCAGCCGATCGCGACCTGGCCGGCTCGCGCCAAACGCCGGGCCTGCGCTTCCTGCTCAAGCTGCTGCTCATCGATGATATGCAGGGCATTGGTTGGGCAGATGCGCACGCATTCTGGCCCATCGGCGAGGAAGGCGCAGAGATCGCACTTCACCGCTACCGTTTTGATCCCGGCATTCCAGGACAGATAGGGAGATTGGTTTGCGGGGCTGGTTGGCACGTCGGGCAGCAGTTCTGCCGGGACGTACTGCTCAAACATCGACGGGATATTGACTGGCCCGCTGCCCGCCGGCGTAATTGCACCGAACGGGCAGGCCAGGCCACATAGCTTGCAGCCAATGCACAGGGTCTCATTCAGCTCTATGGCATGCTCGCCGTGCGTGATGGCATTGACCGGGCAAACGCGCGCACAAGGGGCGTCTTCACATTGGCGGCAAAGTATCGGCGCCGTTTGTTCTCCGACCCGGGTCACCGTCAGCCTGGGATGCGACTGTAGTCCTTCGGCCTTATGCACCTCGGTACAGGCAGCCATGCAGGTATTGCATCCGATACAGTGTTGAGGCTCCGCAATAACAAAGCGGTTCATGGCCGTTCCTCCGACAGAAAGCGGTTCATGCTTATATCGCCAACGACAGTGGATTGAGGGCGGCGCGGCGGCGTTTCTCTGCGTTCATTTTTTGCAGTAGCTGTTGGTCCACACAGAGCAACGCATCGGTGGGGCAAAACTCCATACAGGCCGGGCCATTGGCACGTCCGGTGCAGAGATCGCACTTGTGCGCTTCCGCCTTCTCGGCGGTGGGGAACATCAAGGCATTACCCTGATGGGCCATCGGGCGGGTGACCACTTCCATCACTCCGTATGGGCAAGCCATGACGCAGGCTTTACAGCCGATGCAACGCTCCTGCGTGACCTTGACCATGCCGTCGCTCTGGCTGATGGCCCCGTTGGGACAAACGCTGGCGCAGGGGGCATCATCACACTGACGACACAGCACCACGGTGCTGACATTGCCGCCTTTCAGCAGATGCAGGCGAGGCGTGAAGTTGGCGGCATCCAGCGCCGAGACATCCTGGTTTTGGCTATGAGCCACTACGCAGGCGATCTCACAAGTACGGCAGCCGATGCATTTTTGCGGATCGGCCATGATAAACCTGTTCATCAGTCACTCCTGATTACCTTCCATCGTTAAACCCCAGGCGGCGAGCCTGTAGGTCTGTGCTGCCGTTAGCTATACACAAAACGTGCCAAGCCTAATAAGTTGATATAAAACAGTTGGTTGTGATTTTATGTGCCGCGCATGAACGGCGGATGGGCATAAACGACGAAGCGGGAGGGGATATTCGTCACGTTCCGCCCGGGTTGGCGTCGTCACTTCGTCATTTTTGTCGAAATCGGTAGCAAAAATGACGGTTTGCCCCTCACCCCAACCCTCTCCCACGGGGAGAGGGAGCCGATCGGCGTTGTCGATAAGTGCGGGAATAAAGTTGCGGCTTGTTAAGTCAATTTTCCTGTGGAGGGGGAGTTAAATTGGCGCTGTGGTCGATCACGGGACTTAATTTGCGTCTCGGACTGTCCCCTCTCTTAGGGGAGAGAGAGCTGATAACTCCTACTCTGTTGGGAGAAGGGCTGTCATATCAGCAACCTCGGTCGCCCCCTTTAGCGAAGGTGAGTCAGCCGGTGCTTATGAAGGATCACTATACTTTCAGCCCAACTCGATCGGTTCCCTCTCCCTGTGGGAGAGGGTTAGGGTGAGGGGCCATGGGATCACCTTGGCACCGTAATTGCACTAGCTGAAGCATCGGTGATTAATCGCCGAACAACGGAGCCCAGATGCATGAAATAACCCTGTGCCATCATGCGATGGAAATGATGCAGCAACATGCCCGGCAACATCAGGCCCGGCGCATTACCGCCGTCTGGTTTGAGATCGGCGCATTCTCCTGCGTGGAGGCGGAGTCGCTGAGGTTCTGCTTCGACATGGTTTGTCGCGGCACCTTGGCCGAAGGCTGCGAGTTATATCTGCTCGAACAACAGGCACAGTGCTGGTGTCACGACTGCCGGGCGGATGTCCAGTTGCTGGTTCCCCAGGTCCTGGTCTGCCCGCAATGCGGCGGGCGCAACCTGCGGGTGCAGGCGGATGACGGCTTGCAACTCAAGCGCCTGGAAATTGAATAACCAAGAGGAAAAGGCATGTGTATAGGCATTCCCGGTAAGGTTGTGGCGCTGGACGCAAACCAACCCCAGCACGCCTGGGTTGACGTCTGCGGTGTGCAACGAGAAGTGAATATTGCCCTGGTGTGCCAGGACGATGAACCGCCAGAAGCGCTAATCGGTAGCTGGGTGTTGATCCATGTTGGCTTTGCCATGAGCCGCCTGGACGAGCACGAAGCGCAGGAAACCTTGTCGGCACTGCAGGCTATGGGGGAAGTGGAGCAGGATGTTGCGTTGTTCCTGGCAGGTGAGACCGAGCAGGAACGGAGATAAATTGTGCTATCCCCGGCAAATGATATTCCTGTTGCGGTGTTTTGTTGATCCGGTCGGGAGAAATTACCATTAACAAACCTTACTCTTTGTGGGGATGTTCGCTGGCAATAATCTTCGTGACTCAGACAAGTGATAAACCATGTCGACTGTACGCTTAGAACAACAAGACCTGCTCGAAATTACGCGCATGCTGCTCGGGCAGCATAATTTCATCGATCTGTTACTGCAATTGCGTCAGGTATTGCAGCGCATGCAATTGGCCGACAGCGTCGCGTTGGTGCTATTTGATCCGCACAGTGAACGGGTGAGTTTTCACGGGCTGGATCAAGCGCTGCAGTCGGTAAACTATCAGGACGAAACGTTGCTGGCGAATGGCCCGGTGAGCCGCTTTCAACACAGCTCGTTACCCCAACGCTGGCAGGCTGATGAGCTGCACGATCGCTATCCGCAAATCCGCGCCCTGAAGTTGCATCCTCCCTTCAACCAATACTGTTTGATGCCGCTACATGCGGGCGGGCGGCCGCTCGGGGGCTGTGAATTACTGCGTAGCGGAAGCGAGCCGTTCAGCGATGCCAGCCTGGTGCAGTTGCAAACGCTGATGGAAGTGGTGGTGCTGGCCACGCAGCAGATCGTTTTGTTGGAAAACGCGCAACGGCAACAGCACCAGCTGCGTCATGAGCTGGATGACTATCGTATCTTGGTGGATGTCACCAATGCGGTGCTGTCAAAGCTGGATCTGGATGATGTCATGGGGGAGATCTCGGAGAAAATTCACCACTTTTTCAACAGCGACGCCATCAGCATCGTATTACGTAGTAACCACGCAGAGCAGCTCACTATCTACTCCACCCACTATTTGCATAACAACGCCCCCGAACGTCAACAATACAACGTGGCGTTGGCTGGCACCTTAACCGAACGGGTGATGCGCAGCGGCGAATTGCTGCTGTTGAACCTGAAAAATGCCGAGCAGCTTTCCGGCTATGAGCGTCGGCTGTTTGATATATCACAGGGTAGGATCGAGGCATTGTGCGTATTGCCACTGATATTCGGCCAAAAGAAGCTGGGGGTGCTGAAGCTGGCGCAATGCCAGGCAGATGGTTTTAACGCGGCCAACTTACGGGTGCTACAACAGATTGCCGAGCGTATTGCCATCGCGGTGGATAATGCGCTGGCCTGCCAGGAGATCAACCGGCTCAAAGAGAGCCTGGTGCATGAAAACCTGTATCTGACCGAGCAGATCAACGTCAATCATCCCGATCTGAGCGAGATTGTCGGGCGCAGCGCGGGGATGTCTGCGGTGCTCAAACAGGTCGAAATCGTGGCTAAAAGCGACTGTTCGGTGCTGATCCTCGGGGAAACGGGCACCGGCAAGGAGCTGATTGCGCGAGCGATCCATAACCTGAGCGAACGACGTGACCAGCGCATGGTGAAAATGAACTGTGCGGTGATGCCTGCGGGCCTGTTGGAGAGCGACCTGTTTGGCCATGAAAAAGGTTCGTTTACCGGGGCCTCGACCCAACGTATGGGCCGCTTTGAACTGGCGGAGAAGGGGACGCTATTCCTCGATGAAGTGGGGGAGATCCCCATTGAGTTGCAACCCAAGCTACTGCGGGTGTTACAGGAACGGGAGTTTGAACGGGTCGGCGGCAATAAACCGATCTCCGTCGATATCCGTCTGATTGCCGCCACCAACCGGGATTTGCAGCAGATGGTGGCCGATCGTGAATTTCGCAGCGATCTGTTCTATCGTCTGAACGTGTTTCCGATCGTTATTCCACCGCTGCGCGAACGGCCTGAAGATATCCCCCAATTGGTGAAGTTCCTGACCCATAAAATTGCTCGTCGCATGAAGCGCACCATCGACAGTATCCCGGCGCAAACGCTGCGGTTATTAAGCCAGATGCCGTGGCCGGGCAACGTGCGTGAACTGGAGAACGTGATTGAGCGGGCGGTATTGTTGACGCGCGGCTCGGTGCTTGAGCTGCCGCTACCCGAATTGCAGTATTCGCAATCCTCAGGGGGGCCGCCTGTCGCTGCCATGGAAAAGGTATCGCCGGAGGAGGATGAGCGCCAACGGGTGCTCCGCGTGCTGAAAGAAACCAACGGCGTGGTTGCTGGGCCACGCGGGGCTGCACAGCGTCTTGGGCTGAAACGCACTACGCTGCTATCGCGGATGAAGAAGTGGGGCATTTCGGTGAATTGATGGTGAAGGGGGCGCCGCATGCTGCGCCCGTTTTAATCCTATTAACCCCAGGCTCAAAACCCTGGGGTTGGTTGACGAATGATTACTTACGCGCATCCAGCAGTTGAGCGGCGTTCTCGGTGGTCACCACGGTCCATGGCACCGAATAGCGTTTAGCCGTGCCGTTATCCCACTGCATCTGGCCTGCATACTGCTTCCAGATATCCGACTGTGGTTGATAGCTGTCGCCTTTTACCGCGCGCAGCGCTACATCGATAGAACCCTGCATCTGGGCATGAGCATCTTGCAGAATCGACACCATCTCACCAGCCTGTACGGCACGAATGGCATCAGAGACGCCGTCGACCCCGGCAATCGCAAAGTCTTTCACGTTCAGATTGGCACCCTTGATAGCTTCAATTGCCCCCAAGGCCATTTCGTCATTTTGTGCGATGACGCCGTTAATCTGGCCACGGTGTTTCTGCAACCAGTTTTCCATCAGCGGCAGCGCCTCGGCGCGTGACCAGTTGGCCGTCTTGCGCTCCAGCACCTTGATTTTGCCTGGGCCACATTCGGCAATGGCCTTGTCGTTGCCTTGCCCGCGCTGGATCTCACCGCTGCCGCCTTTTGGCCCTTCGATAATCACCACGTTGCCCTGGCAGTTCATTTTCTGCAGTACCGCTTTGGCTTCCAGATACCCGCCCAGCACGTCGTCAGAGACCACTTCAGAGGTCATCTGATCGGTATTCAAACGGGCGTTGGTGACCACCACCGGGATCTTGGCCTTGTTGGCCATGGTCACCACGTCGATGTTGGCCTCGTAGTCCATCGGGTTAATGATGATGGCATCGGTTTTGGTCTGAAGGGCGGTTTCAGCCTGATTGTTCTGCACCATCGGGTCGTAGCGGCCGTCGTAAACGGTGAGCTGTACGTTGCCATTTTTAACCTCAGGATGCTCTTTCGCCGCCTTCTCCATCAGTTGGACAAATTCGGCCTTCATGCCGTACATCAACACGGCGATTTTCACCGGGGCGGCCTGGGCCAGCGTTGAGGTCCCCAGCAGCAGGCCGGAGGTGAGCAACGCAATTTTGGTCATCTTGTTCATGGTGACTCCTGGTTATAGGGGTTTTGTTGTTATGAGGTAAGTTAGTCACGCTGTTGTTTGCGTGACGGGTCGAGCAACACGGCGACAACAATCAATGCGCCCTTGATGATCTGCTGGTAATAGGACTGCACACCGAGCAAATCGAGGCCGTTATTCATCACGCCGATAATCAATACGCCGAACAGGGTGCCAACCAAGGTGCCGACGCCGCCAGCCATACTGGTGCCGCCAATGACCACGGCGGCAATGGCGTCCAACTCGTAGGCGCTACCAGCGTTGGTTTGTGCCGAACCGGTACGTGCCGTCAGGATCAAACCGGCGATCCCCGCCAGGGCAGCACACAGGGTGTAGACCAACACCTTGATTTGTATCACGCTGATGCCCGAGGTGCGGGCGCTCTTCTGGTTGCCCCCCACGGCATACACATGGCGGCCGAAGATGGTTTTATTGAGCAGGATCCAGGCGAGCACAAACAGGGCGGTAAAAATAATCACCGGCACCGGGATGCCCAGCACATAGCCATTACCTAACCAGCGGAAATCGCTGTTGAGTTGCGAAACCGGGTTACCGTCGGTGGTCAGCAGCGCCAGGCCACGGGCGGCGGAAAGCATCCCCATGGTGACGATGAAAGGCTGCAAGCGGTAGCGGGCCAGAATGGTGCCGTTGATCAGCCCGCAGACGATGCCGATGCCCAGGGCGACAATCAGCGGCACCATCACGGCATGCGCGGTATCGCCGATCGACAGCCCGCTGTTGGTGGTGGCAAAGCGGGCGGCGACGATGCCGCTCAGCGCCAAGACCGAGCCTACGGAAAGATCGACCCCGGCGGTAATAATCACAAAGGTCATGCCGATGGCCAGAATGCCGTTAATCGAGATCTGGCGCAGAACGATCAGCATGTTCTCATCGCTCAAGAAGTAATTGCTGCTCCAGGCACCTTGCGCCACCTGAACTTCGCCAATCACCGTGACGATCAGACACAACACGAAGAAGGCGATAATAATGCCGTATTTGTGCAGATGCCGTTTATTTTGCGTAAAAAAAGCCAACCCGGGCGTTAATGAGTGGGTGCCATTCATAGTAAGTTCTCTTTAAAATAATGAGTTGATTGCCTGGCTATACGGCCAGTTTCATTAGTTCCGCCTGCGTGGCGTTTTTAGTCGATAATTCACCGGCGAGCATGCCGTTACGAAACACCAGAATGCGGTCACTCATACCGATAATTTCTGACAGCTCGGAAGACACCATGATGATCGCTTTATCCTTCAGCGCGAATTCGGACATAAAGCGGTAGATCTCTTTTTTGGCCCCCACGTCAATGCCGCGTGTCGGCTCATCGAGCAGCATGATTTGCGGATCGAGCAAGGCCCAACGCCCCAATACCACCTTCTGCTGGTTGCCGCCGCTCAGGTTGCCGACGATATGGTCGGCATCGGGGGTTTTGATGTTGAAGCGCTGGATCATGTCGTTGGCGCGCTGCTGTTCCTGGCTCGGGTTAATCATACCCAGTTGGCTGATGGCACCCAGCGAAGCCACGTTGATATTTTCTTTCACCGAGCGGCACAGCACCAGGCCGGTATCCTTGCGGTCTTCCGTCACATAGGCCAGACCGCTGTTGATTGATTCTTGTGGTGAATGCTTGGCGAGCTGACGATCGCCGATCTGGATGGTGCCGCTGTCCGCGTGCTGAATGCCAAAGATCAGATCGAGGAACTCACTGCGCCCGGACCCCACCAGCCCGTAAATCCCCAGGATCTCGCCGCGTTTTAACGTCAGGCTGATGTCGCGGATCTTGTTGCCCCAGCACAGGTGTTGCACCTCCATCATCACTTCATCACCGGGCTGATTGAATTTGGCAAACTCGCTTTCGAACTCGCCGCCAATGATGTGCTCAATCAGCTGCTCGCGGGTGATATCTTGCAACAAACCTTCATGGATATAGCTGCCGTCACGGAAAATGGTGTAGCTGTCGGCAATCTGGAAAATCTCGGACAGACGGTGCGAGACGTAAATGATGCCTTTGCCCTTGGCGGCCAGCCGGGTGATCGCCTGGAAGATTTTCTGCACGTCCTCCTCGCCGATGGCCGACGTAGGCTCATCCATGATGATGATGTCGGCATCGGAGTGGGAGAGGGCCTTGGCGATCTCCACCAACTGCTGTTCCGCCACGCTGAGGTTGCGCATTTTTTCCGTCGGCGACAGGGCAAAATGCAGGTCCTGCAACAGCGCAGCGGTCTGCTGGTTCATGGTTTTGAAATCGACAAAGCCCAGGCGGCGGGGTTCGCGCCCCAGCCAGATGTTTTCGGCAACCGTCAGATCGGGGATGGCGCTCAGCTCTTGTTGCACGATAGCGATGCCAGCCGCCAGCGCCTCTTTCGGATGAGCCAATTCACAGCGTTGGCCATTGACGAAAATATCGCCGCTGTCGGGCTGGATAAAGCCCATCAGGATGCTGAGAAAGGTGGACTTCCCTGCACCGTTGCCGCCGCACAGCGCATGGATCGATCCTTTGCGCAGGCAGAATTCGGCATTTTTCAGCGCGACGACGGAGCCAAACGATTTCCTCACGCCGGTGACCTCCAGCAAGTAGGCCGGGGCTTGGGTCTGGGGATCGCGTGTCATAGCTTCACCTCGGGATACTCTTTTTGCAGTAGGTTCAGGTAACCGGCATACAGATCGGCATATTGCCGCTGGCGCTGCGGATCCGGCATCACGCGGGTCTCTTCATCCAGCCGGACAAAGCGCTGGCATAGCCTGGTTAACTCTTCTGAGGCCAACAGCTCGGGTTGGGTCGCCAGACTGTCACACCACATGGCCTGAATGGCAGCACCCAGCGCAGCGGTTTCCTTTTCTGCCAGACACACCACCGGGCAGTTCATCACGTCGGCGACGATCTGCCGCCAGCAAGCGCTGCGAGCGCCGCCGCCGGTGAGGCGAATTTCGCTGGTGGAAATACCCTGTTGCTGGAACAGGTCGAGGCCGTAGCGTAGGCCATAGGTAGCGCTTTCTACCACGGCCCGGCACAGGTTGGCCCCGGTAAAGTTGTCACTGTCCAGGTTATGCAGGCTGGCCTTGGCTGCGGGCAGTTGCGGAACGCGTTCGCCGTTGAAAAACGGCAGCATCATCACGCCTGCCGCTCCGGGTTCGGTGGCGGCAAGGGCCTGATTAAATCCGGCTATGTCCTGGTGCAACAGACGCTGTACCGAGGTGCTGGCAGAGGTGACGTTCATGGTGCAAATCAGCGGCAGCCAGCCGTTGCTGCTGGAGCAGAAACCGGCAATCGCTTCAGAATGGCTGACCACCGGCCGATCGGCATAGGCAAACAGCGTTCCGGAGGTGCCGAGGCTCATCGTCACGATGCCGGGGCGAATATTACCGGTGCCGATTGCCGCCATCATGTTGTCGCCGCCGCCGCTGGCCACCCGGACATTAGGTTGCAGACCCAGCAGCGCCGCCACTTCCGGGCGCAGATAGCCAACGCTTTGCTCGGCGTTGATCAGGCGAGGCAGGGCATTCCACAGCAGGCCGCTATCGTCGATCAGCGCTACGGCATCGCGATCCCAGCAGCGCTGACGAATGTCAAACAGCCCGCTGCCTGAGGCATCGCCAAATTCCGCCACCCGTTCCCCGGTCAGCCAGAAGTTGAGATAGTCATGCGGTAACAGCACCGTTTTCAACCGTGCCCACAGCTGTGGATGTTGCTGCTTGAACCACAGGATCTTGGACGCGGTATAGCCCGCCGCTACCATCAGCCCCAGCTTCTGCAGGGAACCTTTGATGCCACCCAGGCCTGCCAGCAGAACGTCGTTTTCCCGCTTGGTAGCGGTGTCACACCATAGTTTTACCGCGTGCAGCACTTCGCCTTGCTCATCCAGAGCAACGAAGCCGTGCTGCTGGCCGGAAACCGACAGGGCGACAATCGCCGCTGGATCAATGCTGGCGCTGTCGATCGCCTGACGAAACGCCAGCAGCAATGCCTCAATCCACCACTCGGCCAACTGCTCGCGGCGCCCGGAAGAGTCGCTGATCATCTCATGCGGCGCACTGCCTTCGCCCACGATGGTGCCGGATGTGCCATCGACAATCACCACCTTGGTGCCTTGTGTGCCACAGTCGATGCCTGCATAGAGCGCCATGAGTTACTCCATTTCCAACATGATTTTGATGTCGGTTGGATGACCCGCCGCAGCGCGTTCAAAGGCGGCCACGCTGTCCTTGAACTTGAAGCTTTGCGAGATCAGCGGCTGTACCCGCAACTTGCCGGAGCTGAGCAAACGCAGGGTGCGCGAATACATGTTGGCATAGCGGAAAATGGTCTTGAAGGTGACCTCTTTGGCCTGGGCGGCCACGATGTCCATTGGTGCGGCATCAATTGGCATGCCGACCAGTACCGCAGTGCCGCCGGGAGCAATATGCTCGCTGACGCCGCCGATGGCCGGTTTGGCTCCGCTGCATTCGAACACGATGTCGACGCCGTTGCCGCTGGTCAACTCGGCGACCTTTTGCGCCAGGTTGCCGGTTTTGATATTGACCGCGTGCAGCCCCTCATAATTGGCGGCCACCTGCAACTTCTCTGCAAACAGATCGCAGATGATCACATCTGAGCAGCCACCGGCCAACGCCGCCAGAGCGGTCACCACGCCGATGGGGCCAGCACCAATCACCAGCGCGATATCACCCGGCTTGATCGCAGCCTTGGTGGCGGCGTGCATCCCGATGGCCAGGGGTTCCACCATGGCACCTTCGGCAAAGCTGACGTTGTCCGGCAGTTTGAAGGTGAAGGCGGCAGGGTGGATGACGCTCTCTCTCAGGCAGCCGTGGATCGGCGGCGTGGCCCAGAAGCGAACGGCTGGATCCAGATTGTATATCCCTGCACGTGATTGCTGTGATTGCAGATCGGGAATGCCAGGCTCCATGCAAACCCGATCGCCAACCTGTAGATGGCGAACGTTTTTGCCAATCGCCATGACGACGCCGGCAGCCTCATGGCCGAGCACCATCGGGGCGTTAACCACGAACGGTCCGATACGGCCATGCTGATAGTAATGCACATCGCTGCCGCAAATACCGACGGAATGGATCTTGACCTGTACATCGTTTTCGCCAAGGACTTCATCAAACTGACAATCCTGGATGCTGATTTTACCGGGTTTTTCTAGCACTAATGCTTGCATGGTTATCATCCTTTTGTATCATTTTTATGGTATCGATATCATTTTCAATGAGCAGGATAGTAAGCGCGGACGGGCTAAAAATGTGTGATGTTGGTTGTGTTTTTTGCTTTTGTGTTAAAAGTTGTTGGTTTAATGATGTTAAATAGTCGTGAAGATCACATTTATTGGCGTGCGATGTTATCTATGATGGTATCGATATCATTAACGTTAACGAGGACATCATGCAGCGACCTATCGATGCGCTAGAAAGAACCCAAACCTTGCTTGCAGGCTGTGGCATACGGTTGACCGACGTGGAAAAACGGGAGATCGAGCTGACGGATTTCGGCCTGGCCGATTACCCGCGCTCGGGGTTACAGCTACTGACTTACATTAACACCCCGCGCTACTGCGCCAAGGAGTTGGTGCTATTCCCACACCAAACCTGCCCGGAGCATCTCCATCCGCCGTTTGATAATACGCCGGGCAAACAGGAAACGTTCCGCTGCCGCTGGGGTGAGGTTTATCTGTTTGTGGATGATGATGCCCTGACCTTGAACACCGAGCGGGGGAACCCAGTCTGTCAACCTCCAGCCGGGTTCGAACAGTGGTATACCTGCCAGCGTTATATTTTGTTGCGCGCGGGAGAACAATATACAATCAAGCCTAATACCAGACACTGGTTCCAGGCAGGTAAGCTTGGTGCGGTGGTTTCTGAGTTCTCATCGCAAAGCCGTGATGATCTAGATGTTTTTACCGATCCCAACGTCCGGCGCGTCGGTTGATGCTGCAGTGATGAGAGTATTTACATAAGAGGTGATAATCCTTGATCACCTTGCCATGGTACAAAATGAGATGTTCCAACCAGGAGTCACACTTGGCGGCCGATCGACCACTGAAAGCGACGCTAGAGAGCGTCGCAGCGCTTGCAAATGTCAGCAAAATTACCGTATCCCGCGCGTTCTCGCAGCCGGACAAAGTCCACCCCGATACGCTCGATCGCATCCTCAAGACGGCGGAGAGTCTGGGGTATGTGATGAACACCGCCGCACGCAATCTGCGGGCTAAAGCAAGCAAAACGATCGGCATCGTCAACCCTGATATGGCCAACCCGTTTTTTGGCGCGCTCACCCGGCTGATGACGCTGGAGGCGCAGAAAGCGGGCTACGATACGCTGGTGTTTGACTCTTATGAGTCGCAGGAAAATGAAAACCGCATTATCGACAAGCTGATTGGCTACAACGTGGATGCCATCATTTTATCGGTGATCTCATCGGACCGAAACTATACGCCCGGCTACCTGAAAAACCTGGAAAGGCTCGGCATCCCGGTGGTGCTGGTCGATCGGGAACTGGATGGGGCGTTTTGCAGCGGCGTGTATATCGACAATCTGGACTGCGGTTTACAGGCGGGGCGTTATCTGCTGGAGCAGAACAGCCAAAAGGTGGTGGTGGTTTCCGGGCCAGAGGACTCCAACGTGGCCAAAGAGCGGGTTACCGGGCTGATTGCTGCGCTGCAAGGCAAGGTGGCGAGCCTGGAGATTATCCATGCGGATTTCTATATGGATGCCGCCCTGCGTGTGACCAATGAGTATCTCGA
The DNA here is from genome assembly GCF_047530005.1 of Serratia sp. N21D137. Taxonomy (NCBI): domain Bacteria; kingdom Pseudomonadati; phylum Pseudomonadota; class Gammaproteobacteria; order Enterobacterales; family Yersiniaceae; genus Serratia; species Serratia sp. N21D137. The sequence goes on from NZ_JBLJAJ010000022.1 coordinate 50,851, forward strand.
TCGCCAGCCGCCGCCGGACTATTTTGTCGGCTGCAATAACCAGATTTCGTTGGGCATCATCAAATCTTGCGTCGACCATCGCCTGAGGCTGATGCAAGACGTCTCGCTGTTCGGTATTGATGAAGTCTCTAATGCGGCAATTTACGGTTTTAATTTCCCCTGTATTTCCCACGATCTGCATGAAATCGCCTGGCAGGCGTTGGGGTTGGCTATCCGCCGGGCCGTCGATCACGATATTAAACCGGGTAAAGTCATTGTCAGAGGCAAGTTGCTCTCCGGCTAGGGATGCTCCTCACGCCAGCCCTCTCCCACAAGGAGAGGGAATCTAATGTGCCACACATACCCCCTAACCGCAAAGGCTTGGAGTTTCATACTGTCAGGCATTTATCCTTCTTTTTAACCCTTATTTTAATAAGCCGTAAGGTTATATTTACAAAATAAGCTCTCTCTTGACGAGATAGATCGCCTCATTAAAATTATTTTTTTATCTTTTTTTAATAAATCAAGGTTTTACGGTGGCTTTTTTGGAGTTATTAGCTATTTAATGGTTTTATGCTAGATTTTAAATCTATTTTTTTTATTGACTGGTTTTTATATCTACTTTTGTTAAGGTTTTGCGATAAAGTACCAAAAAAGTGAGTTACAACTGCGCAGTAGAGCTATTTATTGATGTAATATTGATTGAAATCAATCAGTTGAATTGAGTTATTGCGGCTTTTTTTACGATCATTGACAGTTGGGCGACATTAATTAATATTAGCCGGAAAGAATTCTCACTCAGAAGATTCTTGAAGGATGGAACTCAAGTTGGCCTAACCATACATAATGGGTGCCCTGGTGTGAATACCAGAGTTAATAGGCTGTAATAGTTTTGCAAAGGAATGGCGTGTCAGATAGTCAAGACTTATCTTGCCCCTTCTACTTGTTGTCCATCTAAACATCAATGTGCGTGCTTTAAGGCATTCCTTATATCGCTCGATTGATAAATTTGGATAATGTTCTCTTATCGCACCTGATACGACTGCTTGGCACCATTGAATGGTATTGGGCATAAGCTAAATTAACCATATATCACAATGAAGATAAAAGTACTTATATCCAACGATGACAAGTTCTTTACGCAGGGCCTGACGCATATTTTGAGTCACTACTTTAATGAAAAAGGCATCTTGGTTGACGTGAATGAAACACTTGATGCCAATGCACATTACTATTTGGCCTTTATTGGCGTCAATAATCTGTCGCAATATTTCTACGCCAGAAAAATGGTCAGTACTGAGGTGATATTCATTATTCAGCCCGACGTTGAGTTGATTTTAAATCGCCCTGAAAAGGCTATGAAAATTCTGCTGCGTAATCATTCTGTCAGTACGCTCTTGCAGCAAATTGACGAGGTTTATCTCACGCCGCAGAGATTTTCGCAGATTAGGAACCCCCTGTCATTGACCCTGCGGGAAAAGGATGTATTACATTATTATTCAATTGGTTACACGAATGTAGAAATTGGTGAACTGCTTGGCATACATCAGAAAACGGTCAGTGCGCACAAAATCAAAGCGATGAACAAGCTTAACTTCAAGCACAAAGGCGAGTTCAGGCGTTGGCTCATCGAGACGCATTACCCGCAAATGTGCGGAGCAGAAAATCTGAGATGAAATTTTCCTCAGGTGATCATTTATCTGCAGTTTAAATATAAAGTTAACATCATATGAAGTATATCATTGATACCAGACTGGTATTTGATAGTGACGAAAGAACACTATTCTTGCAAGAATCACCAGATGAATCACTCGAGATCGGGGCGATCACTGCCCGTTTATTTGTTGAGATGCTAGAAAATGTGGCGGGGGTTGAGCGTGACTATCTGCTGGATGCAGTATGGTCCAATTACGGTCTGAAACCGTCAAATAATAATCTCAATAACCATATCAGCCTGTTACGCAAGTACATTGCCAGCATTGCGCAAGTGGATGACCTGATCACTACCTTACCCAAAAAAGGCTTTGTGGTGAACAAGAAATATGCTGTTAACGTGATCAAGACGGAGGTTTCTGACCGGCCTGAGGTAGCCGTCAAAGTGGCAAAAAAGACGACAACGATGGAGTATCCGGCGATCCTGTGGTTTCTCTCAATGACGATTGTCATTTTGCTGGTGCTGCTCGGCCTGATGGTGACGAGCGATCACCACGCAATATTTGGGGTGTGTTGAGTCAAGTCTGGTTCGACTAGGTGGGCATTCTGATTGGCTAACCTTATAATCAGTATAAGCCCATGATGAATTTGCAGGTTGCTATCCTATGTCGCAAACGCCGTTTAGTAGGGTCACCTATACGTCACGTAGACAAAACAAGGTGCTGTTTGCCTTTGCGGTATTGGCGATGGTTTTGGCCGCTGGCCTGTATTGGGGCACTCAGCGCATTATCGATCAGGAGCGTGGCCGCTTCACCTTAGACTTCTTGACGCTGGTAGGGTATGCCCACGAACAGGAGGCCTTCCTGCATGAATTGCGCCATCAGAGCGGGCAACTGTCTGCTCTGCCTGATGCGAGACTGGGTAGCTTTCATGAGATTGCCACCTTGCCAGCTTTCGGGGACAGGTTGTTTGAGGGGCGTGAAACCGCGGTGGGGATGCCGTTCTCTTTGCTGTGCGAAAAAAATTGCCCTATCAAGCCTGAAGCACTATTGCCGCTAGGTAGCTACCTGGCGGATTTTTACTCTTCGTTTTGGGCGGCATCCTACTTTCCTGCTGCTACCGTGTTCTTTATTAATGAAGCTGACGATGCCAGCATTAGCGTTCCCGCAGTTAATGTCAGTGCTGGCTATGAACCTATCGACCTTGAGACTTATCGGGTCGTGGTCGATGCCGTGCGTGAACGGTTAAGCAGCAGTGCGCCAATCAAGGATTGCCAGTGGCAACCAGGGGACAAGCCGGTAGAGGATGAGGCTATCTGGTTTCGCACCGCTGCTCTGCCAGACCAGTTGATTGGGTTGATACCCTCAGGGTTCTCGCCCAGGATCTGGAGCCACTTGAGTAGAGGGCCTGCCAGCTGTATCTACGCAGCAACTCTGCTAAGTCGTTCGCGCGTGGGAGTTCTGGAACGTGCCGTCAACCCGGCACCGCGTCATATATTCTGGCTGCAGCGGTATGGTCAGGTATGGTTGAGCCATAAAACGCACGGCCTACTAATGGGTGAAGGCCAGCCCCCTAGAGTCAATCAGCCTGGTTTGTACTACTCCCCGAGTGGCCTGCTGTTCAAGATTGTTGACCCAAGTGGCGAATGGGCAGGGTATTATGCCGTAAGTTATGTGAGTTTTTTCCGGGATAACCTGTGGTTGCCTGTTAGCGTGCTATTGGTGTTGCTGATCGGTATTACCAGCGGTTTGGCTTATCTGCGCTGGTATAACCGGCAGGTGATCTTGCCAGCCCAGGAGGCCCAACATGAAATACTAGAAAGCGATGCCTTTAACCGCACCCTGATACAGACGGCGCCGGTTGCGTTGTGTCTGATCGACCGTGACGATGGTCATTTGGTGTTTGGTAATGGGCTGGCATTGGACTGGTTAGGGGCAACCGTCGGTGAGCGGTTGCCTGATTCCGCAGCCGCCACCAGGCTGCTGGATCAGGTGCTTTCTGCACCGGCTGCCGGAGTTATCGAACAACTGGATATGGCAGGAAGGATACTTTACGTTGCCTATGCGCCAACCCGTTACCGGCAGCGTGACGTGATTCTGTGCGCCTTTGCGGACGTCAGCGCACGGGCGGAAATAGAACGCCAACTGGCGTTAGCCAAGGCGGCTGCGGATGACGCCAGCGTGGCAAAATCCACCTTCCTGGCCACCATGAGCCATGAGATCCGCACGCCGCTGTATGGCGCATTAGGCACTTTGGAGCTGTTGGCCACCACGAGTTTGGACCGCCAGCAGCGTCAATATGTCGAACGTATTGACGACGCCTCACAAATGCTGCTGCAACTGATCAGCGATATCCTGGATGTCAGCAAGATTGAGGCCGGGCAGTTGCGGTTGGAAAAGAGGGCATTTCAGCCGCGCGAGTTGGTACAAAGCTGTACCGGCACTTATGCGGCAATGGCTCACCGTAAGGGCTTACTGTTGTTCTCTGTGGTCGATCCCGAGGTGCCGCTGGTGGCGATAGGGGATGCGGTGCGCATCAGGCAGATCCTGAGTAATCTCATCAGTAATGCGATCAAGTTTACCGAGTTTGGCCACGTCATCGTTCGGCTCAGTCAGGTTGATGCTGGCCGCGAGCAAACCCGACTGCATCTGGAGGTCTGTGACAGCGGGGTCGGCATCTCTAAAGCACATCAGGCGAAACTGTTCACTCCCTTCTTTTTGATTGACGGGGGGCACCGCAGTTTGGGTGGCGCGGGGCTTGGCCTTTCCATCTGTGAACGCCTTGCCGATTTGATGGGGGCGGAAATCACGCTGGAAAGTAAACCTCAGCAGGGCAGCAGGTTTGCAGTGACGTTGGATCTTGCCGTTGGCGAAACGCCTGATGATCATGAACCGCAATTGGCAGGGGCCAGCGTGTTGGTTCGGTCACCGCACCCGGAACTGACCGATAATATCTGTACTTGGCTGCGCTATTGGGGGGCTCAAGCGGCACCGGCTAGAGATCGGCTGTTACCGGGGAATAATGACGAGGCCATTTTGCTGGATGTGCAGCGGAGCTCTCCGGGTGAGGTGCTTGAGTGGCATGGGCCGATTTTAGCCGTTTATTTATCCGGTGAAGTTGCCAATGGCGCGGTGGTTGATGCATACAGCCTAAGCAGCATAGGCTACGGCATTGGCCAACTGCTCAACGGTAAGCGGCCAAGTGAACAACAAGAAATGGCTCTGCCGCAATTCCACTTTCGCGTACTGGTGGCGGAGGACCATCCTCTTAACCAGGTCACGCTACAGGGACAACTCGAACTGTTGGGTTGTGAGGTCCAGCTGGCAGGCGATGGTGAAGAAGCGCTGGCGCAGTGGGATATCACTCCCTATGACCTGGTGCTGACCGACGTCAACATGCCTTACCTGAATGGTTACGATCTGGCGCGTAAGCTACGTGCGGAAGGGGCGACGGTGCCGATTATCGGGGTAACGGCCAACGCGATGCTTGATGAGGAACGCCGCTGTGTTGAAGCGGGTATGAATGACTGGTTGGTTAAGCCGATTGAGGTAAGTACGCTGGTAGAAATCTTGCGCAAATATTCCCACAGCAACCATAATCAACTTGAGAGTCAAGACGATAGGGATTTCAAACATGTAGAGCCCAACGTGCTTAACAAACACCGCGACATTTTTCTCAGCACCATGGAGGAAGATATGCGTCAGCTAGAGCAAGGGATGGCTGACAGCGATGCAGACCGGGTTGCCACGGCCCTGCACCGTATGCGGGCTGCGCTGGCGTTGGCCAACCATCGAGCGCTCGCGGCGCAAATGGCAGAGCTTGAGTTGCATATGCAAACGCAGGGGCTTGATGAGCAAGGGCAAGCCAGAATGTCCGCAATCGTCACTGACATACGTCGGGTTTTGAACAACATCGCATCAATCTGATCAAACGTAGGTGTCCGATGAAAACATTACGCGTAGTCTTGGTGGACGACCACCAGGTGGTGTTGGCAGGTCTGAAAGACTATCTGGATCAACTCCCCCATATCGAAGTTGTGGCCACCTTCACCTCGACCGAGGAGTTGGTTCGCTATCTCAAAACCACCCCACCCGATGTGATTATCACCGATTACAATATGCCCCACGACGAGACACATAAAGACGGTTTACGCTACGTCGATTTTCTGGTCAGAAATTTCCCTCAAGTTAAAATGTTAGTGTTGACCATGATTTCCAATCCGATGATCGTCTCCGCGCTTTACGACACCGGTGTAGCGGGGGTGGTCTTTAAACAGGATCCGCTATCAGAGGTTCACTCAGCGTTGCGAGCCGTAAGGGCGAACGCCAGATATTATCCCGCTTCCTTCCAGAGCGATGGCCTTAGCGATGAGCGTGAGGTATTTATACAGCAGCGCATCAATAGTTTGTCACCTCGCGAGTTTGAAGTTTTACGTTACTTTGTCAAAGGTGATTCCATTGCGCATATTGCAGAACGGCTTAATCGGAGTGCCAAGACGGTTAGCCTGCAGAAGAATTCTGCTATGCGTAAGTTGAACGTTGAGAGTAATCAGGAGCTGATCCGTTTTTGTATGGGCAACCATATTTTTGACTGATAGTACGGCGGTTTGGCGAGGTTGAAGCCCAAGAGGTCGAAGAAGCATCTTGGGCTGGTTAAGTGAAATTAAATAGCTTTAAATGCTGAATAATATGTTTTATTAGGGTTTTTTTTATATATCATTGGGCTTTAACAATATAATAAGTTGCGAAATTATATTTAGTTATTATTAAGTAGCTATTTTATGTTTTTTTGCTGTTTTTTATTTAAGCGTAAATAATCTTACGGCTGCATAATACTTGATAAAAAAAGCTGACTGGTGAATGATATTGCCATGGCAGAGCGTTAGCTTTGCTGAGTAAATTGAATGATATCCTTTTATAGCACCATTAGGTGCACCTATTTAATCATGTTATGCAAAGTAGCAGGTGATTAAGTGAACTATATTATCAACGGCAGTTTGCTCTTTGATACCGAAGAGCATTTACTCTCCAATAAGCAGAATAATAAAACGTTAACGTTAAGTGCTATTTCATCCCGGCTTTTCTGTGAGCTTTTGAAAAATCCTGCCGGTGTGGCTCGAGAGCATTTGCTAAATGTCGTCTGGTCAGAGCATGGACTAACGGCGTCAAATAATAACCTCAATAATCATATTAGTATATTGAGGAAGCATTTGGAAGAGTTGGCTGATCTGCACGATCTGATTAAAACCGTGCCCAAAAAAGGCTTTGCCTTGAACCGCAACCATATGATTGTGCTGGTTGAGGGAGAAGGGCAACCTGTGAAGACGGTTCAGGGATCAACGGTGAAGGAAAAACCCTGGTTCAGGTCAATTTATATAAGTCTTGCTCTTTTTATCCTGGTTTTGTTAGCGCTGTTTACGTCGCTGTATGGTGACAAAATTCACTCGATGTTTGCAAATACTCAGACTAAAACCTTCTATAAGTATAAAGGCTGCGCATTGAAAACGCTGAGAGAGATCCCTGAAAAAAAACGGCAGGCGTCCATCGCTCTCGTCATGGAGATGATAAGAAAGAATGACGTTGATTGTGAGTACGATCGCTATGACGTGTTTTTCTATCTCAGTGGCGAAGAACAGAGCACCCACCAATTCAGAATGCTGTCTTTGTGCCGCAATGAGAATGGCGGCAATTATGATCATTGTTACAGCATAAAAGTGGTTTGAAGAAGATGAACAGGAAAAAGTTGGCGTGGATGTTTATCATCATTCTGTTGTTATGTACATCAACATTGGTGTACCTGATGTCTACGGAGAGCAAAGGACAATACTTCAAGTGTGATACAGAGGTCTATTTCGAAAATGTAGCCAGCCACAGCAAGATTGAAGGTGATGTCTCTCTCATGCTGGTAAGCGACAATATAGGCATGCTTTATGTGAGGGGAGTGCTCAACAAGGAAGGGGTGAATTATAATGTCAACCGCAAGATTTACTTTAACTACAGTAATAAACCCTACGGCAGCTACTATCATCTTAAGAAAATCGGTGATGAAAATTACTCCACCTCCAATAGTGCACCGGATGCGTTGTTCAATGAGCTGATCTTTGAGAATAAACAAGAGTTGTATCTCTCGATTACCCCCATCGGCAATGGCGGCTATGAACTGCGCGAGATGATCTTCCCGATAGCCATATGTGCGAGCAAGCGGATGTAAAAGAGCAGCCAATCTCTCGATTGGCTGCTTGGGGGAAGCTAAGGCTGGCCTTAGGCTTCGATTGGGGCACGCCAGTCGTCAGAACCCGAAGTCCCGGCGGTGGTGTGTTCCCAAGTGATTTTACGGTATGCCAGTGAAACGCGAACCAACTGAGTGAACTCAGCCTTGGTTGGGTCCTGGCAGTGTGGCATTTTGCAGTCGATATCGATGATGGTGGCATCTTCCAGTTTGGTGGTAAAGAAGTGCTCTTGTTTACCTTCGATCGATGTGCGGTACCATTTCAATTCAACCGTTGGCAGCATTTCGCCTGAGGCCAATGCGTTATACAGCAATGGAACAGCTTTGTTATAAGCCACAGTGAAGCGGAATGGCTTATGTGCACGCTGCCCTGATGGCTGGCCAGACTGCGGATCGGTTGGTACGGTAACGATATGTTCAAATTCCTGAACCAGCATCTGGTCTTCGTGGCCTTGAACAAAGATGTTACCGACAGATTCAGCGGTAAATGCGCTGGCGGTAATATTACCTTGGGTTTTCCCTGTGATAGAGATATAAGCTGGAGTTGGCATCTTAAAGATCCTTGTCAGTTAGCTTGGTATTAACTCAATGCTAGTCACACCGACTAGCCGATATTAATCGACCTCGAATGTCACTTGCCCCACTTCTCACTTCGGCCATCACTATAATCGGGACTTTCCCTAGTGCCAAGCCACTCACAAATTTGCAATGTTTATTGGTATCGTTAATGGGATAAAAAATTATAATATTTGCATTATTGGTGTTTTATGCTGGATTAAATATTGATGATGATTATGATTTGCGTCGCTATTATATATAAAATAATTACTTTATTTTTTAACTCATTGTTTTAAATGATTTTATAAATTTTTGTGAAATTATTTTTTATGATCATAAGCCGGAAGTGGCTCTTGCCAGGTGATAAATTATTAGGAAGCTTAGTAAAGAAAAATTTATGGACTTTTACCGGTCAGATCGAGGACGATACATTCAGTGAAGCTATGCTAATGCAGGAGATGTCCAGCTTCGTCGGAAGCCGTAAACTGATTTTTCGGGCTTTTTGATATTATTTAGGATAATTCGCAGGTTTTTGCGGGATATGGGAAAATTCCCATATTTACGTGCGAAATAGGATTACTCCTGGACCTCAGTGCGACATAAACGAAGATATTTAGTTTTACGGTGATAGATTTGCTATCTGAATGGATGGTGCTAACTCTATTAGCATGGATGATATCTGAATGTCATTTTCCGGTGCTCATTCAACAAACATTAGCTGGTATTCCCTTATTGTGACTAAAAGGACGAGTGATGAGTAAGAATAATCAAAGCAGTGTTGCCCCCAAGGAAAGGATCAACATCAAGTACGTTCCTAACACGGGTGATCAAACCTCTGAAATTGAACTGCCACTGAACTTGATGGTGGTTGGCGATCTCAAGGGGGTTCGTGAAGACACCCCGATTGAAGAACGTCAGGTCGTTTCCGTCAGCAAGAACAACTTCAACGCGGTGATGAACGAAGCCAATATCAACCTTTCGTTCACTGTACCCAATCACCTGGAAGGTGAGGGGAAAGAAGAGATGCCGGTCACATTGGCGATCAATTCCCTCGACGATTTCTCACCGGACAACGTGGCGAAAAATGTCCCCGAACTGAAAAAAATTCTGGAACTGCGGGAAGCGCTGGTCGCCCTGAAAGGGCCTCTGGGTAACATTCCTGCCTTCCGTTCTCGTCTGCAAGATCTCCTAGGCAATGAAGAAATGCGTGAGCAGTTGCTAAAGGAATTGGACATTCTTAATCAGAAATAATTGAGACGGAAAGAGGGAATTTAACGTATGTCTTTACATGAAGAAAATGCGGTTTTAGCTGCCGAGCCTACCAGTACCACTTTCCTGCTAGACGAGATCATGTCTCAGACCCGCATGATGCCGGGTAATGATGGCTATGACGTCGCCAAACAGGGCGTTGCTGCATTTATCAGCAGCATTTTGGACACCGGCACCAACGAAGAGCCGATCAACAAGCTGTTGGTCGACAGAATGATCATCGAGCTGGATAAAAAGCTCAGTGCTCAGATGGACGAAATTCTGCATGCCAAAGAATTCCGCGAAATCGAATCCTCCTGGCGTTCACTGAAGCTGCTGGTGGATCGCACCGATTTCCGTGAAAACATCAAAATCAACATCATGCACGCGACGAAAGAAGAGCTGCTGGAAGATTTTGAGTTCTCGCCGGAAATTATCCAGTCTGGTTTCTACAAGCACGTGTACTCATCCGGTTACGGCCAGTTTGGCGGCGAACCTACCGCAGCCATCATCGGTAACTATGCGTTCAGCAACAGCACCCCGGATATGAAGCTGCTGCAATACGTCAGCGCCGTTGGGGCCATGGCACATGCGCCGTTCCTTTCCAGCGTTGCGCCGGACTTCTTTGGTATCAACAGCTTTACCGAGCTGCCAGCCATCAAAGACATGAAGTCGGTGTTCGAAGGGCCAGCACACACCAAATGGCGTGCGCTGCGCGAGTCGGAAGACTCCCGCTATCTGGGCCTGACCACGCCACGTTTCCTGCTGCGTTTGCCGTATTCCACCGTTGAAAACCCGATCAAGAATTTCAACTACTACGAAGACGTCAGCAAGGATCACGAACACTTCCTGTGGGGCAACACCGCATTCCTGCTGGCCGCCTGCCTGACAGACAGCTTCGCCAAGTATCGCTGGTGTCCGAACATCATCGGGCCACAAAGCGGTGGTGCAGTGCACAACCTGCCGGTTCACCTCTATGAGGCGATGGGCCAGGTACAGGCGAAGATCCCGACCGAAGTACTGATCACCGATCGTCGTGAATTTGAGCTGGCGGAAGAGGGCTTTATTACCCTGACCATGCGCAAAGGCACCGACAACGCGGCGTTCTTCTCGGCCAACTCGGTCCAAAAGCCGAAGGTCTTCCCGAATACCCATGAAGGCCGGATGGCGGAAACCAACTACAAGTTGGGTACCCAACTGCCGTACATGTTCATCATCAACCGTCTGGCTCACTACATCAAAGTGCTGCAGCGTGAGCAGATTGGTTCGTGGAAAGAGCGTCAGGATCTGGAGCGTGAGCTGAACATCTGGCTCAAGCAATACATTGCCGATCAGGAAAACCCACCGACCGATGTCCGCAGCCGCCGCCCTCTGCGTTCTGCTCAGATCCAGGTTCTGGATGTCGAAGGGGATCCGGGCTGGTACCAGGTGGCGATGCAGGTGCGTCCACACTTCAAATACATGGGAGCCAGTTTCGAGCTCTCGCTGGTTGGTCGTTTGGATAAGGAATAACAGGCCATGGCTGCGCTTCTTAATTGGGAGCGAGGAAGTTCTGCCAGCTTGTTTGAGCGTATCCAGGGGAAGGGCTTAGGCCCTTCCTCACATAGCCGTGTTCAAGAGCTATTAATCTCAATCAAGCAGCATTTGAACGAAGTCCTCAATTCGCGCCCCGGAGCCTGCCAAAGTGCTGCAGGCCTGGGGGTTATTGATCTCAATGATGCCACGGCAACCACGTCTGATTTCCGTAAGAGTATTGAGCAGGCCATCAAGGAGTGTATTGAACGCTACGAGCCAAGAATTTCCGAGGTTGCCGTTCAATCCCTGGTGGATCAGGGGGACCCACTGTTATTGAGTTTCCATATCAGTGCTCAAGTTGATTTCGACAATATCGGCGATGTGGTTGAGTTCAATATCCAATTGGACAGCAACCGCCGTTACTGCCTAAACCAGGAAGCATAATGTCGTTCGAAAAGTACTTCAGGGATGAGCTGGATTACCTCCGGCAATTAGGGCGGGATGCCGCAATCGAACGGCCGCATCTTGCTGCCTTTTTATCCGAACAGGGTTCCGATCCGGACGTTGAGCGCCTGTTGGAAGGCTTCGCCTTTCTGACCGGCAACCTGCGCGAAAAGATCGATGACCAGTTTCCGGAGTTGACACACGGCCTGCTGAATATGCTGTGGCCGAACTATTTGCGGCCAGTGCCCAGCATGACCATCGTCGAATACACGCCGAACAGCAGTGCACTCACTGAAGCGACGTTGATCGAGCGCGGTAGCCAGATCGAGAGCGTCCCGATTGCGCAAAGGGCGGAACGTGGCGCGTTGCAAAACGACAGCGAAACACACGGCCCCCAGTGCAGCTTCACGCTGTGCCGGGATGTCTGGCTGTTCCCGATGGGTATCCAGGATATCGCCGTCAACAACAGCAACGAACAGGGGATATTGAGCATTCACTTCGGCGCCAAGGCGGAGTTGAACGTGCAGGAAATGCGGCTCGATAAACTGCGTTTCTATCTGGGTGAGGACGGTTACACCAGTACCCAGCTCTATTTCTGGATCAGTCACTATTTCGAACGGGCCGACCTGGTGGTCAACGGCATTACTATTCCGATGCCGGACTTTGATTTCAACCCGGTGGGCTTTGAGCGCGAAGATGCGCTATTGCCTTACCCGAAAAACGCCTATGTCGGCTACCGTATCCTGCAGGAGTATTTCTGTTTCCCGGAAGGCTTCCTGTTCTTTGACGTGGCTGGCGTGGTGGATTTCCCCGCGCATCTGAAAGCCAGCGAGTTCACCCTCAATCTGCATTTCTCCCAGCCATTGCCTCCTGAGGTGAAGATACGGCCAACCACCCTGCGCCTGAACTGCACCCCTGCGGTGAACCTGTTCAAACGCGATAGCGAGGCGATAGCCCTGGATGGCACACAAACCGAATATCCACTGTGCGCCAGTTACCATCATCCTGAACGCTACGAGATCTTCTCGGTCGATCGCGTGGAGAGCTGGTTAAGCAAAGATCCCAAGGGCAGCGGGCGGGGGCAGGCTAGAAGCTACCCGGCGTTTGAAAGTTTCCATCATCAGGTGGAACCTGCGCAGGAACGCAACATGCTCTATTACCGCCTGCGGGTGAAAAACTCGCTGTTCCGTAAGGGCTTTGAGCATTACATCTCCTTTGTGCGCAGTGATGAGACGGAGGTAGCGCTGTCGCAAGAAAACGTGTCGGTCAGCATGACCTGTACCAACCGCGAATTACCGCTGGCGCTCCGCGTGGGGGATATCTGCCAACGGACGCAAGCAGGCCCGTCCTTTGCCACCTTCCGTAATATTACCCGGCCTTCGGTACCGCTGTATCCGGTGTTGGATGGCAGCCTGCAATGGTCTTTATTGTCCAATATGTCATTGAACTACATGTCATTATTGGACAAGGATTCGTTAAAACAGATCCTGCAAACCTATGATTTCCCCAGCGTACACAACCGGCAATCCGCTCGGTCGTCGCAAAAAAAACTGGACGCGATTTCGCGTATCGAAACCCAGCCGATCGACAGGTTGTTCCGGGGTTTACCGGTCAGAGGTCTGCAAACCACCCTCTGGCTGGAGCAAAGCGCTTTTGGTTCTGAAGGTGAGCTCTACCTGTTTGGTACGGTGTTGGCACGCTTCTTCTCCCTGTATGCCAGCGTCAACTCGTTCCACCTTTTGAAAGTCATCAATCTTGATAATCAGGAATGTTACCAATGGCCGGTACAGACGGGTCAACATGCATTGATGTAAGCGCGGGTGAAGGCGTACCGCCTGAGCCAGTGCTGGATGTGTCACGCTATAACTTTTACCAATTGGTCGAGCTGCTCAACCAAATGGCGGTAGCGTGGCAAAAATCCCCGGGTTCATCCAGGCCAGCCGATGAGGCAATCCGCTTTAAATCGACCGCCAGCCTGGCTTTTCCAACCCGTGACGTGATCGCGTTGGAGACTTCCGCTCGCGGCCAGTTTGAGCTGGAAGTTTCTTTCCTTGGGTTGCATGGCAGCCAGTCGCCGTTGCCCGGTTATTACCTGGACTCGTTGGCCTGGGAAGATGCCCAGAACGAAAACCGCCTGACGGATTTTCTCAACGTGTTCAACCACCGGCTGTTAACGCTGCTGCATCAGATTTGGCGCAAATACCGCTACTACATCTGCTTTGACGAGGGCGGTAACGATGATGTCTCGCAGCGCATGTTTGCGCTAGTGGGATTAAGTAACGAGGCGATCCGCAAAAAACTGCGTATCCACCACGGCAAAATGCTGGCCTATGCCGGCTTGCTGGCCAGCCCTGGGCGGGCACCGGAAGTGATTTGCAGCCTGGTGGCACACTGTTTCAACCTGGCGGATGTGACGCTGCAAAGTTGGCAGCTGCGCAAGGTCAAAATCGCCCCGGAGCAGCAGAACCGCCTGGGCGGCAGGGTGAAGGTCAGCGGCCAGAAATACCAGGGGAAATCGGTGCTGGGCGTCAATTTCTCGCTGGGATCGCAGGTGGCGGATCGCAGCGGCAAATATCAGTTGTGCCTTAACCAACTGACGCGTGAACAGTTCTTGTCATTTTTACCTAACGGGGAGAATTACGAGCCGTTAGAGATGTTTGTGGCTTTCATTATGCGCGACCAGTTTTCGTGGGATTTACGCCTGGGTCTGGCAGAGCAGCAGGTGGGCGGCATGATCCTGGGGACAGAACAAAACAACCTGCTGGGCTGGACCAGCTTCCTCGGGGAACCCGAGCAACAGCCCCACGTAACCATTAGCGTTATGGAATGACAATCAAGATTCAGGAAGAGAGATCATGGATAAACAGCAACCGACGCTATCATTGCGAGTCGTCAATAGCGACAGATTGGAAAGTGGCAAACCGGCCAGCAGCCTGTTTAATGCACAGGGTGGGGTGGTGGGCAGTGACGGCAGCCATCATTGGTCTATTCAAGATCAGGGCGGCAATATCAGCCCTTCACAGTTTGCCATTGAATGGCGGGATGGGTCCTTTTGCCTGCGGGTGCTCAACGGTGCGGTGAGTATTAACCAGTCGATGCTGACGGCCAACTCCGGTTTGGTGCGCATCCAGCAAGGTGACGAGATCAGCGTAGGCAACCTGGCCATCAAGAGCCATATCAGCCGCTCGAACGCCGATATGATCGATCCGCTGATGGTTTCGCCGGAATCGCTGGTCTCCAGCTACAGCAACCCGCTGGAAGCGATGATGGAAGGAGGCAATGCGCAGCCTTCCCATCATGAGCAGGACAACCGCCTGGCCGCCACGGTCGCTAACGGTTTCAGCCACGACCCGCTGCGGGTATTGGAAACCGAAAGCCTGACGATGCACGAACCTCTGAGCACCCTCACCGGTGCCGATCAATCATTACAACAGGATCGCTACCGCGATCCGCTGTTCTCTTCTCCACTTTCTGATATCACCAAGGACAGTGCCATGGATCAGGAGTTTATCGATCTGCCGCAAATCAGCAGTTTTCTTTCCGGCCAGCAGGCACCGTCAGACAGCAAGATGGAACAGCAGCACGTGGCGATCACGCCGCTGATGCGGGGTTTTGGCGCGCAACTGCCAATCCGCAACAGCCAGGAGGCCAATGACTTCCTCGAAGAAGCCGGTAAAACGCTCAGGGCTGCCATTGAAGGGTTATTGGCTTTGCAGCGCAGCCAACACGGCCTGCGGGACAAACATCTGCGCCCAATCGAAGATAACCCGCTGCGTCTGAATATGGACTACGACACCACGCTCAGCCTGCTGTTTGCCGATCAAAAAAGCCCGGTCCACCTTTCCGCCCCGGCGGCGGTGGCCGAGAGCCTGCATAACCTGCGCCTGCACCATCAGGCCAACCAACAGGCGATTGCCCAGGCGTTGAGCACCATGCTGGAAGCCTTCTCCCCAGAGCGACTGCTGACGCGCTTTAGCCATTACATGCGCAGCAACGAGCGCCAGGAACAAGACTCCGCCTGGGCCTGGGAAATGTACAAAAACTACTACCAGGAATTGGCCTCCAGCCGCCAGCAGGGCTTCGAAAAGCTGTTTGGCGAAGTGTATGAACAGGCTTACGACCAGGCGCTGCGCCAGGGGATGAAGGACAGCGAACGATGAAAGGTGGCAGAGGATACTTTCTGACGACTGCGCTATGCCTGGTGCTGATGCTGTCAGGCTGCACGATATGGAAAAACAAGAAGCCGGAGCGCGCTACCGAGCAGCCTTCTACGCTGCGGTTGACGCTGCTGGCGGACGCGAATATCAACCCCAATGAGAAAGGCGAGGCCGCGCCGACCGAGATTGCGGTGGTGTACCTGAGCGATGATTCCAAACTGCTGGCCGCCGACTACGACCAGCTCGACACGGAAATACTGAAGAAAACGCTCAGTAAGAACTACATCGACCATCAGGAATACACCCTGCTGCCGAGCCAATATAAACCGTTACCCGCTATTGAGCTGGAAGAGAAGACCCACTATCTGGGGGTGATTGCCTACTATGCCGACGTTGATCGCGCTGAATGGAAAAAAATCATCAAGATCAAAGATGTTGGTCATAACTACGGCGTGCTGATCCACGTTAAAGCGGATGAAATCGACTTAAGGAAAGAGGAAGAATAACCATGCCGACCAAGAATCGGGTGATCTGGCGCGAAGGCCTGTTCATTAAGCCACAACACTTTCAACAGCAACAGAGACATAACGATTATCAGCTGCAGCGCCGCATCACCGCGCTGACCAATTACGCCTATGGCTTCCACTCGCTGCAGATCAATCAGGAACTGCTCAAGCTGGGGCGTATCGGCTTGACCAACGCCAGCGGCAGCATGGCCGATGGCACGGTGTTTGATATTCCTTATCAGGATTGCGCGCCCAAGCCGCTGGACGTACTGAACTGCAACGACGCCGCCAGCCGCGATATCTATCTGGCGTTGCCGATGCTCAACGACACCATCAATGAGGTTGCCAGCCCGCACAGCCCACTGCCTGGGGCGATCCGCTACGCCGAACATACCGATGACGTGCGCGATTTGCATACCGACGGCGGCGATGTCAGCCAGCTGCTGCTGGCCCAGTTGGCACCGCGTTTGATGCAGGGCTCCGAAGATCTCAGCGCCTATTCCGTGCTGCCGGTCTGCCGCATTAAAGAGAAGCACCCGGACGGCTCGCTGATCCTGGATGAAGAATTTATTCCTACCTGCACCACCCTGCACGCCTCCGTACAGTTGAAAGACTTTATGGATGAAGTGGAGGGTACCTTGGTGGAGCGCGCCCGGCTGTTGGCCAAACGTATCGGTTCGCCGGGCCAGCAGGGGATTGCCGACGTGGCCGAATTCATGATGCTGCAGGTGTTTAACCGCATGCAGCCTTTGTTCACCCATCTGTCTCATCAGGCGGTGCTGCACCCACAGGATTTTTATAGCCACCTGGTGCAAACCTGTGGCGAGTTGCGCACCTTTACCGACGAATCACGTCTGGCAGGCAGCTTCATCGTTTATAACCATGACAACCTGACCGATTGCTTCCAGCCGCTGTTCCTGGCGATGCGCCAAACGCTCAGCACGGTGCTGACACCGCGTGCTATCTCGGTACAGCTGCATCCACAGCCTAACGGCATTCGTGTGGGGACGATCAACGATAGCGATCTGTTGCGCAGCGCTGACTTTGTGCTGGCCGTTCGGGCGCAGATCCCGCAGGAACAGCTGCGGCGGCAATTCGTGCAGCAAACCAAGATCACCTCGCTGGAGAAAATCCGTGAGCTGGTTAGCCTGCAACTGCCTGGTGTACCGCTGGTGGCGCTCTCTGCCGCCCCGCGTCAACTGCCTTACCATTCCGGCTATACCTACTTCATGTTGGATCGGCAAAGCCCGACCTGGAAAGAGGTCCTGCAAAGCAATGCGATTGCCTTCCACGTTTCGGGTGACTTCCCTGAACTGGATATGCAGTTCTGGGCGATTAGGAGCAGCTAATGAAAATGCATGCCGTCACGGATAACCCCGCGCTGCCCGAAACGGAAACCGTCACTTCGTATCGGCAATATCAGCTCCCGCTGCGCGGCGAGAGCCTGAATGCGATGGTGGACGCCGCCACGCCGTTACTCGGCATGGTGCTGCGCTTGAAAGATATGGAAAACCAGCCGCTGCCAGACCAGCTTTATCAGCAGGTGGTAACGGATATCCGCGCCATTGAGCAGTTCCTGCAAACCAAAGGCTACGAGCCAGGGGCGATCGTTTCGTTCCGCTACGTGCTTTGTACCTTTATCGATGAGACGGCGTTGGGGCACGGTTGGAATACGCAAAATGGCTGGTTGCAGCAGTCCTTGCTGGTGCATTTCCATAACGAAACCTGGGGCGGTGAGAAGGTGTACGTCCTGCTGGAACGCCTGATGGGCGAACCCAAACGTTATCAGGATCTGCTGGAGTTCATCTACCTGTGTTTCTGCCTGGGTTATCGCGGCCGCTACAAGGTGACATTGCAAAACAGCGATGACTTTGAACGGCTGTTCCG
Source organism: Serratia sp. N21D137 (assembly GCF_047530005.1). Classification (NCBI taxonomy): domain Bacteria; kingdom Pseudomonadati; phylum Pseudomonadota; class Gammaproteobacteria; order Enterobacterales; family Yersiniaceae; genus Serratia; species Serratia sp. N21D137. The sequence continues at coordinate 69,026 of NZ_JBLJAJ010000022.1, forward strand.
TCGGCTGCATCACCAACTGCAACAGCTGCGCGGTGAAGCGCCTGCGACCGTCTTGCACCAGAAACAAAGCCGCACCGGCGGGCGTTATTACCTGAGTAAACGGTTGACCATCAAGCACCTGCTATGGGGTGGCTTAGGCCTGTTGACGGTGATTTACCTGTTCTATGCCATCCAGTTACATGGACAGACTCAGGATATTTTGCAGCAGCTAAACAATTTATTGAGCTAGGAAGCACAGATGATTCAAATTGACTTGCCCACGCTGGTAAACCGCCTTAATCCCATCGCCCGCCATGCCCTGGAGGCCGCGGCGGCGCACTGCGTCAGCCTGCAGGAAGCGGAAGTGACGGTCTCGCAGGTATTAATGCAGATGGTCGCCAGCCCCTTAAGCGACGTCAGGGTGATCCTTAATCATGCTGGCGTGGACACTGACGCATTGCGTGAGTCACTCGATCAACGTATTTCCGGCTATCAGTCGGTCACTCAGGCTTATCCCAGCTTCTCCCCATTGCTGGTGGAGTGGTTGCAGGACAGTTGGCTATTGGCGTCGGCTGAAATGGATCACAGCCAGCTGCGCGGCGGGGTGATGTTACTGACCTTACTGCTGAGCCCTATGCGTTATCTCACACCGGCGGCCAGCCGGTTGTTATCCCCGGTGAATCGCGAACTGTTGCGCCAGAACTTTGCTGACTGGACCGCCGATTCCGCAGAAGCCCCTCGGGTAGCGAAAGCGGGCGATAAAACCGCAGCTGTCGCCAATGGCGAAAGTTTGCTGGCGCGCTATGCCAGCAACATGACCGAGCAGGCCCGTAAAGGCACGCTAGATCCGGTGCTTTGCCGCGATGAAGAAATCGACCTGATGATCGATATCCTGTGTCGCCGCCGCAAGAATAACCCGATCGTAGTGGGTGAGGCAGGCGTGGGTAAAAGCGCTCTGATCGAAGGCCTGGCGCTGCGTATCGTGGACGGCCAGGTGCCGGAAAAGCTGTGCAACAGCGAACTGATGACGCTGGATCTCGGCGCGTTGCAGGCCGGTGCGGCGGTAAAAGGCGAGTTCGAAAAGCGCTTCAAAGGTATCATGGCGGAAGTTGCCCAGTCGGCCACGCCGATCATCCTGTTTATTGATGAAGCCCATACGCTGATCGGCGCGGGTAATCAGCAGGGTGGCCTGGATATCTCCAACCTGTTGAAACCAGCGTTGGCACGCGGTGAGCTGAAAACCATCGCCGCCACCACCTGGAGCGAATACAAAAAGTATTTTGAGAAAGACGCCGCGCTGTCGCGCCGTTTCCAACTGGTGAAGGTTTCTGAGCCGAGTGCCGAAGAGGCCACGGTGATCATGCGCGGCCTGCGCACCATCTATGAGAAGGCGCATGGCGTACTGATCGACGACGAGGCGCTACAGGCGTCGGCGGTGCTCAGCGATCGCTATCTCTCTGGCCGCCAACTGCCGGACAAGGCTATCGACGTGCTTGATACCGCCGCCGCGCGGGTGGCGATCAACCTGACTTCGGCACCGCGTCAGGTATCGGCACTGAAAACGCAGCTGCACCAGCAGGCGATGGAAATCCAGATGTTGGAGCGTGAACAGCGCCTCAACCTGAGCCAGCCGGATGAGCGTTTATCGGTGTTGCAGCAACAGCGCGCTGAGATCGAACAGCAACTGGCGGACCTGAATGCCAGTTGGCAAACCCAGCAGCAGTTGGTGCAGCAGATCATCGCCCTGCGGGCAGATCTGCTGACGCAGGAAGAAAACGCGACGGAAGAACAGGTTATTAATCTGGCTGCGCTGGGTGCCGAGCTGGAACAACTGCAACAGCATCAGACCCTGGTTTCTCCACACGTGGATAAACATCAGATCGCGGCAGTGATCGCCGAGTGGACCGGCGTGCCGTTAAACCGCCTGTCGCAGAGTGAACTGTCGGTGGTCACCGAGCTGCCAACGTATCTTGGCGAACAGATCAAAGGCCAGGAAACCGCGATCCACTGCCTGCATCAGCATCTGCTGACCGCCAGGGCCGATTTGCGCCGTCCGGGTCGCCCAATGGGTGCTTTCCTGCTGGTGGGGCCAAGCGGCGTGGGTAAAACCGAGACCGTATTGCAGATCTCCGAGCTGTTGTACGGCGGGCGCCACTATCTCACCACCATCAACATGTCCGAGTTCCAGGAGAAACACACCGTTTCGCGCCTGATCGGCTCACCACCGGGCTATGTGGGCTATGGCGAAGGTGGCGTGCTGACTGAAGCCATCCGCCAGAAACCCTATTCGGTGGTGCTGCTCGACGAAGTCGAAAAAGCCCACCCCGACGTGCTCAACCTGTTCTACCAGGCGTTCGACAAGGGTGAACTGGCCGACGGCGAAGGCCGCATCATCGACTGTAAAAACGTGGTGTTCTTCCTGACCTCCAACCTGGGCTATCAGACCATTGTCGATCACGCCGAACAGCCGGAACTGCTGGGTGAACTGCTTTATCCCGAGCTGGCGGCCTTCTTCAAACCGGCCCTGTTGGCGCGTATGGAAGTGGTGCCTTACCTGCCGCTGGGCAAGGACACGCTGCAAACCATCATCCACGGCAAGCTCAAACGCCTGGATAACCTGTTGCGCCAGCGTTTTAACGCCGAAGTGGTGATTGAGCCTGAGGTGATCGAAGAGATCCTGTTGCGTGCCACCCGTGCCGAGAACGGGGCGCGCATGCTGGAATCGATTATCGACGGGGCGTTGCTGCCGCCGGTTTCCCTACTGCTATTGCAAAAAATGGCGGCAGGTACGGCAATCAGCCATATCCGCATTGCCACGGAGGGAAATGCGTTTACCGCACAGGTCGAGGAGGCGCTATGAGGCAACGGCTGAAATGCTTACTGGCGCTGCTGGAAAACGATTCGGTCGAGCATTTGGTCCATGGCTTTTTGACGCTGGATCACCACCGTCACGGGTTCGACGGCTTGATGGTGGCGATGTTCAACGCCAGCGAGGGGCAGTTGGAATGCCTCCGCCTCTCTGATGCCAACCGGCGCGCTACGGTGAAGCTGGAAGCCGATATCGAAGACACCAACCACCCCTTGGTGCGGGTGCTGCGTAATGGCGCGCCCGAAGTCTGGTACGCGCTCAATCGCGGGGTGCGCATCGAAGATGACGGCTTTCGTGGCTTTGTTGAGGCGTTGCCCAACGGTTGCAGCATGTATGGCGTACCGCTGTTTGATTTTCAGGGGCGGGCCTGCGGGGTGATTGCGGTGTTTGCCGAGGATATCGATCGATTTGTGGACAGCCGGGGCATGTTCTCTATCTATTGCCAGATTTTTCAGCACCGCCTCAACAAGCTGCAAGAGGTAGAGCATCTGCGATCGCAACTGGTCCAGCTGCGATCGATGTTCAAGGTGCGTGAAAAACAGTTGGATGAGCTGATGGTCTCGCTGAGCACCTCCGACGTTTCCACCTCGCCAGAGCTATCACGCGATTACAGCAAGATAGATGACCTGTCTAGCGCGGTGGAGGCGTTTGAAGCCGCGGTACTGACGCAGCGCCAGCGTCTGTACGGCAATGACAAAAACCGCATCGCCGACAGCCTGGGGATCACGCCGCGCACCCTGGGTTACAAGTTGGCGAAATACAGGTGTTAGCTATGAATACGTTGTTATTGATCGGTTCGTTACTGCTTTCCGGCAGCCATTCAGCCACCGAGTGGCTAAGCGGCCTTTCGCTGCCGCAGCCTGAAGGGGATGCGCATCAGTTGGCGCTGCTGATGAACTGCCGCAGTGAAAGCTCGCCGCTGGTGCGTCTGGACTGCTACGACAACGCGTTGTCAGCGGCCAGCGGCGACAATCCTGGTCAGGTACAGGCCGGGCCAGCCTGGCAGCGAGCCATGGCGCAGGAAAAAGGCCGCCGCGATCACTCGACGGCATTCCTGATAAGCGAAGGGCAGGGCAACAACCCGCAGGTGGTGCTGACCACGCCAGCGATTGGTGTGCCACCACCGCGGCCGGTGCTGATGCTGAGCTGCATCGACAACATTACCCGTTTGCAGATCGCCTTGGTCGGTCCGCAAAAAGACGGTGCGGTGACGCTAACGGCGGATAGCGACCGGTTTAACGTGCAGTGGTTCCTGCGTGAAAACGGCTATCTGCTGGAATCCAGCCGGGGCCTGGCCGGTATTGATGAGATCAAGCGGTTGATGTCGGCGCAGACGCTGACGATCGACGGTACCAACGGCGGGTTACCCCGTCTGACATTTAATATTTCGCAGTTAACGCCAGCGCTGAAACCGCTGCGTAACGCCTGCCACTGGTGAGGACTATGGATAGCACGTCACAACATCCCTGGCATGCATTATTGCTGACGCCGCTGACGCCCGAGCAGACCGCCAAGGCGTTGGCCGATGACGATCCGCAATGGGAGCATATCGACAGCCAGATGGTCAAAGTGGGTTCACTGACCCACAGCTCGCTGAATATTGATGACCTTCAGCAGCAGGCGATGGCTCTGCTGTCGCAAAAAAGCAAAGACTTCCGTTTGGTGGTGCACCTGCTGCGTACCTTGCAGCACGGCGGCGAGCCGGGCGACCTGATGCTGGCGATCTCCTTGCTGACCGCCTACGTGCAGAACTTCTGGACCAGCGCCTGGCCGTTGAACCCGCTGCATAAGCGCCGCTTTGCCCAGCAGATCCTCAAGCGTTTTGACAGCGCCAGCGGCAGCTTTAGCCAACGGGCGACGGATGCCCAACGCCAGGATGTGCAAGGTTTGCTGGCACATCTGGCCCAGGTCTGGCACAGCGACGAACCGGCCCTGGCGAAAGAGGTGGATAGCCTGCGAACCAGCTATGCGCGGTTGCCTACTCGCACCGTTGAACCGGTGGTTGAGGAGGAAGAACGCCCTCAGTCTGGTGCGGCATCGACATCAACCACTGCCAGCAGAACGATCAGCCCCAGCCTGAGCATTGATAGCTCCAGCGATAAAGCCTGGCGGCAAACGCTGCTGAAAATGGCGGATTTGCTGTGTGAACTGCACCCCGAGGCTGCCATTGGTTTCCGCCTGCGTCGCCATGCCCTCTGGGGCAGTTTGACCGCGCCACCGATAGCGCAGGCCGATGGACGCACGCCGCTGGCAGCCGTTTCTGTCGATCGCATGGCCGATTATCTGGGGCGCGTGGCCACTGCGGATCTGGCCCTGTGGCAACAGGTAGAACAGAGCCTGGCGCTGGCCCCTTACTGGCTGGATGGTCACGCGCTTTCGGCGCAGATCGCTATTCGGCTGGGATACGCAGGGGTTGCGCAGGCCATACGCGACGAACTGAGCGCCTTTATCGAGCGCATGCCGGCGTTAACCACCCTTTACTTTACCGATATGATGCCATTCCTCTCCCCTGAATCTGCCAGCTGGTTACAGCAGGATACGGGTGTCAAAGGGGGAGGTCACACTATTGAACAGGATGAAATTTGGCAATGCTATCAACAGCAAGGACTGGAAGCCGCGTTACAGATGATCGATCGGCAATCGCAGCAAGCCGAACCCAGGGACCGTTTTTACCTGCAATTGCTCAGCGCCCAGTTACTGGAAAAAGCGGGGATGACGGCGCTGGCACAGCAGCACTACCACAACCTGTTGCAGGTGGGGCAGCAAGTGCAGCTAAGCGAATGGGAACCGGCGTTGATCGCCTTGCTTACAGACAAGCAGCGGCAGCTCAAGCCGTGATGGCCAGGGAAGGGAACAGGAGCGTTAACGCATGAAATTGCCCTCATTTATTCATTTTGCCAGACCGGCCGTTCCGCGCATCAAAGCCTCGGTGCCGGTGGTGCTGGCGCTGTTGGCCTGTATCGGCTTGATTTGGGTCTGGATTTACGGGCCGGAATGGAAGCTGAAGGATTACCAACCGTTCGAACCTTTGCTGAGCCGCTGGTTAGTGACTGCATTGGTGGTGCTGCTGGCGGTGTGCTGGCTCACCTTCAAAATGGTGCGGCGTTTACAGCAGTTGGAAAAGCTGCAGCTGCAGGCCAAAACGCAGGTCGACGATCCGATCCTGGCCGATATCGAACAGCAGGACCAGTATCTGGGCGTCTGGAAGCAGCAGCTGCAACGGCGGCTGAATACCCCGGCTTATCTCTATCGCCTGCCTTGGTACATGGTGATTGGCACCCGCAACAGCGGCAAAAGCACCCTGATCAAAGAAGGCTACAAGCTGACCGAAATCGCCAGCCCGGAACTGACCAGCGTGGAAGACGCCGGTGAGCTGCGCGTGCGCTGCTGGCTGGGTGAACAGGCCGTACTGATCGATCCGGCAGGTGAACTGATCGAGCAGCCAACGCTGTCCATAGTGGGCAAAGCGGCGCTCAATAGCCGCCTATGGCAAAGCCTGCTGAACTGGCTGGTTGAACACCGTAAACGCCAGCCGCTGAACGGCCTGATCCTCACCGTCGATCTGCATCAACTGCTGACGGCGAACAAGGCTCAGCGCGAAAACATGGTTGCCAGCCTCCATCAGCGTTTGCAGGATGTGCGCCAGGCGCTGCATAGCCAACTGCCGCTGTACGTGGTGTTTACCAAACTGGACCTGCTGTACGGGTTTGAAGCGATGTACCAGACGCTGGATAAGGCGCAACGCGAAGCGGTGCTGGGGGTGACATTCAGCCTGAACGCCGCCGAGCCGGAGGTGTGGCGCAAAGAGTTGCAGCAGTTCTGGCAACAATGGATCGCCCAGTTGAACGGCGCGATGCCAGACATGATGCTCAACGGCGTTGATGCCGGGCAGCGTAGCCAGCTGTTCAGCTTTACCCGCCAGATGCAGGGCCTGCAAGAGTATGTGGTGCAACTGCTGGAGGGGATCCTCTACAGCGGCGATCATCAACAGCCGCTGCTGCGCGGTATCTACCTGACTTCTGCCCAACAGCGCGGACAGATGGATGACGTGTTTACCCAGTCTGCCGCCGTGCAGTATCACCTGTCGCCGCAGGCCTTCCCAACCTGGCCGGTCGCCGAAACGACCCCGTACTTCACCAAAGAGCTGTTTAATCAGGTGTTGCTGGCGGAACCGAATCTGGCGGGCGAAAACGGTCTGTGGCTGCGTAACTCCAGAAAACGCCTGATGGTGTTCTCCTGCGTGGGCGCCGCGGTGGCGTTGACGCTGTGGGGTTGCTGGCAATACTACTATCAGAGCAACTACCGTGCCGGACAAGAGGTTCTTGCCCAGGCCAAAACCTTCCTCTCCATCCCGACGCCGAAGGGGGACGATCGCTATGGCAACCTGCAGCTGCCGTTGCTAAACCCGATCCGTGACGCCACGCTGGCTTATGGCAACTACCATGAGCGCAACAGCCTGTTGGCGGACATGGGCCTGTATCAAGGCAACAACATCGGCCCTTATGTGGAAAGCACCTATCTGCAGCTGTTGCAGCAGCGCTTTGTTCCGGCGTTGATGAGTGGCCTGTTGGAGCAGTTGAATGCTGCGCCTCCAGGCAGCGAAGAGAAACTCGAGATCCTGCGTGTGATGCGCATGCTGGAAGACGGCAGTGGCCGCAACGTGGCGCTGGTGGAACAATTTATGGGCGACCGCTGGAGCCAGCAGTTTAACGGCCAGCGCGAAGTGCAACAGCAGTTGATGGGCCATCTGGACTATGCGCTCAAGCACACCGATTGGCGTGCCGCGCGGGAAAGTGGCGATCAGGTTGCCATCAAGAACTTTATCCCTTATCGCCAGCCGATCCAGCTGGCACAGCGCGAGTTGAGCAAGTTGTCGATTTATCAGCGGGTGTACCAGAACCTGCGCATCAAGGCACAGGAAGCGCTGCCTCCGGCCCTGAACCTGCGCGATCAGATCGGTGCCAGCTTTGATGACATCTTTATCTCCAACAACGATCGCCTGCTGGTGGTGCCGCAGTTCCTGACGCGCAACGGTTTGCAGAACTACTTCACCAAGCAGAATGACCAACTGGTGGATCTGACGGTGATGGACAGCTGGGTGCTGGATCTCAGCAAAAACGTCGAGTATAGCGAGGCGGATCGCAAAGAGATCCAGCGGCAGGTGACCGAGCAGTATATCGGTGACTATACCGCCACCTGGCGTGCGGCGATGAATAACCTGTCGGTCGGTGAGTTTGAAGATCTGCCGCAGGCGATCAGCGCCATCGAGCAGGTGATCAGCGGTGAGCAGCCTTTCCGCCGTGCCTTGCAGACGCTGAGTGATAACACCCGGCTGCCTGCGGTGCCTGACGCGTTGCAGGGTAAAGAACGCCAGGAGCTGATGCAAAAATCCGATTATCAACTGCTGGGCCGCATCAATCGCGAGTTCGCGCCGGAAACCGCCGTGCTGGTGGAGAACGGTGACAAAGGCAGCGTGCTGCAAAGCGTCTACCAAAAGCTGACCGAACTGCACCGTTACCTGCTGGCGATCCAAAACTCACCGGCACCGGGTAAAGCGGCCATGAAGGCGGTACAGCTGCGCCTGGATCAAAACAGCAGCGACCCGATCTTCGAAGTTCAGCAGTTGGCGAAAAACCTGCCGGAACCGCTGAACCGTTGGGTCGGGGATTTGGCCGAGCAAGCCTGGCGCGTAGTGATGATGGAAGCCATCCAATCGTTGGAGGTCGAGTGGAACGAGACGGTGGTGAAGCAGTATCACACCTACCTGGCTGGCCGTTATCCGTTCGATCCTAAGTCGCAGCAGGACGTGCCGCTGAGCGAGTTTGAACGCTTCTTCGGCCCGAAAGGCACCCTGGACAGCTTCTACCAGCAGAACCTGAAGCCGTTCGTGGATAACAACCTGAGCAGCGGCAGCGACGGGCAACTGTTAATCCGCCCAGACGTGCTGCAACAGCTGGCTCAGGCGCAGAAGATCCGCGAAACCTTCTTCTCGGCACAAAACGGCCTGGGTACCCAGTTCGCCATCGAACCGGTGGTGCTGAGCGGCAACAAACGCCGCAGCGTGCTGAACCTGGATGGGCAACTGCTGGATTACGCCCATGGCCGCAGCAACATGGTGCATCTGGTTTGGCCTAACTCCATGCGGGCCGGGGTAGAAAGCAAGGTAACGCTGGTTCCGGATGAAAACGGCAAGTCTCCACGCAGCATCACCTTCAGCGGCCCTTGGGCACAGCTGCGGCTGATCAACGCCGGTGAGTTGACCAACGTCGGCACCAACTCGTTCGATGTCCGCTTCAAGGTGGACGGCGGCGAGATGACCTACTGCATCCATGTGGATGAGTCCGACAACCCGTTCGCTGGCGGTCTGTTCAGCAAGTTCACTCTGCCAGACACGCTGTATTAATCGTTGTTATCACGTCTCTCTGCCGCGCTTGGCAGAGAGACGCTTTAAGGATGAGTCCGCATGAGCGAAGCCTCAGAAAATATCATCATTCAAACCGGCGGCGATCCGCGCCATTGGCCGGAATTCAGCGCCATTCGTGAAGAGATCAACAAGATCAACCACCCGGCGCGGCCAGAGGTTAACTGGCGCCTGATTGAGTCGCTGGCGTTGACGCTGTTCCGCACCAACGGAGTCGATCTGCAAACCACGGTGTACTACGCCCTGGCGCGTACCCAAAGGCACGGGCTGGCCGGGTTTACCGAAAGCTGCGAGCTGTTGGCGGGCATGGTGGTCAGCCAATGGGAACGACTGTGGCCAGAGCAGCCGCAGGCCCGCTCGGAAATACTGGAGTGGTTCAACGGCCGCGTCGGTAGCCAACTGCGCCAGCATGAGTTCGGCATTGACGACCTGCGCCTGGTATACCGCGCTGAGCGGGCGCTGCAACTGCTGTGCGACAAACTGCAGCAGGTTGAGCTCAAACGCGTGCCACGCATTGAAAACCTGTTGTACCTGATGCAGAACACCGCCAAACGGCTGGAAGCCGCCCATGAAGCGGCCAAACAGCCGCCAGCGCAACCGCTGAAGATGCCCTCGATGGTGTATCTCTCGGTGCCCGAAGCGGAGCCGATCCGCACCTTGTTCTCGGGGGCAAAACCGGCCGCGAATGAACCCCCTCCGGCGTACGAAGAACCCGCGCCACAGCCAATAGAACAACCGTTGCCCAATGTGGAAGTGCGTTTTGCACCGCCACCACCGGTCATCCCTAAAGCGGCCAAACGTGCTGCAACGGCTTGGGGCTTTGGCGGCGGAGTACTGTGCAGCCTGGTGGTCGCCGGTGCGGCTTATCTGATGCAGGTCAAACCAATGCAGGAGCGGTTGGCGGGGCTGGCCGCCACCCCAGAAGGTTCGGTGCAGCTGTGGCTGGCCCAACCGACTCTGGACGGCTACGGCCAGCAACTGAACACGCTGGAGAACCTTTCTCCGTTGGCCGGGTTGCGTACCGCCGATGCCTCGGTGGCGCTGGCCAACCAGCTGTGGCCGACCGATCAGGAGCAGATCGCCCAAAGCCAGCGTTGGCAACGGCTGCTACAGGCGCGGCTCGGCAGCGAGCGGGCCGACAGCAGCTATTTCCAGGTGCAGCAGCGCTTGCAGGCGCTGTCGGACAAGCTGCTTGAACAGGAACAAACGCGCGGCAGCCTGACGCTTTCCTATCTGAAAACGCAGGTTTATCAGATGCAAAATGAACTGAACCGTGAAACGCCGCTGGAAGAGTTGCTGCGGCAGTTGGCGGTTTCGGTCGAACAACAACAACCGGCTTCACCGGTGCTGCTCAAGCAGATAGACGAGCGCTGGAATGCACTGCTCAGTCGCTATCACCAACTCACGCAGCAGGCAGCATCTGCCCGCTAACCTCCAGGAAGGAAAAGATATGTTTGCTGATGACAAGAAAAGCGCCCCCAAGGGGGGCGTACAGCCGAAGAACATTGTGGCCACGGAGACGCCGTCAGTCAGTGGCGATCAGGTGGTGGATATGGTGGGAGCCGCGGCTGGCGCTGTAGGCGGCAAGGCGGGTAAGGTGGTATCGCAGGCGGCGGATATTGCCAAAAAGGCCGGTTCGATAGCCTCATCCGTAGGCATCAATCCGAAGAACATTGTCAGCGGGGGGAGCGCTGCAGGCATAGCCTCATCCGCGGGCGTGAAACCGATGAACATTGTCAGCAGTGGTAGTGCCGCGGGCATGGCCTCATCTGCGGGCGTCAAGCCGATGAACTTTGCCAGCGGCGGCAGCGCCACGGCGATGGCGTCCTCGGCTGCCAGTGCCCTGATGGGCGGCGCGGAACCGAGTGGGTTGCAGTTCACGCTCTCCACGGCGAACCTGCCTGCGCAGACCTTTGTGGTGGTGGATTTCAGCCTGACCGAGATGCTTTCCTCTCCGTTCGTGCTGAACGTGGGCCTGGCCAGTGCCGATCCGGCCATCGACTTTGCCGCGGTGCTGGATGAAGATGCGACGCTGGTGATCAAGCGTGAAGGGGTAGTGCAACGCAGCATCACCGGCATGGTGGCGAGCTTTGAACAGGGCGATACCGGCCTGCATCAGACTCGTTATAGCATGGTGATCCGCCCGGCACTGTGGCGCACTACGCTGCGGCGCAACTCGCGCATCTTCCAGCAGCAGAGCATCGAAAGCATCATCACCACCTTGCTGAAAGAGAACGGCATCACCGATTTTGCCTTTGGCTTGCGTAACCCCCATTCGGCCCGTGAGTTCTGCGTGCAGTATCAGGAATCTGATTTTGACTTCATCCAGCGGCTGGCCGCCGAAGAGGGGATGTTCTACTACTTCGAATACCCCGAAGGCAAAAACATCGTGGTGTACACCGATGACGTGGGCACCCTGCCGCAGGGCGCGGTGCTGCCGTATAACCCAGGCGTAGCCTCTCAGGCGCTGGAGTTGTGTGTCACCACCTTCACCCGCAGCGCACAGGTGCGTACCGCCGTGGTGGAACTGAAGGATTACACCTTTAAAAACCCGCAGTGGTCGGCGGCCTTTAATGAGCAGGCCAGCGAACTGCAAAACCAGCGGCCAGACTACGAACACTTCGACTTCCCTGGGCGTTTCAAAGACGAACAGCACGGCAAGGCCTTTACCCATTACCGCCTGGAAGCCCTGCGCAACGATGCCAACCTGGGGCAAGGGCAGAGTAACGACTTTACCCTGCAGCCTGGGCTGCTGTTTACGCTGACCAGCCACCCGCGTAGCGATTTGAACCACCAGTGGCAACTGCTGAGCATTCAGCACAGCGGCAGCCAGCCTCAGGCGCTGGAGCAGGAGTCTGGTGGGCAAGGCACCACGCTGAGCAACCAGTTCGTCTTCCTGCCGCACACCCAGACCTGGCGACCGACGCCGATGCCAAAACCGAGCATGGACGGCCCACAGATCGCGATGGTGGTGGGGCCCGCCGGGGAAGAAATCTACTGTGATGAGTTCGGCCGTATCCGCCTGCAATTCCTGTGGGACCGCTACGGTAAAAGCAACGACAACAGCTCATGCTGGATCCGCGTGACCCAACCGTGGGCCGGACAGGGTTGGGGGATGTTGGCCATCCCACGTATCGGCCAGGAAGTGGTAGTTGATTTCCTGCATGGCGATCCGGACCAACCCATCGTTACCGGGCGTACCTATCACGCCAACAATATCCCGCCGGGATCGTTGCCCGCCAGCAAGACCCAGATGGCGTTCCGCTCCAAGACCCATAAGGGCGAGGGTTTCAACGAATTGCGGTTCGAGGATGCCAAGGGGGGGGAGGGGCTGTTTCTGCATGCCCAGAAGGATATGAGTACGACGGTTAAAAACGATCAGTCTCTTACCGTCGAATCAGGTAACCGGACGCTAAATATTCTTGCTGGTAACGAAACCAAAACCGTAAAGCAGGGAGGCCTGACGGAAACCATTTGTACCATGCGTAGCACCAGTGCTAATCAGGTTCAGGTCAAAGCTAAAGCAGGTAAGAGTGGCCCAGGAACACAGCTTTATGAGTCCTCAGACGACATCACGCTGAAAGTGGGGGCTGGGGAAATAAAGATGACTCCCGGTAGCATTGTACTTAAATTCGGTGGTTCAAGCATTCAGCTTGATGCTAACGGTATCTTTGTCAGTGGGCCCGTTATTCATCTGAATAAGTAAACTCATTACGAATGGCATTCTGATTAACGGGATGCCATGAACAAAAAATTATTTAGGGATAAATAATGTCAAATCCTAATGAACTCTCCCTTTTCCAGTTTAACGAAGGTGCGATTAAGTTACCTACCGCCTGGAAAGATCTCAGTGTACTGGTGCTCAGTGCTGCCGATAACGACCAAAGCGGAATCAGCTTTACTATTTCCAGAGACGTTATTCCATGGGGAATGTCCTTCAGTCAGTTTGCTGAGCGTGAGATATCCAGCCTGTCAAAACAGTTAAAAAATTACCAGCAGATTAATCAAGAGAATGGGGTGTTGGATTCCCGAGATACGGCAACCTCTGAATTTAGTTGGTCATCACCACAAGGGCCGATCCATCAATTAATGATGTTGCTTGATGTCACTCCTAAAGTGTTGGTTTTCACTGCCACGATCCCAGGAGATATGACGGATGAACAGCGGCAACAAATAACCACGTTGATGAGTACATTCCAATTGCGGGAATCGGCCACGGCAGAAAAAACGGCTACAAAGTAACAGGAGCGGACGATGAGTGTTGCACAAGGAGTATGGTCAGGCGCAGGTGCTGCTGGCGGGCGCTCTGCCGTTCGTCAAGAGGTGATGGAACAACAGCGTGGGGCATCACCACCGAATACTAACGAAGGCGGCGCGGAGTCTTTTAACGAACAAGCTCTGAACTTTATGGAGAGCGAAGAAGTAAACAGTGCGGTGACTGTCGGTATGGGAGCTTATGCCGTCGCGAGTGGTGCAGGGGCACCTTTCGCCGTCGGGTTAGCTGCTGGTTACGTTGGCGCACAAGCGGGTAGCTATGTCGGCGAAAAAGCAGGTACAGCCATTGCCGAGTTCCTTGGATGGAAAAAGGTGGCAACGGAGGGAGATGCTCCGGCGCGTATGGGTGACTTTATTGCGCACCAAAAGAAAGACCTCGGTACCTGGGGGGCATTAGGCGGAATATTGCTCGGAGCGGTTGCTGCCGTTGCTGTTGGGGCATTGGTGGTTGCTACCGGTGGCGCTGCTTTGGTTGTTGTTGCAGCCGCAGCAGCAGCAGGGGGATTTGTTGGTGCTGGTGTCGCCGCGGCTGGCGCAGTGATGGGGCAATACGGTGATAACAAAGGCACGATTATCGACGGTTCCCCCAACGTGTATTTTGAAGGGAAAAAAGTGGCGCGAGTAGGCGATCCTATCGTGTGTAGCGATCATCCAGGTCCTCCGCCGGTTATCGCGGAAGGGGCGAAAACGGTCTACGCCAACGGCAAACAAATTGCCCGTTTAGGGCACCGTACCACTTGTGATGCCAACATTAATAGCGCTGCGGCAACCATTATGGAAACCACAGAAACGGCGCAGATTTTCAAAGTTAAAGATAGCCGAAATTCAGCCCTGCGCTGGGTGACTATCGTCGCCAGTTATCTACCGATACCCAGAGGGAAGAAAAAGGGCAGCAAACCAAAAACCTCTTCTGAATCTGAAGGTTGCAGTAATAACAAATGCACCAAACCCGGTGAGCCTGTGGATGCGGCAACGGGGGATTTCCTCCAAGTGTGGCCGATGATCGATATTCCGGGAATATTGCCGCTGACGCTTACCCGACTCTATCGTTCCAGTGGTCACTTGACTGGCAGTTTTGGCGATAAATGGGCAGATGATTGGTCTCAGCATTTAATCCTTGAAGACGCGGTCATTCGTTTTCGCAACCATGAGGGTGTGTTGCTGACATACGATGCCCCACAAGACGATGATGACGTTCAGGCTATCAATCTGCACGAAGGTCATTATCTGCTCTATGGCCAACGTGGTGGTGTATTGCATATTTTTAATCGACAAACACAACAGATCCTGAGCTTTGCCGAACTGCAGGGGAATGTTCGCCGCTTGTCTACCATCAGCGATCGTTTCGGTAATAAAATTCGTTTTCGCTATTCTGAAGAACGGCAGCTTTCACGCATTGATCATAGCGACGGTTATTCACTTGAACTCAGTTATCAGCAACAACAATTGGTTGCGATTGAATTGATTACACCGGTTCAACGCCAATGGCTGGTTAAATGCTGTTATGCTGCGACTGGCCTGTTGGTCGAATGTAATACATTCCAGTTCACCCACCTTTATCATGAGTATAATGCTGCCGGTTACATGACCCGCTGGCATGATACGGATAAGACCGACGCTTATATTCTCTATGACCCGCAGGGCAGAGTACTGTCTACACGTACCGCTAGCGGGCATTACCAGGATCGTTTTATCTACGATGATGCCGCCCAATGCACAACCTATCTGGATGCGGAAGGAGGATGCACCCGTTTTTGGTATAACAGTGATGGTCAGGTGATCCGTGAAATTGATCCGCTGGGGCGCGAACATTTGACTGAATGGGCGTTCGGCAACAAAATTTCTGAAACGGATGCCCTGGGACGCAAGGTAGAGTTCCAGCTTAATCAATATGGAGAAACAGAGCAGATTACGACCCCTACGGGTGAAATATATCGCTATGAGTACAATGGTTTTGGGCAGGTCACGAATAGCACCTTACCGGATGGTAAAGGTTGGCAATTTATCTATGGTGATGAAGGACAACTTTGCAGTGTTGTTGATCCGCAGGGTTTACGGCAAGAATATCGTTATGGCGAGTTGGGGGCATTAGTACGTCAGATCCTGCCTAACGGGGCAGAGTGGCGTTACAGTTACAACACGCAGCATCAAATCAGTGAGATTATCGCGCCTGATGGCGGTGTTACGCTATTAAATCAGGACATCTTTGGCCGCTTAAAAGACAGCCAAGATCCATTAGGGCACATCACCCGTTATGCATATAGCTCTCAGCATGCTAGCCCGACAGGCAGTGTCAGCCAGGTTTATTTGCCTGATGGCGTTAAGCAGGCGATCACCTATGACAGTGAAAAACGCATAGCGGCAATAACCGATGGCGCAGGAAAAACTACCCGTTACGAATACGGTGGTTTTGATTTGCTGACAGGCCTTATTCGTCCTGATGGGCAGAAATTGACATTTAGCTATGACAAGCTAACCCGTCTTGATGGTGTCACCAATGCACTAGGTGAAACTTACCGCTATACGCGTGATTTGGCCGGACAGGTCATTGCGGAAACCGATTTTACCGGGCGTACCATTCAATATCAATACGATGCTGTGGGGCGACGCATTTGGGCGCGTTACCCCGATCGTCGCGTGATCAGTTGGCAATACTCGCCGCGTGATCAGATCTTGGCTCAACAGACATGGCGCAGTGATAAATTGAGTTCCACGCTGGTTGCAACGGTGAGTTATAGCTACGACGAACAGGGGCGCTTACTAAAAGCTGAAAATGCAGAAGCCGTTGTTGAGTTTGATTATGATGATGCTGGCCAACTGATTGCCGAGCGCTTGAATGGACGAGAGATTAAGCATCAGTGGGACACGCTAAACGGCACGCCAAGTTCTCGGTTGGTTGGCGAGCTCGGGCTTGATTTTGACTACGGTCTTCAGGGGGAACTGACGCAGTTAACGCTTGCGGGCCATCAGCCATTACATTTCCGACACGACAAGTTAGGCCGGGAAACCGTGCGCGAAAGTGCCGCAGGATTTATCCAAGCCTGTAATTATACTTCAGTGGGATTGCTGGCCAACCAGGCGGCTGGACGCAATTCCCCTTTGTTCCAGCAGCAATTAGTGACACCAGATTCGATGACACCTGCGTTGCATGGTAGCGCAGTCAACCGAAGTTGGCAGTATGATCGGGCCTATAACGTGGTGGGTATTGATGATGGGCGTTGGGGTAAGACGCAGTATCAATATGATCTCAATGACCAGATAGTTCGAGCCAATTTTGCTGGCGTCTTGCCGCTCATTGAGCAGTTTTCCTACGACGCCAACCTGAACGTCACAATGCATGCTCGTATGCCACGTGGGGCTGAGGCTGCTTTACAGCAAGACCAACAACATCAGCGGGCAGGCCGTGTCGTATCCCGTGGTAACTGCCAATATCATTACGATATGGGTGGAAGGTTGGTTGAAAAACGAGTTCTTAAAGAAGGATTTAGGCCGCAGGTGTGGCGCTACCGCTGGAATGAACAGGATCAGCTATCGGAATTGATGACGCCGAAAGGCGAACGTTGGCGCTATGGCTATGATGCTTTTGGGCGGCGAATCCGAAAACTACGGTTAGTTGACAGCAAGCCATTTATTTCAACGTTGTTTGATTTGCCTGAACCAGCTACTCGACCAGCTAGCGCTGTGGTGCAAGGTTATGAGTACCTGTGGAGTGGTGATCAACTGATAGAGGAAGCCCCTATCTATGCCGATGGCACCGTTGCCTACGAGCAGAGTATCCACTGGTTGTATACTCCTGGTTCGTTAGCACCGGTGGCCCGCTATGAACAGGGCAAACTCCATTATGTCGTCACCGATCACATGGGTACTCCACGTGAATTGCTCAACGAACAGGGGAAGATGGTCTGGGCAGATCGTTTGAGTACCTGGGGTAAAACCGAGTTGTGGCAACAAGCGGCCAACGACGAAGATAAGGTCACTTGCAATCTACGGTTTGCGGGTCAGTATGCGGATGCCGAGTCTGGGTTGCATTATAACCGTTATCGCTATTATGATGTGGATACCGGGCAGTACTTGTGTCCAGACCCGATAGGGCTGGCGGGGGGGATGAACCCGTATGCATACGTACATAATCCATTAATGTGGGTTGACCCGCTGGGACTGGCTACGTGCCCAATAACAAAATTGAAAGAGAAAGGATTCACTGGGGTAGAACCCACAAAGAATGGAGGTTTAGATTACTCCGCTAGTAACGCCTTGTATTCAAAGAACGGAGTAAATCCAATCCAAACAATCGAATATACAGGTAATTATCATAAAGATTTCGAACAAGCTAGCATGGCGGCTTTAGGGCAAAAATCCACTCCTAAAGGTTATGTCTGGCATCACTTGGATGATTATAATCCGGTAACAAATACAGGCACTATGCAATTGGTTCAACAGAAGGCTCACAGCGGAATTCCACATGTTGGTGGTGTTAGTCAATACAAGGCACACACTGGTATAAGTTATATTTTCAAAACATGGTGATAATATGAGTGAACTTAATTTTATTGATTTCTTACCACCGGCGACTGATGATGAAATCATTAACTTGGAAAGAATCATCGGTTCTAACTTGCCAAGTGAAATGAAGGATATTTATAAAAAATATAATGGTGGGCAGCCTCAACCATCATTTGTTCATGATGATAAAAGCCTTTATCCAATCAATTCATTTTATTCTATACCTGAAATTATTGAATCGTTTAATGATTTTGAAGATGAGTCATTACCCGATGGTTTTAGTAAACATGAAATGTTACCTTTTGCCTATGATCCTGGTTCTGGTATCTATTCAATCTCTTTGAGGAAAGTTGATTTTGGTAAGGTGTATTTTTATGTCTTACATGAAGAGGCGGAAATTTTTGGTGTGTGGAGTTCATTTAAGTTATTTATTGAATCAATAGTTGATGATCCTGATTTATAATTAACAAAAGCCGGGAAAGTTCTCTTGAGATCTTCCCGGCTATTTTTTTATCTGTTGTTACGCCAATATATTACCCTGCTGAACCCGAATCACCACCTGACCGGGCATTAAGCTGATCGCCAGTGGTTGCCCGAGCAGCACCAACATGAGGGGAATCATCTACTGCCAATAATAACCGCTCAATCTCTCTGTCATTAGAATCAACGTTATTACCAGTCCGTCCTAGTACGGTTCTATTTTAAATACTGTACCAGGTGTAAATCCAGCCTGAGTAATATCCTGGCTGCCGATAATCAGCTCAGAAATAACCCGCCTGTGGTTGTCTGCATAATCTGAGTTCTGTTCATACACTTCCCTTCTCCTGAATTACTAATCTTCTCTGTACGATGCTGATTGTAGCCGTGTGACTTGTTAAAAATTTGTGTTGTTTGAAATGGTAACTCTTAGTTGTGGGGAGGCAATTACAGCAGGTTAAATCACGTGCTGTATTTACAATGTTTATTGATTTACAATGATTTTGTGCAGATAAATGTTATCAAGGTAAGGCGGTAGCGTGATTAAAATTCGTGAGTATGATTCATCTCTGACGGAAGTTTACTACCTGAATCGGTAGTATGATTCGCGTGAGGGATCCAATTTTACGCCTGACCCGATAGGGCTGGCGGGGGGAGTGAATCCGTACAGTTACGTTCACAATCCGCTGACATGGATAGACCCGTTAGGATTGCAAGTTATAAATGCCTCATTATCAGGCGGTATCTACCCTGCGAGTTCAGCACAGGGAGCATTACTCAATCAATATTATAGAACGGCGGAAAGCGCAAATGATGCTGTAAATAGCCTGAAAGCAACAGGAAAATTACCAGGTAATTATGTAACAAAAGCACAAGCAGAAGCCGCAGGTTGGTCTAAAGGAAAAGCTTTAGGAAACTATGTTCCGGGAGGGCAAATAGGTGGAGATGTTTTCGCTAACAGTACAGGTATTCTGCCCGATGCACCTGGAAGGTGTTAGCGCCGATGTAAAAATGACCCACATGCCAATGTAAAATGGACCCACCATGGGTAAAACTGGCAGTTTTAAGCGAGCTGCCGATGCTAACATTGGAGTTAAGAGTGGAGATTGCTGTTCTTCG
>NZ_JBLJAJ010000023.1:0-86485 GCF_047530005.1 Serratia sp. N21D137
AGGAATCGTACTCGGTCTTTTTTTATTCTATTGATTTATAAGGATAAAAAATCAATTCCACGAAAATACACGAAATTTCCACGAATTCCTATACTCGGCCTTTTACAACATCACGTATTCTTTTCCCCTCGTATCGAGATATTTGTCCGTCATTTTGACCGACTTATGCCCCAGCAATTTCATCGCAAACTCCTTCCCTTTCTCCTTCTCATACAGTCGCCCGGCCAAGCTTCGGATCTCATGGAACGTTGGCGGCGAATCCTCAAGAACGAGCCCAGCCAGTTTCCTGGCCTTCACAAATGTTTTTGTTAAGCTGTCAGGATTAAGGGAGCCGTCCAGGCTGTTTTTCCTTATCCCTGAACTGACCATAAAGCCTGTGGTGCTGGCCTGCTTGCATCGTTCAATAACCGCCTCCAGTTTTAGCCCCAGCGCAAGAAGCTCCAAATCCAGTGGTACAGAGATCATGGCGCCAGTTTTTCCCTGGGTGATCTGCAGGCGACCATCAACAATATGTTCGAAACGGATTTGCGCCACATCCTCCCGACGCTGGCCGGTGATCAGCGCGAGATCCATTGCAAGGCCAAACCATGCGGGCAGAGCGGTAGCCGCTTCACGAATGGCTACGTATTGCTCCAGTTCCAGGCGTTCACGCTTCACAGTAACCGTGGCCGCTCTCGTTGGTGTCACCGGGTTGCTATCAATATGGCCTTCGACAATTGCCTCGCGGAAAATGTCAGACAGCACGGATCGCATGGTTGTGGCCATTGTATGCTTTTCCTGAACCACCCAGAACTCGAGGAACTCAGCGACATGCCGTGTCGTGATTTTTGATAGCACCATCGCCCCCATTTTCTCGCTGACGATGGCTATTTGCCCCTTGCGTGATTTGTAGGTGTTATCGGATAGCTTACGACGTTTGAAAATAACATCGTATCGCTCAAGCCAGGCGTTCAACGTGTATTCGTGCGTCCCCTTTATTTTTTCAAGCAAAAGAACAGGGGAGTAGTTCTGCTCAATGTAATGGTTGGCCTCGATCGCCTGGGCAATTGCGTCTCTTCGTGCGATTTCCCCAAGTGGAATTTCCTTCTTTGTTATGGGGTTTCGCCAATAGTAAGATTTGTACTTACGGCGATAAGTCAAATTTTTGGGTTTTTTCATATCATACCCGTCCTTTCGCCGTGCCATTGATTACCTTCTCCATAAACACGGCCCGTGCGGGCTCCGCGCTTTGGGCGTCTCTTATTTTCTTTCCGAGATTTAGGTCGTTTGGGTTGATATAGATTGCGCCAGGCTTAACGAAGTATTGCCTGCCTTGTTTATCCGGTGTCGGGTATATGTTCCCGTTCCTTGCCCACCGCTGGAGCGTCGGTCTGGTAGGCTTAGACTTGTCCGTATAAGTTTCATCAGCCCATTCTTCTAATGTCAGTAACTTGGTCATTGGTTATGCCTCGAGCACACAACCGGCCACCATGATAAACGCGATGGCCGGAGTGGTTTGGTTTTTGGAAATCAGTTTTCAGGTCGGTAGGCTTCGCCACAAAAAAGAACTGCGTGTGGTCGGCGCACCTGGATCGCTTCTTTCACCTGCTCGCATTCAGCTTTGGTCGAGTACACCCGCTCGGATACCGGCAGCGCATCACAGAAATTGTGACCACAGGCGTTAACTAACAGAACGAATCCGATTAGCATGCATCACTCCTTAAACTCAGAACGCATGTCATCCAGTGCAATCTGGAAACGTTCCAGATCATCTGCACTGAGGTCACGCTCGGAACGGCGAACCAAAGCCTCCGCTGCTGCAAAGGCTTCCGGTGTGCTGCAGGCTTTAATCTGCTCATTTACGGTTGTAGCCGTGGTGATCTGCCGGTGGCGCTTGACCACTTTATTTTTCAGCTCGGTGTAATCTGTGATGCCCAGTTTCTGTTTCAGCTCCTCGACCTGCGCGCGGATAGCCGTGGTTTGTTCGGGGGCTTTCGCCTGCTCGATCGCTGCCCGGATATCTGCCGCAATACCGTCGCTGTCTACCGGCGGGGCGCTGCTTTGCTGCTGCGCTGCCGCAACTGGTTCAGTCAACTGGCTGACACTCACCCGCGCTGCAGGGGCTCCCGGATTGATTTCTTTCTCGTTCCGCTGCTCGAGTTCGTCAATTGTGTACACGCCGAGGATGACCTCAGGGCAATACAGGCGCGCCCAACGCTTAACGGCCAGGTAGGCCAACTGCTGGCGTGGATCATCAGCCCAAAGCGTAGAGTTGCGTGTTCTGGCCTGCGCCAGCAACAGGGTAAGTTCGCGAGGCTCTGCCTCCCCCTTGAGCGTGGCCCATACCTTTATGCCGATCCCTTCTTCGTCCGCCATCCGCCAGCCAGGAACGCGGTATTCACCTTTTTCACTTCTCTTGACTTCAAACTTCCCGATGACCTTATCCCATGGCCCAAACCAGTCGTAGTTGATACGGTCAACCAACGGCCCGCGCGTGGAAATCACTGCGTTGACGAGCTGTGCCTCATAGCCGAGTATCCCGCTCACCGTGTAGGTCTTCTGCGCTACTGCAAAGGGGTTCATTTGCCACTGTGCTGCCTGCATCGCGATTGCCATACAGTCGGCAGGGTTGCCCTGTAGATGCTTGGGAACCGTGGCCACGCCGCTGGCCATCATCTGCGCAAAGTTGCTGATGGCTGTCAGGTATTGAGGATTGAACAGGGCAATGTTGGAGTCAGTAACCGAGTTCGTTTTTTCTTCTGCCAAAGTGATATTGCTCATTTTTTTCGTTCCCCTTATGCAATGCGCAGCGCTTCAAGCCGGCGTTGGTCAAAATCGTTCAGGTCGTCGATCACTTCTTCTGTGATCGGCGCTGGCCATGTTTCGGTGTCGAAAGCTTGCTTGATATCGCGCATCGCTTTTTTGTATTCCAGTCGGCCCAGCTCCAGCAGATCCGGAGAGGCCTCAACGATGGCCACCCAGTGATAGCCCTCGTCCTTGTTCACGAAAATCCAGAAGAACTGATCAAAGGCGGCAACGTCGCAATACATGGCCGCGCTGAGGTGGTAATCGCGGTCGATGATTTCCCGGTGCAATTTGGCGCGTAAAAAATCCTGTTTAACGCGGCCCATGCTGGTCGATTTGAGATCCACACCCAGGCGAACGCCATCAAGGTCAATCTCTAGGTCTGGACGAATGCGGACCTCGAGGCCTGTGTCTTCGTCGATCCCGAAGTAACTCACCTCGACAGCACGGTTCTGGTGCTGCAGTAGGGGGCCAGCGGACGGGTGAGTGAACAGGGCACGCTGAATGGCTTTCGCCGCCTGCATTTGCTGCTGGGTCACCAACTGGCGTCCGTCATCTGACGACGTCCATGCATCAAGGATTTCATCGGCAAAAATGGCCTCAGGCAGAATCGTTTTGATCCGGGCTGCCATGTCCTCTTTTGACCCGCTGACCGGCAGCGGCGCAGGGATGGCTTTTTCACGCGTGGCGAATTCCAGATCAATGGTTGCCAACTGCTCGAGCAAAGCATCACGGCCGCCGCTGGTTTTCAGCATTTCGGGCAGGGTGGCGTTGTACTCTTTGATGCAGGCTTTCATGGCAGTAGCCGTGAATTTCTGCCCCTCGGCGATGCTCTGAAACTCCTGCGGTAGCAAGGTGTAAATCCGGCCGATTTCATCAGCGTTGCCGCCCAGGGCGTAGGGTGTTGGCAACTTGGCGTTGTGCTCATCAAGGAGTGAACGCAGCGTGTCCGAGTCCGTCATTTTGGGCAGGGTGGCATTGTGCTTTTCGATGAATGCGCGCATCGATGCTACGCCGGTGAATGCACCCTCAGGAATGATTGGCTCGATGTTGAAATCGTTGGTCAGTTTTTCAGGCTCCAGCGCCATCGTGTGGACGAGTGAGCCGAAGGTCAGGGCATCGCTACGTTCACGGGCAATAGACTTGATGACGTGGCGGCCATGGAAGTACATCAGGCTGATCCGTGCATCCTTCACTTGGGTGCTACTGATGCCGTTCGCCGCGTGGTAAACGTCGTTCGGGATATCGTGGTAACGACCAGGCTCGAAATAGGCCGGGTACGTTACGGCAGGTTCTGCCGTTTCGCTGGCAATCACCTCTGGAGCGGTTTCGCTCACTGGAGTGGATACCTCCACAGCTTCTTTGTTTTCGAGGGTGACGCTTTGAGGCTCTGCGCTACCTTCGCGCAGATAAGATTCAATGCGTTCGTTGATCAGATCAATCCGCTGGGATTTATCATCAAGCCAACCCTCGAGTACATCGCAGGTGAGGTGATAAATATCATCCTCGACCAGTTGCTTCAAGGGATCACAAGGCTCTATCTCTTTGGCCAGCAGCCTGGCGAGATATGCGTAATTAAGGCCGCCTGTGTTTACGATAAGCTCCTCGACATCAATCACACTCATCACTGATGTTTTGCCTTCAAGAGCTCTCATGATTTCGCGGCGTAGCCACGCGCTGCGCGTTGTTGGTTCGAGATCGCTAACTGCGTCCACTTCTTCTTTTTCGCCTTCATTTGAGGCGATTTCCGGCGCAAGTTCTACAGGCGCGTTCTGAAGAGGGGAAGCCTCAAAGAGTGCGGACACGTCGAACTGACCGCTTCCCATGCTGACCAGTTCGCCCGCCAGCGTCGAGCTGCCAACACCTTCTGCTGCGCCTGCCAGCGTTTCATTCTCAAGCTGTTCATCAGCCAGTGAGCCTGCCTCGCCCTGCGGCAGCGATTGGGTTTGAGCATGGTTTTTTACCTTCGCTGTTTTGTCGTCAATTTCAATCAGGTTCGCATTGATATAGTCGCGTAGTGGGCCAGGTGTTAGGTGGAGGGTTTCCGGCGCATTGCGGATAAGCATACCAACGGCCTCACGGGAAAAGTCCAGAATGCCGGGAGTTTCGGACAACTGTCCATACCATGCTAATGGGGACTTTTCTTTGCGCGTTTTCATCTCTTTTACTGCATTAACAATGCCGATTGGCGGCCTGCTGATATCAAAATCGGATGGGTAGTGCGCAAGGTAGGTAACTGTTTCAAGTTCGCTAAAGGACGCTATTGGTGTGCCGTAGGCTGGTTTCTTGCCTGTGCCGGCCAGTGCGCCGGACGACGTGCGCGGCAATTCTACCTGTGAATTATTTGCGGTACCGGGCGACGTCTGCCACTTGGAAATTACAGACTGGCGATCATCTACTTTCGCATTCAGGTATTCGGTTGCGAACTGACTAATTTTGCCTAGCTCTGGCGCTTTATCGAATGGTGGCCAGATAGCCTTTATGGCTGCAATGGCTACAATTGGCATGTCCGGGTAAACGTAATCGAACCCCTTAAGATTGGAGAGGGCCATGATGACGTTTTGCGGGTACCGCTGCGAGTCATCCATCATAAGCCTGGTTGCTGCTTTCAGCTGCTCCCCTGTCATTTTCATGCAGTCACGGCCAAACAGCCACGCGGCGGCAATCACAGTATGCTTGTCGAGGTCTATTGCGGAATATGTGGTCTCGTCTTTTGCTGGCGGTTTTGCGGTTACCTGCGGCAGCTGTTGCGCGGGTTCGGTAACGATCAGCTCCCACGTCAAACCATCATCACCTAAGCAATAACGGTCACACCAAGGTTCGCTGAATACACCTTCGATAGGCAAGTCGTCGACCACCGGGAAGTTTGTGCGAACTGGTTTGAAATACTCTTTCGGATCCAGCTCGGCATCTTCAATTTTGTTTTCCAGATCACGCAGCGCTCGGGCGTCGTTCTTCGCTTCAAAATAAATGAACAGGGAAGGTTTGCCGGATTTTTGTTTTGCCTTGAGATAATAGGCATACATGTTTTGCATTATGCAATTCTCCTGAATTTAGGTAGAATGCAGTCGATCATTGACTGCGATAGTGGTCATTGGTTATGTCTCGGTTGCTGGGGGTGGTTCCCCGGCTACCCATCCCCCAGATGTAAAATGGGTAAGATGGCCCGCCTAGCGCGGGCTTTTTTACGTCTAATCGTCATAGCTCCGGTTGCAGTGAGGGCAGAAGCAGATCACCTTGCTGCCAGCCTCTTGAACTGAAATGCCAGTAGGACGCGTGGGGGTGGTTTGTTGCTGATAAATGTCCCGCTTGCAACGCCAGCAAATCCCGTCACGTGGCGCGAAATGCGGGTAGCTTTTTTCTTTGCAATATTTGGCCTGCGCCTGTCGAGCCTCTTCTGAGTTAAAAGTTTTCACATCAACACCTCGTTAAATAATTGCGATTTGGTGCCTTTCAGGCGTGGGGATCCCGTGGGCAAAGTAATTGCCCGTCAGGTGCCGGTTATTTTTTAATTAGAAAGTGCAAAAATTAGAAAGAACACAAACGCCCAAAACAAAGAACAACCGATGATTATGTCCTTCCAAACATGTCGCCGAATGGTCATGGTTTATACCCTCAGTGGGTACCAGCTGGTTCGAACTCCGCCGGGATGCCGGGGGCTTCGAACGGTGCCTTGATGGCGCGCAGGTTGCCTGTCGGTTCAAACCGGTAGACGCTGCGCGTGTGGTCGAACGAGGCAACCCAAGGCGCGCCGGTGCGCTTATTGCGGAGGGTTACCGCTTTGCCGCTATTAGGAACGATTGTATTCATTGGTTTATGTCTCGGTTAGTCTGCATGCTTTTCCCGTTACCGGGGCTACGGATGATGGCTGTCAGGACAGCGCCTCTACAAACTCTGCAAAACTCAATGCTTCTTCGCCTTTTGCCAGGCTGTTGAAATATTCTTCGTATGCATCTTCCATCATCTAGCCCTCTGCGGTAGTGGTCATTGGTTATGTCTCTGCCGTCTTTCCGGCTGTCAGAACGTTTTCACCTGCTGCTTGTTGAGATCAATTAAACACAAAGTTTATAAACATGTCAACAAAATGAGTTTAAAAGGCGTGTGGGCATAAAAAAACCGCCATGCGAGGCGGTTTATGATAGGAAGGATTTTATTATTATTTTTTAAAAACAGTGAGTTGTGGGAGTTTTATGAGAAGTAAGGCCTTCAGCTATGGCTGTTTATTTCTTCGTTGTGCGTATCTAGCTGTAAACTCATCCAATTCTTTAAGCCGCATTTCGAAGGCGGCGATCATGTTGTCTTGATCAGCCTCAGGAAGCTGAGCAAAAAGGTTGAGCAGATGAGTTTGCCTTTGATCAAGTCCTGTCTGGCTATCATCACCCTCGCATAAAATCCACGCGACAGAAACGCCTAACTCCTCCGCTAATTTTAAGGCAGAGCTTTTCCCAATAGTGCCGCGAGCAAACCAGTTATTGACAGATTGAGGGCTGACGCCAGCTATCCTGGCCATCTCTGCCTTAGAGATACCCTTCAAGTCCATCAGCTCATTCAGCCGCTTAATTTGCGGGTGATCTACTTGGTGCGTTTTTCCTTTCATGCCAGAAGTTTAAACCAAATGTTTATAAGTAAAAACACCCTTAATGTTGACATAATAATAAACATATTGTTTACTCTGGTTGTCTAACCACAGGAGCTATGTATGAGTGCATTGGAAAAGGCCATCAGTCGAGCGGGAAATGCGACCAAGTTGGCCAAGAAACTGGGGCTTTCGTCAATGGCCATTAGCCATTGGAAGAAGCGCTATAACGGCGTGATCCCATCAGAACATGTTCTCCCAATCTTTAACTTAACCGGGGTAACACCCCATGAGTTGCGGCCTGACCTTTACCCAAATCCAACCGATGGATTACCACAGCAGCAGGATACCTGCGTCGCCCCTTAAGGACTGATATATGGAAATCAAACACGAGTTGATCCGCGACGCGCTGCGCGGATGGGCCACGGAGGCCACTCAGCGCACGGTTGCAGCCGAAATCACTCGGGCTTACTTCGACATGAATCTGGACCTGCCACACCTGGACCAGATCGAACGTGCCGACGGCACTGTGGATTTTGCTGCCTGGCACAACAACAAGCAGCAGATCTTCCGTTGGCTGGACAGCGACACTGCTGGCGCCCGTCGGAAAATCGAAATGCTGCAGCCTGCGATCCTGGCCGCCTTACCGGCAGAACTGCGCGCCCGACTAGTCGCAGGCAAGAGCATCGAGTATCTGGCCATCCGTTCGCTGAAAGAGCACCAGGAGGCGATCGCCGCGGCTTTGCTTAACGCATCACCTGCAGACTTCGAGCGAGAGTGTGACGAGGCGGAACGGAGCTTCCATGAACTACGGCGCGCATATTGCGCACTGCACTGACCGAGACATAAACCAATGACCACACATGATGATTTCCTGCAAAAGCAGATCGCCGCGCAGCTGCGTGAGGCGAAATACGAGGAGGCTGTCGCAGTGTCGTCGGCCATGGCTGCTGTCGATCACCAGCGCAGCAACCCACGCATGAAATTGCCTGAACTGCTGGCATGGGCCAAAACGCATGCGAAGCATAGCAGGCGAGTAAAGGGGAAACCGACCAAAAGCAGCGCCATGGCTTCTGCACGACGTTAACCCTTGTGTGTGCAAAACGTAACGCACTCAGCGTTACAGAATACTGATAGTAGAGGCAATTATGGCGGCAAGTTGGATCAAGGTAGAGGTAATCACTCCAGATAAACCGGAGGTGTTCCAATTGTCGGAAATTTTGAAACTGGATCCTGACGCGGTGTTAGGGAAATTGGTTCGCCTCTGGGCTTGGGCTGATCAGCAGACCATCGACGGTAACGCAAAGTGTAACGCTACCAGCGTTACTAAAAATGCAATTGATCGCATCACTTTCGTTACCGGTTTTTCGGATGCACTGATTCATGTCGGTTGGCTGGCTAACGAGGGCGAAACGTTGGTATTCCCGAACTTTGACAGGCACAACGGGAATTCATCGAAAAAACGGGCACTTACAAATAACCGCGTTACAAAATCGAGACAAGTGAAACGCAATAGTAACGCTAGTGGTAACGCCAAAGGTAACGCACAAGGCGTTACACCAGCGGATCCAAATGCGTTACCAGAAGTAGAGGAAGAAGTAGATCTAAAAGATAAAACCCTCTCTCTAGGGGGCCAGCAAAATTCTGATGATTTACCCCCTGATAAAAAACCAGGGGAACTACAGGAACCGGAACCATGGGGCGACGACCAGCAAACGCCATTCGGTAAATTCGCCATGGCTGGTACTTGGGTACCGTCGGAACAGTTCCAACGGCAGGCGGCACTGTGGGGCCGGATTATCACAGGCCCAGCGCCAGGGTACGAAGCCACAGAGCTGGCCAGTTTTATATCGTTCTGGCAGGCCGAGGGAAGGGTATTAAATCAAACCCAGTGGGAACAGAAATTTGCCGATCACGTGCTGTACGAACGGCAACGGGCGGCGGTAAGAAAACCAGCATCAACGGGAGGTTCAAATGCGACAAGAGCAACAGCAGGCGTTACCGCTCAGCAGCAGGTCAGGGCTGCACGAAACGCAGAGCGGGAAAGACAGGGGCTGGCTCCTCTGGGAGACGATGGCGGGGATTTATGCGAACCGCTGGGTGAGCAAGAACGGGGTGCAGCCTTCCATGATTTGGGTCCAAGCGATTTCGCGGTTCTCGAATGAACAGCTGGCGTTCGCGGCGAAGCGGTGCATGGAACGCTGCAGCGCGGGTAACCACTGGCCACCAGACCTTGCCGAGTTCACGGCGATTGTCGGCGAGTGTACGGCTAACCCGTTCGGGCTCGCAGCCGAGGATGTCATGGCGGAATACAAGCGTTGGCGCAACGAGTCATGGCGCTATGAATCGTCGGAAAGCTTCCCTTGGAAACACCCAGTGTTGTTCCAGATCTGCACCGAACTGCGCAGGGCTGGTGTCGAGCGAAAACTAGGGCAGGCCGAGCTGGCGGCGCTGGCCGGGCGTCAGTTGGCGAAATGGGCCAAGCAGGTCGAAATGGGCTTTTCAATCCCGCCGATCCGCAAAACCAAGTCCCTGGAGCATCGGCCACCAGGCGAATCTCAGATCGCCGACGCCGACGGGGCTTACAAGAAAAAAGGCATGGAACTGTTGGCGAAAATTCGCGCCGATGCAAAAAGTAAAATCGTTAAATAACCGAGACATAAACCAATGACCAATAAAACAAGCCAAAAATACAGAATTACAACCAAGCAGTTCGTCGATCTGATCCTGGGTAAGGAACTGAGCACCAGCGAAATTTACGAGCTGGCACACCAGGCTTATCCAGATGGTGACCTCACTCGCATGTCAATCCTCACTCGACTGAGGAATATGGTTCGATCTCCACACGCTGAGATTGTTGTCAAAAGCCAGGGGAGCAAGGCGCGATACACACTGATCAGCGCCAGCGAAAAATTTTTGGCGCGAGGGGAGATCAATTATCGCGCTTACTCCCAAACCACCCCGGCCAATGAAACACGGTGGCATTTTAATCCGATTGAACTGCGGTTCTGCCATTTTCACAAAATGTTCGATCAGGCTCTGGCTAAAGTGCAAGTGAGGATTTAACCATGAAAAACACAATTCAAGATTTGATGAATCACCAGTTTGCCATGCTGGAAACTGTTACCGATCCCAATATCAAAGGCGAAGTCTTGCAGGAGGAGCTAGCCCGAGCTAAAGCGGTAGTGGAGATCTGCGGCACTATGGTGAATACCTACCGGATAGCGCTGGATGCTCAGAAAGCTGTTTATGATGGTTACGCAGGCAATGTTCCTAAAGTAATGGGGATTGAGAAATGAGCAAACCATATCCGAAAGAGCAAATATTATTTCTCGAAGCACATTGTCAGGGTATGACATGTCGAGAAATAACAGAGATTTTTAATCATAGGTTTGGCACAAACAAAAGTCTTGGTTCGATTAGGGAGATTCTGCGCGGTCGCGGAATGGATAAACATCTAACAAAAGAACCTAGCTATACGGATGAACAGTTAACATTTCTATTTGTGAACAAAGATAATACTTACCCAGTTCTTACAGAGATGTTTAATAATCGTTTCAAAACCAATAAAACTGTAGACGCCGTTAGATGCTTCATGCGTGGAAAAGGGTGGGGGAAATATCGACTTTCTGGTCGAGGGGATTACCAAAAAGTTTACATCAAAGGTAAGCCTATACGGTTGGATATCTATGTTTGGGAGTGTGTGAACGGACCACTCAAACCGGGTTATACAGTAATTCATTTGGATAACGACAAGAACAACAACCAGATCGCCAACCTGATGGCTGCTCCGTCACATACAAAAGCGATGTTCGTTTTATCTGGTGGTGGTGATGCTCCCAAGGCTCTTGCTCCGGCACTATATGCCAAGGTCATGTTACAGGGTGCTATCCGGAAAATTGAGAAAGGATCCAGACCATGAGCAACAACGATGCACTTAGCCAGCCTATCGCATACACAGACCGCGAAGAACTGGAGTCTATGCAAGGCCCTGGTGGTGATACATATGCGAACCTGTGGACTATTCCCCACGGTTTCGGGCAAGACATAGCACTCTACTCGCAAGAGTACGTAACAACACTGCAATCTGCGTTAAAGCTTGAGCAAGAGCAATCAGCATATTACGAGCAGCATATGTGGCATTTCCACGGACTTGCTGAATCTGAGATTAAACGTGCAGAGGCAGCAGAGCAACGGCTGGAACTAGTTCGCGAGCAGCATAATAACGAGCTTCGCACAAACTCAAAGCTGGAGCGGCGACTACAGCAGCTTATCAAGTTGCCAGCGGCGGAGGGGGAACTGGAGCAAAACTACCTCGATAAAGTCATTAAGGCCCTCAACAGCGCAGGAGTCCAAATTCGTTACGACTGTCCGCGCTGCAATGGTCTGCTTGATTTAACGTGTCGGCCTAATGGGGCTCACTATTGCCATCAGCAGGCCAAGGCTGAGATAAAATAAATCTCGAAAAGTCAATCGGGTTTTGTTGTGTGGTGAGGTAAGTAAAAAGAAACCTTCAGGGAGGATAGTTTCTTATAAATCATATGATTGTGATTTAAATCAGTATTTTGACAGCAAGTATTTGATCAAATTTATTTCTGCTGATACTGTGTTTATATACAGTAAATCCTTTGGCGATCAGTGAAGCGATCGATGAGGTGGAATATGTTTACAGTGGAACAATTTTTGAAGTTATTACCGTTCACCGGGAGAGCAGTGGTTTATATGGATCGTGGCGAAGCGCAATCAGTGTTAGTTCTCACTGATGGGCAAATCATGGCCGATCTGTCGTTAATGATCGAGTTAGTCAAACGCGCGGGCTACGACGTCCGTAAAAAGTGAGCTACACTACACCCGTCAGCCTGAACAGCTGATCACCTGCTGCGTCTTGGAGTGAACACCATGGCGCAGTTACAACTTATCAAGCAATCATCAGGAATACTGATCCCGGCCAGCCCGGAGACCAGAGAATTCCTGCAAACGAAATGCAAGCTCGGCGCCGTGCTGGTTGCCGACTTCAAGCAGGTGCGAAATCCGGCGTTTCATCGCCGTTTCTTCGCGCTTCTCAATCTGGGTTTTGAATACTGGGAACCTACCGGCGGCGCGATATCGAGTAATGAGCGCAAGCTGGTGACCGGCTATGCAAAATTCCTCGCTACTTTCGGTGGTAATGAATCCGCGTTATTGGATGCAGCTGATCAGTACCTGGATCGCATCGCAGATCGACGAACTGGTAGCATCAGTGCGTGTAAATCCTTCGATGCCTACCGGGCATGGGTAACCATTGAAGCCGGGCATTATGACGCGATCCAGCTTCCAGATGGCACCCTACGTAAGCACCCTCGCAGTATTTCGTTCGCCAACATGGACGAAACGGAATTTTGTCACCTCTACAAAGCCGCGCTCGATGTTCTATGGCGCTGGATCTTGCATAAACCTTTCCGCATGCAGCACGAAGTAGAGAACGCCGCGGCACAGCTGATGAATTTCGCATAATGGCAAATCTACGAAAAGCGGCCGAGGGCCGAGACTGCCAGATCCGGATCCCTGGAGTATGTAATTTCAATCCCTACACCACGGTGCTGGCGCATTACCGCTTGGCTGGCACCTGTGGTACCGGAATAAAACCCGATGATGCTCAGGGCGCGTGGTCCTGTAGCAACTGCCACGATGCGATCGATGGCCGCATTAAAACCGAATATGACCGTGAAACCCTGCGTCTGTACCACGCCGAGGGTGTATTTCGCACGCAAGCAATTCTGAGAAAGGAAGGAAAATTATGAATCTCGAGTCGGTAGTAAAATATTTCTCACCGAAATCTCCAGTGCTGGGGGACTCGGTTCCGGCAACGGCTTCGGATTCTTTGACGATCAGTGACGTAATGGGGGCGCTGGGAATGTGTCAGGATCAGGCGGAATTGGGCCTGTCAGCGTTCTTGGGGAAGGTGGGCATTAGTGAGGCTGACAAGGTTAAGGCGGTAGTGTTGCTTGCCAAGCACTGTATAGTGCGCTCTGACACCGTTGCAGCTATTCGCAAACTCCCAGGCGAAACCAAAGCCCGAGTGATCCTTACCCTGGCGGCATTCGCATTCTTGGACTTTTCCCGTAGCGCTGCCAGCGAGATCCCCTGCGACGCATGTGATGATGGCTTTATCGAAGAGCGGAAATTTGTCATGAACAAGCTGGCGAAGGCCCACGACACTATCGACAGCTTTGCGCGAGGAGATTTGCCAGCTTCGATTACGCAGTTGGAAGGTCGGGAAATGCGGGTGAAGCATGCTTTCTATGAAACCACGCGCAAGGTGTGCCCAAAATGCAACGGCAGAACGGTGATAAAAACGGACTGCAATGATTGCCGCGGTCGTGGGGTAGCCATCGACAAAGATGAGTCAGAGCGCCAAGGCTTACCAGTGAAGAAACCCTGCAAGCGTTGCTCAGGGCGTGGCTATGAACGAATACCTTCGACTCAGGCTTATAGAGCGATCGCTTGTATCACTGAAAGTATTTCGTTAGATACCTGGAAAAAATCGGTGAAGCCATTTTATGACGAGATGATCACCCAGTTGGATATTGAGGAAGAGAGAGCCAATATGGCGTTAAGGGCAACGACAAGTTGACAAAATAATGAGTGATTTTATCGCGAGCTATTTACATTTCCCGAAAGTGTGGTAGTTTCTCTCTAACGATGGGTGTTTTGTGCCTGACGTTGAAAAGCCCGCCTCTGTGCGGGTTTTTGCGTTTCTGGAGATCAAGAAAATGAAACAGTAAACGGAAATACCGACGAGCCAAAAGGCGCGCAAGCCACTGTCATGATGTGGCCCCGAGTCCCCGCGTAGGGAGCCAGCTTTGTATCTGGTTAGGGTTAATGTAAAAGGCGCACCGGCGGCGCAGCGTGAAAGCCAATCACGCACCGGTTACGGCTGAGGGGGAGCAGAGACGAACCCAACATGACGACTCAAGGGCATGGGCGCGGCCACGGCGTAATGTGGCAACACTATGTTTGTGAATTGGGCGGCGGCTAGGTGTTATCAGCACACTAACCGCCAGGCGCTCATGCTTTTCGGTCACAAGCGAACCTTTTGCCCATGCTGCTTAACAGCGGTATGAGCCTATCAAAGAGGGCGCTAATGATCTCAGGTACCTGTCTTGTCAACGCTGACACAATCGAATACATCAAAACCCTGCCTGATAACTGTATCGATCTGATCGCTACTGATCCTCCGTATTATCGGGTGAAGTCGTGCGCCTGGGATAACCAGTGGAAAAGCGAAGCCGATTACCTTGCCTGGCTGGATGAGTTGCTGGCCGAATTTTGGCGGGTGCTAAAGCCGAACGGCAGCATGTACATTTTCTGCGGTAGCCGGTTAGCGTCAGATACAGAGATGTTGGTTCGCCAGCGGTTCGACGTGCTGAGTCACATCATATGGGCCAAGCCATCAGGCCCATGGAAACGGCAGAACAAAGAGAGCCTCCGCGCATTTTTCCCGGCAACAGAGCGGATCATCTTTGCAGGACATTACGCCGGTCCGTATCAGCTAAAAGATACCGGGCACGCCGCCAAGTGTTCAGAGCTGAAGCAAAACGTATTCAAGCCGCTGATCTACTATTTCAGATCGGCACGGCAGGCACTGAACGTATCAGCCAAAGAAATCAACTGCGCAACGGGCAGCCAGATGACAAGCCACTGGTTTAGCGAAAGCCAATGGCAATTGCCCAGCGAAGATCAGTATCTGGCGCTTCAAGAGCTTTTCCGGCGTAAGGCTGACGAGCAGTGCCAGGCCAGTGGTCTTGATAAGCCACATCATGTCCTTGTGCGGGAATATGCCTCACTGAATCGCGAATATAAGGTGCTTTGCCAAGAGTACAAACAACTGCGGCGTCCATTCTCCGTATCAGTGGATGTGCCATATACCGATGTTTGGACGTTCTCACCGGTGCAGTATTACCCAGGCAAGCACCCCTGCGAAAAGCCAGCAGCCATGATGGCGCACATTATCAGTGCCAGCAGTCGTCCTGGTGATGTGGTGGCAGATTTCTTTATGGGTTCAGGCTCCACCATAAAAGAGGCGATCAGGCTGGGCCGTATTGGTCTGGGTGTGGAACTCGAGAAAGAACGATTTGATCAAACCTTCAGGGAGATAAACCCAGAGGGATAAACGAGCCTCGGCATAGTCCGGGGCTTTTTCATTTAGCCGCCCGCCAAGACAGTCAACCATTGCAAATACTCTACTTTTCCAGAGTGACTACGGCGAGCGGCTAAACCCTATCGATCACCCGACAGCCAGGAGAACCCCGGCAAGGGGGAGGGATGAGAAACATGCTGGAAAAAACAGCTGATAACGCCACTCATGTTGGCTGGCTCGTCGGGGCAATGTTAGGACTTATCAATCACTTCTCACCCAGCGAATGGATGGTTATTGGCATTATCGTGGGGATTCTTTGTTCTGTCATCGGTTGCATCACAAGTGTGTGGTTTAAGTGCCGACGAGAGAAATTACTGAAAATGTATCTTGTCGATCGGTCAACAAAGAGCATTGCCGCTCATGATGTTGAGCTGATAGGGGGTGAGTGATGCCCTCAACAAAAAGCAAACTCAGCGCCGCGATGCTGCTGCTTATCGCTGGTGGGGTATCCGCCCCGGTAATGATGGCGCAATTCCAAGATGAGAAAGAAGGGCAGCGGCTGGTTGCATACCAGGATGGTGTCGGCATCTGGACGATCTGCGGCGGCGTGACGACGGTCAACGGTAAAAAGGTTGTTCAAGGCATGCGCCTGGTGGCGGAACAGTGCAAACAGATAGACGCAGCAGAGCAGAAAAAGGCGCTCGACTGGGTAGATCGCAACATCAAGGTAACGCTGACCGAACCCCAGAAAGTGGGCATCGCCTCTTTTTGTCCTTGGAATATCGGCCCTGCCAAATGCTTCACATCGACATTCTACAAAAAATTGAATGCTGGTGACCGGATCGGCGCCTGCCGTGAAATCCGGCGTTGGATATATGACCGCGGGCGGGATTGTCGTATCCGGTCGAATAACTGTTTCGGTCAGGTATTGCGGCGAGATCAAGAGGCAGAGCTCGCATGTTGGGGGATAGACAAGTGACAAAGTCAATCTTGGCAATGCTGGCCGCGCTCGTAGCAGTGGTGATCTCCCTTGGCTGGTATGCATCTTCGCTATCAGACGATTTGGATACTGCGCAGGAGGCCAACGGAAAGTTGGTAAAAGCAGTGGAAAGCAGGGATGAAACGATCAGCGCCCTAAAAGGTGCTGCTGATGCCGATCGCCGCGCCACCGAAGAACAGTTAAAGCTTGAACAGCAGAAGAGGGCCAAGGCCGATGCTGAAAACACAAAGTTACGCAAGGCGTTGGACTCGAGCGACTGTAGCAATCAGCGCCTGCCTGATTCTGCTATCGACATCCTGCACGGAAAGGCCTAAGCCAGCACCGCCCCCGCAGATTATCTACGTTTACCCGCCAGCTGTATATACGCAGCTATGCGAGAAAACCCCATTCACCGGCACCACGTTCGGCGATGCAGTCGTAGCGTTGCAGGTGGCGCAGAACGAGTTGGATGTGTGCGCCTCTCGGATTGAGGGGCTGATTAAGTGGCAACGAGAAAAAACAGGAAAAACACAATGAACAAGACAGCGGAAGAAATTAAGAGTGATGCGTTATCGGCGATGCAGGACTACTTTCCAAATGGTGGCCGTGACTGGGACGCTATCGGCGCACTGTATGACGCTATCGCAGTGGGGAAAATTGCTGGTTTGAGTGTGAACATGAAAATTCACGATCACGCATGCACCAACTGCTTTGCTGATCAAGGCCCATGCCTGGGCGAGTGTGCGGTCAGCGATGAGAACGCAAAGCGGCGCAATGACTTTGAAGAGGCCGCAAAGCCGCTAATCAAGTGGCTGGCTGAAAATGTTCACCCGCACCACACCGTGATTGTTACCAGCACTAACGCCGAGCTGCTGGAAGGGAGTATGTCATTCCCTACAGATGAGTTCCTGAAGGACTGACGGCATTACAGATGGCATTCGATGAGTGCCATCGATAATGCACGATAACCAAAGCCATTTTCCTGCACCCACCGCGCACCCAGCGCATTGGCAGGCTGATGGCTTTTTTATTGGAGGAGTTATGGCGAAGCCGGACTGGGGCGAGCTTCAGCAACGGTTTCTGTCAGAGCACGCCAAAACCAACATCTCACCGAAAGAATGGTGTGAGGCTAACGGACTGAACTATGCGACAGCCCGCCGATACATCAAGAAACCGAGCGCGTTAGATGCGCAAAAAACTGCGCAGCAAAAACTGCGCACTGCGCAATCTGAGAAAAGCGCAAAGAGGCTGGTTGAAAGTGGATTAAGCGCTCAGCAAAAACGCTTCGTCGCTGAATATCTAGTGGATCAGAACGCAACAGCTGCGGCAGAGCGCGCCGGGTACAGTGACCCGAACTACGGGAGACAGTTACTGGCGAATCCTAACGTTGCGCAGGAAATTGCGCAGCAGCAGAAAGATTCTCTTGTGCGCACCTTGGCAAGTGCAGATGAGGTGCTCGAAAAAATGTGGCAACTGGCCACGTTCGACGCCAACGAGATTTCTCAGTATCGCCACGGAGCCTGCCGACATTGCTGGGGGTTCGGTCATCACTACCAATGGCGTGACGCTATCGAGCATGAGGAAAAGTGCGCAGAGGCGAAAGCCAGGAACAAGCCTGATCCACCCGATAAGGGGGGCTACGGATACGACCACAATAGGGACCCTAATCCAGAGTGCCCACGGTGCAATGGTGACGGGATCGGTCGCGCCTACTTTCCTGACACGCGAAAATTATCTGGTATTGCCCGATTGGCTTATTCAGGCACGAAGATAGGTAAGGGTGGGATAGAGATTTCTGCCATCAGCCGAGAAAAAATGTTCGAGGCAATCATGCGCAGAATGGGACTGAACGAAACCGAACTTGCGCAGCGGTTGGTTGAACTGGAGATACAGAAGCGGCAGACAGAGGCAGAACGCCTACAGCTCGAGCTTGCTCTCCAGAAACAAACCAGCGGGGATAACAAGCCGGGCGGCCCTCAGATAATCATTAACCTGGTGAATTCTCCCGATGGCGACTGAACACACGATCACGTTCCTGCCGTTTCATGACGGGCAGAAGAAAATTTATCGTTCATCGGCAAAGCGCAAAGTGATCCGTGCAGGTCGCCGCTTCGGCAAAACCACCATGTTAGAGCAGGCGGGGGGCAACTGGGCCGCAAAACAGATGCGTGTGGGGTGGTTTGCGCCGTCCTATAAAATTCTGCTGCCGTCGTTCAAGGCTATTCGAGATCTGCTCAAGCCGATCACCACCAGTTCCAGCAAGACGGATTCGATAATCGAAACGATCGGCGGTGGGCAGGTGGAATTCTGGACGCTGGACAACCCGGATGCTGGTCGCTCCCGTAAATATCACAAAGTCATCATCGATGAGGGCAGCCTAGTTAAAAAGGGCATGCGCGATATTTGGGAGCAGGCGATAGAGCCGACGCTGCTCGACTATGACGGTGATGCCGTTATGGCCGGTACGCCCAAGGGCGTGGACGACGAGAATTTTTTCTATCAGGCCTGCAACGATAAATCGATGGGGTGGGAAGAGCACCACGCGCCAACAGCGGCGAATCCGACCATCAACCCCGAGGCGCTGGCGCGAATAATTGCCGGACGCCCGCCGATGGTGGTTCAGCAGGAATACAACGCTGATTTTGTCGATTGGCGAGGGCAAAACTTCTTCAAGATGGAATGGCTTTTGGAGAACGGCGTCCCAGTCGATTACCCGGCGAGTTGCGATACCGTCTATGGAGTTGTCGATTGCGCCCAAAAAGGCCAACTACAGAATGATGGTTCAGCCTGCATCTGGTTCGCACTTAGCAACTTTCCATCGCCCTGCCTGGTCATTCTTGACTGGGACATCATCCAGATTGACGGATATTTCCTGAAAGACATCGTGCCGCAGTGGATTGGGAAAGCAAAACACCTCAGCGAAATATGTCTGGCACGTATGGGCACAGCTGGGCTGTTTATCGAGGACAAGGCCACCGGTATCACGCTATTGCAGCAAGGGGCTAACGAGGGCTGGAACGTTCACCCCATTGACAGCGAATTAACATCGCTGCCTAAAGAGTCCCGCGCCATCAATATCTCCGGGTATGTGGCGTCGGGAAAAGTACGCATCTCGAAATACGCCTATGACAAGCTGGTGGAATACAAGCAATCGAAGAAAAACCACCTTCTGACGCAAGTGCTCCAGTTCATTATTGGCGAAGAGAATCAGGACGATGACCTGTTTGACTGTTTCAACTATGGCGTCGCGCTTGGGCTAGGCAATGGCGACGGCTTCTGACGAGAAAACCAATGAACGAAGATGATTTCGAAATCGGCAGCTGCTCTCATTCAGAGTTGATGGCATTGCTGGACAGCGATGATATCCAGCCAGGATCCTCGGCGGGCTATCAGACCTGCAAAACGGTCTACCTCTACCACCCGCTGGGCGGCAAGATGGTGGATCGCCCCATTAAGATGGCGATGAACGAACCGCGCACCGTGCATATTGCTCAGTCTTATGGCCTTGAGCAGCGCCTGCGGGATGCGTTCGAGCGCGAATGGAAGGCGCTTGGCGCAAACCAGCATATTGCTAACGCTGCCCGCATTGCCCGAATTTACGGTGTGTCGGCAGTGGCTATGCTGGTGGACAACCAGGAGCCTAACGAATCGCTCGATTACCGCACGCTGTACAAGCACAGCGTCAGTTTCAATATTCTGGACCCGCTCAACACGGCGGGCAGCATTGTATTGAATCAGGATCCGAATGCTCATGACTTCCAGAAAGTCGATGGCATCCG
This sequence comes from Serratia sp. N21D137, assembly GCF_047530005.1. Taxonomy (NCBI): domain Bacteria; kingdom Pseudomonadati; phylum Pseudomonadota; class Gammaproteobacteria; order Enterobacterales; family Yersiniaceae; genus Serratia; species Serratia sp. N21D137. The sequence goes on from NZ_JBLJAJ010000023.1 coordinate 20,238, forward strand.
GGTTGCTGGCAAGCCGTATCACAAATCGCGCTGTGTCGTTGTGCAGAACGAGGATCCAATTTATCTAGCGTACAACCCCGCGGCGTTCGGTTTTTCCGGGCGCAGCGTTTACCAGCGCGCCCTGTACCCGCTGAAATCCTTCATTCAGACCATGCGCACCGACGACATGGTGGCGGTGAAGGGCGGACTGCTGGTGACAAAGATTCAGGGGCCCAGCTCGGTAGTCAACAACATGATGCAGAAGCTGAGTGGCATTAAGCGCATGATGCTGAAAAGGGGTAAGACGGGGGAGGTTCTGCAAATAGGTGACAAAGATAGTATCGAGTCAATCGACCTGAGCAACCTGGAAAAGCCTCTCGACTCTGCCCGTAAGCACATTCTGGAGAACGTGGCCGCCGCCGCCGACATGCCGGCGATCATCCTGAACTCAGAAACGTTTGCTCAGGGGTTTGGTGAGGGTACAGAGGATGCGAGGTCGGTTGCAGTGTACATCGACAACATCCGCGAATGGCTTGATCAGCTTTATGCATTCTTTATTCGCGTATGCCAGTACAGGGCGTGGAGTATTGAGTTCTTCCAGTCGCTGCGCGCTGACTTCCCTGAGCTGAAAAACACCTACAGCCTGTATTTCTCGATGTGGATAAATAACTTCGAGTACCGCTGGCCGTCCTCCCTCAAGGAGCCGGAGAGCGAAAAGGTGAAAGTAGATGAAACGCGGTTTAAGGCCATCGTCAGCATGCTGGAAGTGGTTCTGCCGCAACTCACGGCTGATCCGGAGAATCGGGCAACGCTGATCGAGTGGGCGTGTGAAAACGCCAACGCCAACGAGAACCTCTTCCCTCAGCGGCTTAACCTCGATTACATCTCGCTAAAAGAAAATCCGCCGCCAGAGCCTCCAAAGGCTGAAGAGCCGGGCGGAGGGATGATGCTATGAACACGTTCACGCGAACCGTGAGAGAGGCGGTAAGGTTCTTTCTTCGCAATGGCTACACGTCTCGCGAGGAGCTTGAGCGCTGGCAGAGCATTATCAGGCAGGCGGCGGAGAGCGAAACCGCTAACGACTATATGGCGATGGTTTCCCGCAACCTGACGCACGCCTATGACCTGCAGGTTGGTCGCGCTGGCGCGCTGAAACGTCACCAGGGGATATCCCGGTTTACGCTCAACTACCTTGAGCCGAAGCTGAGGACTGAACTCGACAGACGGATCCTGGCCAGTGCCGACCTTATCCAGCTCAACCGCAAGAAAGCCATCGACACAACGTTGTCGCGTTTTAGCGGCTGGGCCAGCAGCATTCCTTCCGCCGACAGCATCGCGCTGACCGGCATTCAGGGAACGATGCGGGAGACGGCTGCGCACATTCAGAAGGCCGCCGAGAAGGTGGACTATGAAGCGCGCAGGGTCATGATCGACCAGAACCATAAACTGATAGCCAACATTGACAACGTGATCGCAACGAGCAACAACGCGATTGCAGCGATTTGGCACAGCCACTGGCGCAGGGCTGGGTATGACTACCGAGAGGACCACAAGGAGCGCGATCAACTGTTCTACCTGATCCGCGGTAACTGGGCGCAAAAAAACGGCTATGTAAAAGCTGGGCCTGCTGGGTATCTCGATGAAATCACCCAGCCTGGTGAAGAGGTTTTTTGCCAGTGCTATGTGACCTACATCTACAACATCCGCAGTATTCCTGAATACATGCTGACCCAAAAGGGGCAGAAGTTCATGGAGTCAATGAAAGCAGCATAGGAGCATTAAAACGTGGCTATTTTTGGCAGCGGGATAATGTTCCGTCAGGGTAAGTTCGTCTTCCTGATCCAGCGCTCTGATGATGGAACGTGGTGTCAACCTGGCGGCAAGGTCGAACCGGGCGAGCTCGCTATTGATGCTGCGCGCCGCGAGGTGCTGGAGGAGGTGGGGTATCAGTACGATGGCCCGCTGAATCCGCACAGCGTCTACGGTGATTACCTGACGTTTCGCGCTGAGGTGCCGGAGCAGTTCGAAGCGAAGCTAAACGACGAGTCGCTGGCCGCCGGGTGGTTCCATATTGACGATCTGCCAAAGCCGCTTCATCAGCCTTTTGCTGAGATGTTGGCGCAGCAGGCGCTCAATGAAACCGACGTGGCCGCGCTCATCGCTGATGGGACATTAAGCAGCCCGCAATACTTTATCAACATGTGGATGTTCGCCATCCGGGTGACCGGAACGGGGGTTACCTGGCGCTCTGCAGATCAACAGATGGCATTCCGTAACCCGGATGACTATCTCACACCTGAGTTTCTCCAGCGCGTTGCCGGTGTACCGCTTATCTGGCTACACCCGGAGAAAAACAAGCTCGATAGCGATGAATTTGCGAAGCGTGTTATCGGCACCCTGACGAACAGTTGGGTTGCTGATAATGGTGAGGTGTGGGCAATTGCCCGAGTGTACGACGCCGAAGCCGCCGGAATTATGGCGACCAGGCAGTTAAGCACCTCGCCAACCGTCACGTACAGCGAAATGCAGGACTCAATCATCAAAATCGACGGTCAGCCTCTATTGGTGGAAGGTTCCCCGGTATTGCTCGACCACGTTGCAATTTGTGAACAGGGCGTATGGGACAAACTCCTTGCCCCTACTGGTGTTAAATCTGATTCCATACCAAATGAGGCAGAAAAGATGGACGAGGAAAAAATCGTAGCGCTTATCAATAAAGCGATCGATGCCCGCATGGCAAAAGCTGATTCCGAGGCAAAAGAGGCCAAGGAAAAAGCGGATGCCGAAGAGGCGGCCAAGAAAGAAAAGGCTGATGCAGAGTCGACAGCGGCAGAAGAAGCGAAAGCCAAAGCAGACGCGGAAGAGAAGACCGCCAAGGAAAAAGCTGACGCTGAGGCCAAAGAAAAGGCCGATGCTGATGAGGCTGAGCGTATGGCAAAAGAAAAGGCAGATTCTCAACTGCGTCAGGAAATTGCTGATTTGCGCTCACGCATTCCAACCGATCTGAGCGACGAAGAACGCAACGAAGTTGCTGACGCGCAGGTCAAGGCAGACAGCGTATTCTCCAGCTTTGGCAAACGCGCCCCGGTCCCGCTGTCAGGCGAAAAGCCGCTGGCATACCGGCGCCGTCTGATGATCCAATTGCAGGAGCATTCACCGGACTTCAAAACCGTTGACCTGTCATCAATCGCTGATCCCGCGCTCCTAGGGTTTGCTGAAAAGCAGATTTATGCCGACGCGCAAAAATCTGCAAGCTTGTCTGTCGGCCCTGGCATGCTGCGTGAAATCAAACGAGCTGATGCGACCGGTCGCCAGATCAGCACCTTCGAAGGCGATCCCGCTGCTACCTGGGCTCCGTTCCAGTCAGGTAAGCGTCAGGTCACCAGTTTCAACAACCAGGCTTAATGGGAGCTCTAAAGCATGGCTAATTTATCTCTTAACCCGATGGCAACCACGAACGCGCTGGGTTCCTTCGGTGTGCAATCCGACGGTTATATCCAGGGCATTGCTCTGGATGACCCGGCTAACCGCTTTAACCTGGCCGCGGGTACCGTGGCGGCAACGGAAACCAAACCTCTGTGGGGCGGCCTGCCGGTGGCTGAACTTCTGTCAGGCACGCAGTCTAGTCCGCGTGGTTCATATATCCGCCGGGCTGTGTCCGTGGCGGAGTTGGAAGGTTTCACCGTGTTTAACCAGGCGCATAATGGCCTGACCACCCCACAGTCACCAGTACCGCTGTATGCATCAGGCATGAGCGTTTCGTATTATCGCCTCGGTTCCAACATGCGCGTTCCACTGAAAGCCTCTGCGCAGGTTGTTGCCCTAGGCACCTCCGGGGCATCCGTGAAAACGGCGCTGGCCTGGGACTTCGTGAACAACCAGATCACCACTGCGTCTGCGGCCGGTTTTGCGGGTGCTGATATTGCGACTACCGCAGTGAGTTTTGCTTCTGGCGTGGCAACGGCAACGACCGCAACAGCACACGGCCTGAGCGCTGGCCAGTATGTGAAAATCAGCGGCGTAACGCCTGCCGCGTACAACGGCACCGTTGTTGTGCTCTCCGTTCCAAGCTCAACCACTTTCACCTACGCTCCGGTGACAGCACCTAGTGGCGCAGCGACCACGCAGGGCAACATCGGTGCAGTAACACTTTCCGACATCACGCTGCCGGTAAAAGTGATCGCCATCGAATCAGGAAACTCCAAAACTGTCAGCTATGACAGTGCGACAGGCTTCCTGACCTGGAATAACACCGACAGCTGTGCGCTGGTCTTACTTTAATCGGGAGCTGAATTAAATGGCTGCAATTACCCCCAGCTACACCATCGTCAATCCGTCGTATATTGCGCCGGAGATGATCCTCGGTTACCAGCAGGCGTCAGGTGCGTTTGAAACCATCGCCAGCGGTAACCCACAAGTTCGACTCGGCGTAGGCGACCAGTACGTCTATATGCGTCGCCTGGATATTCGTACCCAGGTAACCTCCAGCCAGTCAGGTAACGGCAACCAGTTGCCGAGCGTCGCGATGGACGCGAAGATGATCTCCACCCCTACCTACCTGTTCCGTTGCCGTGGTATTTACGACCATCACGATATGGCGGCTGCCGGTAACTGGAATTTCGCACTCCCAGAGGCTCAGCGCCTGGGTATGCGTCAAGGCATCTTCCAGCAGCTCCGCTCTGCTCTGCTGTACGGCATGAACCCGGCGGGTGGGGAGGGACTGCTGAACACCGCGGGTGCGACCACCGAGTCTCTGCCGCCGGACAGCAACAATAACACCACCGTGCTGACCTATGATCACGGTCAGATGGCTGTGTATCTGCTGGGCCATGTTCAGGCGGCCCTAACCCGTACCATGCAACTGGGTCGCCAACTGCGTGTGGTTATCCTTGGTCCTCAGCGTATCTTGGGTGCAATGGAGATCCAGCAAATCGTCCAACTGACGTCTTACCAGCGACCTGGCGGCGGTACTGATACCGTCGGCGGCACTGTGAAAGAAGTGCTGAAGGGTGCAAACATCCAGGTTGACTGGGTGTATGACGACACCCTAATCGGTGCTGGCGCAGGGGGTACCGATGCGGTGGTTATCACTATCCCGGAGGTTGAGGTGCCAATGGTTAACCCGACCATTAACACCAACGAATTCGCCAAGTTGACCCCGTCTCTTGCTGCGAATGCCCTGATGTTCTGCGACATGGCCGCGCCTCGTGAAATCCCGACACCGATTGCTGGTGGTGCGATTGATGTTCTGTCTGAAATGCGTTCTACCGCAGGCTGGGCAGTGCGTCCTGAAGCCATCACCATCCTGTCCATGAAGTACACCGACTGATCCGCTCCTGTCGTTGTTAAGCCTCTGCCGGGGAAACTCTGCAGGGGCTTTTTTTATGAGGTAACCAATGAAACTCTTTATCGCCAATACCACCAAACAACGCCAAATCTTTGCCTACCGCAAGCTTGAGACTGGTCGCCTTGTTCAGATCCCGATTAAACACGGTGAGCAGATGATGGTGCTCGACGGCTCCACCGAAGAGGTTGATTCAGTTATTGAGCATCACCAGGTATATGGGCTGATCGACTCGACGAAAATCGACCAGAGCCAGGCATTTGTCGGCCTTTGCTACAGCATCAATAAGCCAGTTTCAGCATCGGTGATCGAAAAGACTATCCGCGATAACGATATCCACATGACACGTGGCGCGCACAACCGTCGCCAGGCGTCCGTGGCTGCGCTTGACAGCTCGTTACGCGAAAGCGGTACCGGCTATTCCGGTGAAATGGAAGTCAGCGCAGAGCAGGCAAAGGGCCGCGATGACAACTCAGAGGCGGACATGGTTAACGAAACCATCGTGACTGAAAAATCCGGGAGCAAGAAAAAATGATAACGAGCCTGTCGGGATTTATTGAATTCGTTCGAACTGACATGAAGGTAACCGCTGAGCAGGTTCCCGACGACTCGCCGTCATTTTCCCTGGCTTATGGCGGCGCGATTGAATGGGTTAACCAGGATATCGCGTGCGTCATGCCGAACCTCTATACCGTGGCTGTTTACAACCTCGGGGCATCGTTCCTGATCAACTACGGCACTGAGTCAGTGCTTGCTGAATTCAGGAAAGAATTTGGGCTTAATGATTTCAAGGCTGGCGTGATAACCGGAGCCGGGGACAACGCAACCAGTGCGCAGCGTCTGGTTCCTGACTTCTTCAAGGAGTTGTCTCTTGCTGACCTTCAGATGCTTCAGGACCCGTGGGGGCGTCGCTACCTGATGATTGCCCAGCAGTTTGGCAGCTTGTGGGGGTTGTCATGATCACCTTCCATCTGGGAGTTATCGATATTCCTTACGGGGATGAGAACACTACAACCGGGGACGTTGCTGAAAATCTGGAGGAAAAATACCAGATCATGCAGACCTTCTTCGATAGGTATGGCAATGACATTGCCGACCTGATGAGCAAAGATCTCGCCGCAAATCTCGAAAACATGTTGGCTGGCGCACCACCAGGAAATGATCCATTCGCTGAGTCAATGTCTCGTATCCATGATCTGTTTGTCGGCTTCCTCGATAACTGTGAAATGAACGGGCTGCCTGGGGTGCCTACGCTTCGGGCGATGAAAGGAATTTCTAAGCGCTTCAAAAAAAGGAATGGCCCCCCGAGACCTTCTTTCATTGACACGGGAACCTATCAGGCGGCGATGCGCGCCTGGGTAAGTGGGGTGTTAAATGCCTTCCCTAAGTGAACTGCAGCAGAATGCGAAAACCGAGCTTAACGCCACGCTGACACAGGGTCTTGACGACCTTAGCCGCTTTCAGGTGGTCACCTTCACGAAGTACATCAGGAAAGTGCTTCCGCTGGATGGCTTCGTGTTTTGGGTAAAGGCGTCGATTGCCGATGATCCGGGCAGTGAACCTGATACCAAGAACGTAAAAGGCTACCTGCACCTGACAACGGAAAGCATTCAGGATGAGGGGCAGCTCTACGACAAAAACGTGGTGACGTTTACCGCACAGGCCGATATTGACCCCTTCAATGACATTGGATCCGAGGTGCTCTACATCGGCGAATTCTACGGCATTCGGTTTGCGTTTTCCCGTCGTTCCGGGTTGAACGAACCTGCCAATATTTACCACTACACCGGACACGCCATTTACCCGCACATGATGTCACAGATCATCAATTCGCCGGACGATATCGATCTGGCGGATGTGGTGGTCTCCAGTTCGCTGCCGATCTGGCTGTCTTTGAACCAGTACATGCCGATGTTTCCGGCAATGCTGTCGTTGCAAAACCTAGCCCCGCCGTATGCCACGGTGAAATGCAGCGATCCGGTACCGGTCGCCGGTGCTTTTTATCTGGATGAAAAATCCAATCAGTACCAACTGGTTTCCGAGGATGTGACGATTTCGGTCACTGGCCTGCGCAATGCATCCGTAGAGGATTTTCTCCGCTACGTTCAGCAATACACGCTCAGCGATGATGCTGAAATGGGCGTGATGAACATTCCGGTGGTGCAGGACGAGCGCGTGACTCAAAACGAGCTCAACATCATTGCCATGCGGAAGAAGATTAAATTTCGAGTCAATTACTATCAGCAGCGGATGAGGAATGTCGCCCGTCAGTTGATCACGTCTGCCATCCCGTCCATTTATGTGGAGAAATAATTAAATGGCCATTGTGAATATTAATGTATCGGTCACAAACCCACCGAAACCGAGCCAGTTGCTGAAATCCGGTGCGCTGGTCTCTGTTGGGGGGACGACTCTGGTACCAGGCAGCTATGAGCTGCTGACGTCAAAAGACGATTTAAAAACGATTGCCGCGCCAGCTAAATCAATCTCGGCTATCGCCTGGGCGACGAATACCGTGACGGTTACGTTATCTGAGGCGCATGGCTGGGCTAACGGGGACACGGTCCCTGTGTTGATTTCCGGCGTTTCGCCCGCAGGGTACAACGGTGCTCATACGGCAACGGTGACTGGCGACAAGGCGTTTACTTATGCGCTGAGCGCAGATCCAGGTACCGCAACAACGATGGGCACCGTGCTTTCGGTGGCGGCACTTGAAATCCAGCAGATGAATACGACCTACTGGGCGCAGGGAACCAGCCGCGCGGTTTTTGTGCTGGAGTTGGGTGAGCTGAGTGCGTCCGCTGCTGTCACGGCGTTGAGCGCTTTTATCGACGAAGATATTTCGCTGGGCAACACCTATCAAAAATTCTTCTCCTACCTTGTTCCACGTGAATGGGACGCCGAGGCCACGTTCAAGACGTTGGCGAACAACTACACGTCGCCGGGCTCGCTGGTGAAGTTTTTTGTTACCACCACCATTGCTACCTATGAAGCGTGGGTGCTGGGGAAATACCCTAACGTTTTCGCGGGGGTTGAGGCTCCGGGGATTGGCGCTACCGAGTTCTCCATGGCAGCGCCGTTCCAGTCGTCGCTGGCCAACGATCCCAGTTCGTCGAACATGGTGCCGCCAATGGCGTACCGCTTCATGTATGGCGTCACGGATTACCCTCCATCGGGGAATGGAAAACTGCTGAAAGCCCTACAGGACAACAATATCAACTATATCGGCACGGCGGCGGAGGGGGGGCTGAGCAACAAGATGTTGGTCGCCGGCCATATGCTGGACGGCATGCCATTTAACTACTGGTATGCGGTGGCCTGGTGCGCCATCAACCTGGAGATGGACCTGGCGAATGAGGTCATCAACGGCTCTAACACCACCGTTAACCCGCTCTATTACGAGCCGCAGGGCATCGGTCGCTTGCAACGACGCGCACTTAAAACGCTTCGTTCAGGCATCAGTTACGGGCTCATCCTCGGCCAGGTTATTGATACGCAGCTCAATCAAGATGCCTTTAACGAACAATATGAAAAAGGCGCTTATGCTGGCAGCGCAGTCATCAACGCCGTGCCGTTCGCCAACTACACCAGCCTGAACCCTTCTGATTACGCGGATGGGAAATATAGCGGTCTGAGTGCGATTGTCACGCCGAAACGTGGTTTTGAGTCTATCACCTTCAATCTGAACGTAACCAACTTTGTGGGGGCGTAATAAATGCCAAATCCATTAGTACCGCAGGGGTTTCTTAACCGCGTCAGGGGCGCGGTTAGCATTACCGACAACCCGGCACTTAACGTCACCGCGTCATTCCTGGGAAAAGAGGGGATCAGCATGCGGCCGGATTCCGCCGCTACAGACATCATCCAAACCATGACGGGTACCGTTGGCAGCCAGGCACCTTACCAGCAAGTGACCTTGACGGTGCACCTGCTGAAAACGCAGGGGCTAGCTGCCAGCTATCAGCGGCAGTTTGCCTCTGATACGGCACTTGGCGAGATCGTGGTCACGCCTGACGCGACCCCTTTTGGCAACTACACCATTCTTAACTGCTACCTGGTGAATTTTAACGAAATCACCCTCAACGGTACGGATGCGGGCTTTGTTGCGACAATTTCCGGCTACCTCACCACCAACGACAAGATGTGGGATTGATGGGTATGAAAATTGATAAAAAACTGAATTTCGTCAGCACGATCACGCGCGACGATGGCTCGCTGGTCTACCTGCACGTTGTGCCGTTTCCCTACGAGGTGGTGCAGGAAAACTGCGTGCTGCTGGGGAATATGTTCCACAACTTCTTCACGTCGGTGGGAATGACCGGTGCCCCACGCGTGGCCGCTATGATGTTGCGAAATATTCTCAAGGCGCGACAAGATGTCGAAGGTGCCCAGACGGGTACGCCGCCCACGCCTACCCTTGTCGATGATATCCAACGCCTGACCACGGTGATTTTCAGCGATAACGGCGTATGGCGCTCTATCCCGCTGGAGGTGGCGTTCAAGCAGGCGATCATTTCTTCAGACGAATACCGCGAGGTCGAGGGTGAAGTGGTGTTTTTTATGGTCTCCTCTGCCATTCAGAAAGCCAACTTAATCGGCCCGACAGTGGGGAGAGCGCTCGAAATGTACAGTGGGCAACTCGTCTCATCGAGCGCTATGGCGTTTCGCGATTCTTTACCGACGTCGAAGACGGATACCGATACCCCGATCCCGCCAGCCCCGCAGGAACTGTCGTTCATTCCCTCCTGACCTGGGCCTCCTGTGAAGGGTTCAGCGAACTCTGTCGGGAGCTGGAGTGCGGCGAATACAAAAGCCCGCTCCATTTCCGGCAGCGGTTCATTCTGGAAGAAATAAGACAGAAGGGCTATTTCAATGGCAGCTAAATCCGTTGTTGAAATTGATGTTCAGGACGAGAAATTTCAGACGTTCCTCGAAAAATTCAATGAGTACCAGAAGGCGCTCGATGGCTTACCTGAACAATGGCGGGGAGCGGCTCAGGGGATCGGCGACTCGGCCAAGCAGACTGACAAGGTACTGGGCAGCACGGAGGCGATCGCCCAGTCTTTCACTGATGGCGTTGCCGCCATTGCCTCGATCAATGATGGTCTTGATCGACTGAATGGCAACCTTGAGAGAGCCAATAAAACACAATCTGAATTTAACAAAAAAACCAGCGGTGCCCGAAAATTTCTAAACAAGGCCAGCAAGGATGCCAAGGATCTGGCCGGTCACATTAAAAATGCCACGACCAGCCTGCTTTCATGGGGGGCCGTGATGGGGTTGTTTTCCGGTCTTGCGGGGGCGGGTGGCTTGTGGGGAATGAGTCGCCTGGCTAGTTCTGCATCGTCGCAGCGCTTCACTGCAATGGGGCTGGGAACGACTGCTGGCGGCCTTAATTCGAGTGCGGTGAATTACCAGAAGGTACTTGGAAATCCCGTTGGGACGATGGGTGCGATTCGTGATGGTCAATTGGATCTGAGCAAGCGCTGGCAGTTTAAGGCGATGGGGATTGATAACCCCGATCAGGACCCGGCGGCGTTATTGCCGCAAATGATTAAAAGCGCCCGCGATATTTTTACACGTAACGGAGGTTCGCTGCAGGGGGCTGAAGCTTACGGACTGACCAACTATTTCACGCTCGACGATCTGAATCGCTTTAAAAATATGAGCGATGCTGAAATCGATGCGATGACCAAGCAGGCGCAGAAGGATACGCAGCGCCTGCAACTTAGCGACCAGCAATTAAAGCAATGGCAGGATTTCAATATTCAGCTGGATCGCAGCAAGATTAGCATCGAGAACACCTTTATTCGTGGGCTGGCTCCGTTGGCACCTGAATTGGGGAGATTGTCTGATGCCTTCTCCGAGGCCGTGGAGACGGTACTTAAATCGCCGGAGTTGGGTAGGTGGATAGATGGGCTGGCGGATGGGATCCGCAAGTTCGGTAATTACCTGGTATCACCTGATTTCAAAAATGACGTTGTGTCGTTTATGACCGGCGTTGAGCGGTTGGCGCAGGTTATTGGCAAAGTGATTGACTGGATTACCGGAAAAACCAAGATCACGCTGGATGATGTGAAAGCCAACTCTTCCATGCTCAGCGACGAGAAGCGGACGGATCCGCAGACCGGACAGAGCTACACGCCAGGTACCGATGATGATCCGCGCGTATGGGGATGGTTAAAGGGGGTTAAGGGCTTCTTTTCCAGTGAAGGCGGCCAATCTGCCGTTGATGATAAAGGCCCTTGGTGGAGATTACACGCTGGTAATGATGGGATTTTAAATAACAAATGGAATCAACCAGAACAACACGCCCAATCCACCAAAAAGCGGGCCTCAGGCGCTGCCCCCTCTGATTACGATGAATATTTTGAAGAGGCGGCAAAAAAATACGACTTAGATGCCAAGTTGTTGAAATCCGTGGCAGGTGCCGAGTCTTCATGGAATAAAAATGCAGTGAGCACGGCAGGTGCTCAGGGATTGATGCAGGTGATGCCCTTCAACTTTAAAACCGGTGAGGATCCCTATAACCCCCGCGACAACATTATGGCCGGTGCCAGGGTAATGAAGTGGGCTAAAAACCAGGCTGGCGGTGATATTGAGGAAATGTTGCGTTGGTATAATGGCGGTAAGAATCGCGGCAGCAAGGAGAATCGCGAATATCCCGGACGAGTGAAAGAGCAATTCTTAAAACTCTATGGACCAGGCGCTCCTGGATCTACCCAAAGCAATCCTCAGCAGCAACTCACTCAGCAGTCTTCCAATAAAACCGATCAGATATTACAGCAGATCTTGGATAACCAGCGCAGGGGCGGCAGTTCTGGTGTGGTGGTATACAACAATACCGGCGGCAGCGCGATTATCTCGAGCACGCAACTCGGAGGATTTGGTTAATGGCATTTACTCGCGAGCTCTACAAATTAGGGTTTGAAATCTCCCCTGTCATCCTTTGTGACGGTATTGCGCAGAGTATCCCAGGGGGGATGCTGCCAATCGTCGCATTAACGCAAAGTGCCAGTTATGTCAGCAGCCTGATGGGCGGGTCGATGAATCTGACCGACCTGGATAAATATTTTTGCCACTGGCGCGCTGCTCAGGGGGGTACCATGATCGATTACGATATCGGTCGGTACCCCTTCGCTAATCAGGCCGTCGCGGCCAATGCGTTACTGGCTCAGCCGTTGCGTATTCCCATGTTGATGGATGCACCAGTGAATGATAATACCGGTGCACTGACAAAACTCGTCACGCTCAGCGCGTTACAGGCGGTATTGCAGGCGCATGCCAATCTCGGCGGCACGTTCGTGGTGGCCACGCCGGGGCTGATTTACAGCGGGTGCATACTGCGCACAGTTCGCGATGTCACCGGAACAAACGAGCCGCTGCCTCAGCGCCAGTGGTTGTGGGATTTTGAACAGCCGCTGATCACCGAAAGCGGAGCTGAGCAGGCGATCAACAGCTATTTAAGCAAGATTGATAACGGCGATAAAACCACAGAAAGCGCCTGGACCAATACGGTATCCGCGCTCGGGAATACGTCACTGGGCAGCAGCGTTTCAGATGCAGTTACCGGGCTTATCGGTAAATTAAGTGGGGCGTTTAATTTATGAGCACAACACTTTATCCATTTTCCGGGAATGAGCAGAAGAGCATGATTTTTACTCCTATGCTTGATGGTGAGGTATATAACTGCCAGACAAAATGGAATCTTGCTGCGCAGCGCTGGTATCTGAATGTTACGGATAACTCAGGAAATCGCCTGTTAACCACGCCAATGATAGAATCACCGATTGGATACGATATTAATCTACTTGTCGGTGCATTCGCAGCAACGAAAATGGTGTGGCGATATTTGTCGGGGCAAATAGAGGTAATCAACTGATGCGTTTTTATGATATTCAGATATTTACCCCAACCGATAAAAACGGTAACCCCGGAAAACTCTTTAAGCAATATTCCAGTCTGAAAAATGGTGTATTCAATCCTGGAAATTTAATGATCGAGTTTGATATTCAACGCTTTGGTGAATCTACGCCGATGGGGCAAAGCTGCATCACCATTTGGGGGATAGGTCCTAAAGATATGCAGCAGGCCAGACAGAATATGTTTGGCATGGCGATAAAAATGTGGGTAGGCATGTCGAAGGGGTTACCGCTGGCGAAGCCCGCACAGCAAGGACTGGTGCTAGAGGGGACAATTTGGCAAGTTCTGGGTAACTGGCAAGGTACCGAACTAAGGACAGACCTCATTGTTACGGCGGGGGCGGTATCTGCGGTTAATCCAGCGCCATTGGCACCCATAAATTTAACGCTACCGTGGAATAAGGGGATCAAACTGTCCGTCGCGCTGACTAGGTGTTTTCAGAATATGGGCGGAGCTTATCGTTACTCGATAAGCATCAGTGATCGCCTGGTGAATAATTACGACAGCGACATGTTTTGTGGAAGCCTTTCAGAGCTGGCGACGAAATTAAAAGCATTGAGCAGAAATATTATAAAGGATGATAAATATTCCGGTGTTGAAATAACAGTGGTGAACGGTAAGGAGATCCGTGTTTTCGATAATGACTTTGAAAACCATATCGACAAGGAGTCAAATAAAAGTGCCAGTTACCGCAACCAAAATCCGACACAAATAGCATTTACTGATCTGGTCGGTCAACCGACGTGGGTGCAGTTTGGCACGGTCAGTATTCCCTGCGTCATGCGCAGCGACATTCAGGTGGGGGATTATATTAGGATGCCTGAAAAGCTGCGACCGATGGTACAAGCCTCATCCTATTCCCAATTTCGTGATGACGCCGCTTTTACCGGTGACTTTCTGGTTTCTTCTGTGAGGCTTCTCGGTAACAGCCGGCAGCCGGACGCCAATAGCTGGGTTACTGTATTAGAGGCGCATCCAACCGGAGGGATGGCAGCAACATGAGCATTGATAAAAAGCTGAATTTTGGCGGCAACATGCATCGGTTCGCTGACCAAAAAATCGCGGATGCCATGCAGATGGCTGGCAAGGTGCTGCCTGCATCTGTAGTGAGCCGATCAGGTAACATGGTCACACTGTCGTTCCTGCTTCGCGATATACCGTATATGTTGCCGCAGATCACCATTCCCTTGTTCGGCCCGCAGTATATCCGCTACCCCATGCAACCGGGTGACCGGGGGATCGTCATCCCCGCGGATACCTACCTGGGCGGTGCAAGCGGGCTGGGCGGGGGTACCGCCGATCTCACTCCTCCGGCCAATCTCAGTGCGTTGGTATTTTTGCCTATCAGTCATACGGAATGGGAGGGCGTCGACCCGCAAGTGCTCACGCTGTATGGCCCGGAAGGCGTCACGATACGCGATGCAGGCAGTAAGACGACGTTCCTACTGACGCCCGAGAGCATCACGATTGCAACACCGGATCAGTTTAAGGTCACGGTTGGCAGTACCGTGTTGACGCTGACAAACGGCTCATGGTCGCTGACTGGCCAGAGCGGTACGCTTGCAGATGCCCAGGCCAGCACCAGCCCTGAAATCATGCATAAAGGCTGGCAGCAGTTGCTTACCTGGGTGAACTCCCATCAGCACAGTAATGGAAACGATGGGCAAAATACTGGGGGGCCAACGACACAATTCAACGGGAGCATTACCGAATGAGAACATACGGGCAAGATGAAACCGGTAAATGGGTAATGATCACCACCGACGCGAACGGTTTCAATGACGCGGTTTATCTCACTACGCTGGTTCAGAACCTCAAGCTAGCACCGCAGGAGTCACCCTTTTTTGCAAACCACGGCATTCCGGCAAACGGTTCGGTGATCCAGCAAATTATTCCCACGTTTTACGTAAACAGGCTGCAACAGCAGTTCAGTAGATATTTTTCCTCTCTCCAGATTGCACTTACCGAGGTTGACCCGCCAGTTTACAACATCTCGGCAATCACCAACTCAGGCTCGAAAATAGTGGCGCAGGTGTATGTATGAGTGATTTACCCGTTATTTACGATATTTCCGGCCCTGTGCCGAAAACAGCAGATGAGCTGAGACAACAGGTTATTGCTACAGCGGTTCAGCTCTCTCCCGGCATCACAACCGACTTGCCCGGCTCATTGATCGAGGACATGGTCAGTACCAGCGTCGGTGCGTTGCTGGTTTGCGATCAAGCGCGGGTCGATTTGATTAACTCGTGCAGCCCCTACGGCGCGAACGTCCACCTCCTGAAACAGCTTGGGGCCATGGCCGGTGTACAGCAAGGTGAGGGCACGAACACCTCGGTATATGTCGTATTTTCAGGGCCGCCGGGGTTTGGCATTCCGAAAGGGTTTACTGTCGGAGATGGCACCTATTTTTATACCGTAAGACGTGACGCGGCTATCCCCGCTAGTGGCCAGACGGAACCCTTGTATTGTGTGGCTACAACCGAGGGGACATGGCCGGTACCTGCTGGGACTGTTAACCAGGTGAAAACCTCTGTACCTGAAACGTACCAGGTGACCTGTACCAACTTGACGGCGGGGTTGCCGGGCGCTGATAAACAAGGCTACGCGTCTTATCGGTCGCAGGTTTTGCAGGCTGGCATGTTCGGCGTGCAGGGAACCCCAGATTGTTTAAGAGCAACCCTAAAGAAAGTCGAGGGTGTTCAGGAAAACCTGATTTCTTACCGACAGGCATCACTCGGTAAATGGGTGGTGGTCGTCGGTGGTGGCGATCCTTATGAGGTTGCCTACGCGATCTATAAAGCCGTGCCGGATATTTCTATCTTGACCAATGAGGTATCAAACCCATCAGGTGCTGAGGTAGAGAAAAAAACAATACCGATAACAGTTTATCCAGATGTTTACCGAGTGCCGTTTGTCGTGCCGTCATCGCAGAACGCGACGGTTCTGATAACGTGGAATTCGGCGTCCACGGCGTACATCGATCCAGCCGGAATAGAAAGTGCGGTGCAACAGAATATTGCCGATTATGTTAACGCAATCGCCGTTGGTCAGCCGATCAACATATACCAGATACAGGATATATTTCTGAGGTCGGTCGAGGGACTGGTGGCGGCGTCACTGGTTTCAATGATTCAGATCCAAATCGGGATTAATGGTGTAATCAAACCGCCTGAAGCAGACTCCAGCCTGGTTTATGGTGACACCTACGCCTATTTCTCCACCTCTGCATCAAAAATTCAGGTTAAGCAATATGGCAGCTCTAATTGATAACATTATCCCCGCTTACCCTTATACGCAGTACAACAGTGACCCCAACATCGTCGCATTTTTCACGGCTTATAACTCGCTTGCTCAGGAGTATCTTGACGAGCTCAATGCGCTGAATTTGCCGTGCTGGACATCCCCAACCATCACGGGTGAACTACTAGACTGGATCGCGTTAGGTATTTACGGGGAAGGGCGGCCATTACTGCAAATATCGGAGGATGCGATCGCCCGTGGTGCCTACAACACCATCGAGTACAACGCTATTCCTTATGCCGGACTCAAAAATTACGCCCCTGGCTCGGCTTCATACGTGTCCGATGATTATTTTAAACGGATCCTGACCTGGAATTTTTACAAAGGTGACGGATCGCACTTTTGTATCGACTGGCTCAAGCGTCGTGTTGCTCGGTTTATTCATGGTGCCAATGGAATAGATCCGCCTTTACAAGACACCTTCGATATCAGCGTGACAGCCAATAACGGCGTTTTCACTGTAAATATCCCCGATTATGGTGATGGCATCGGCTATTTTCTGAAGGATGCGATCAACCAGTCGTTGGTAAAACTGCCCTTTATATATAAATACGAAGTTGTAATTGCCCCGAGCTGGTGGTCAACGTTGGACATTGTCGTAACCAAAATCATGCCTATTAGTGAGTAATGCCGTCTCTTAAATGATACCGATAGCAAAAGGTCATGCATGAAAATGACAGTATAACTTATCACAGAAACCTGATTTAAGCGCAGCACCATCAACACTAAACAACACCCCATCCATAGTGCTGGGATTTTTTTTATGGGAAAATTATGCCAACACAAAATCCAGTACCGAGCAATTCGTTTGAAGACTTGCTGTTTAACACTGAAAAGTTTGATCAGGTGATGACTGGTGTATTGCTAACATACACAGATCGACTTGGCAATGTTCGTTACACCATTGCGGGATTAGAATCAAAGAATGATGATTTAATAGCCAGTCTTACAGAAAACTACGCCAATGTGGTTAATAATCTTGCTCCTCTCGGAAAGGTTTATAGCGATTTATCTTCAGCGAATGCGGCTATAGCATCAGGCGAGATAGCTAACGGAGTGATTTTTTTTATTCGTTCAGCAAGCAATAAATCAATTGCTGACGAATACCAAAATATTTCTGGTGTAGCTACTGCAACAGGGAAAGGTTATCCGAGCTCAGAGTCGCTAAATGAAATTACTAAATTGATTAATACCCAAAATTCAGAGAGCGTTGCATTTTCGTTTGAGGATCCTCTTGGTCGCAGTTGCGCCTTGATCTATGCAGATAGTAGATTTAAAATTCCTAGGTCTATATTGGATGAAGTTCAATCCGAGAAGTCATCAGATGGATGGGTTTTTTCAATAAGAGGTAGGGGCGGAGAAGTTTTAGCAGGGTTCAACGATCGCGGCGAGGCTGTCGGATTTTACACCCCACCCGTTGAAGCAAACGCACCAGCAGCCAGAAACGAATCATTATTTATAACGCCGAACAGTTTTGATGGTGCAACACAAACAGATCGAATAAAAGCTGCTCTGGATTTAATTGAATTTAACGGTGGTGGGACGCTGACGCTGGGCATCGATACTGTTACTGTGCCAAACACGAATACTTGGCTTATATCTGAGTCCTTGTTACTTCCTGACTATACGACATTGTACATCGATAACGCCAAGTTAAAGCTTCAGAATGGTGTGTTTGATAATATCATCCGTAACAAAGGCATTGTGGTTGATCCAGCCAATCCATATAGCTTAGCTTTGAAACTCAATGAGAATAGAGGGATAAAGATAAAAGGCAGTGGAAAAACAACTGCTTTTATAGAGGGTCCAGATATTCCATACGTAGCCCCGCATCCGGTCACTGGAGGAGCGCCGGTCGCGTGGGTAGGGGACGCATACGGATGGAGGACACTCGGCATCTTGCTTGCGAACACGAAAGATTACGAAATTTATAATTTTAAAATGCAAAAAACAACCTGCTGGGCCATTTCTCAAGAGCATGGCTGCGATGGAATGTATTTGCATGATCTTGACTTCAACACAACCGTTAAAAATGGGGACGGCATAGACTTCAGGAAAGGGTGTTCCAACGGTAGGGTTGAGAGAATAACGGGAACAACAGCTGATGATACGATAGCCATGACAGCGTTGCTGAACTTTATCGACACCTATCCATCAGGAAACTATATTTATCCGCTGCAAGTCGGTGGCGATAAGCCTAGTCCACTGGGTGACAATATTACTAATATTTCTATCTCTGGCGTATCAAGTAAGTCAGCGCATAATCAGGTGCGTATTTTGCCAACTGGCGGATCGGTGATTGATACTGTGAGCATTTCTAATATTGAAGACACTGCCGCAACGGGTGGGAGCCAAGTATTGGTTTCCACTTCCTCGTCATACGGCAGGCCTGCATACTTGACAGATATGCGGAATATTGTAGTGAACGGCATTAAATCTAATTTCTCTCAAAATCCGCTGACCATCAGTGGTCCATTGATTAATGCCAGATTCAACTTTATTCAACAGGCTAAAGCAGGCGGTAATCTTTACGTTCAAAGTTCCGCATTCCCGTATGTCAATGTTTCAATTACTAACGCAAAGGCTGTTTAACATGGCGACAAAAATAATTGCCTCAGGAACTGTTTTCACAAACTTTATCGGCGCCGATCGCCTGCTCGGCATGTACCCTGGTGCGGCCGCTGCTTACAGTTTGCGCCAGGTAGGTAGTGGTATTTATGCCGGGCCACTCGTCACCATTCGTCGATCTTCTGACAACTTAACCATGGACTTCTACGCTGTTAACAACGCCGTTAGCATCGATGACGTCAAACTGTTCGTTGGCAGCGGTGATGGTACAGTGGTTACACTCTATGACCAGACTGGCAACGGCTTACATGCAACGCAACCAACTGCCGGATTCCAGCCCAAAGTAATATCCGGTGGCACCCCGGTTCTTCTGAACGGTAAGCCATCAATCATGTTCGATGGTGTCGATGATTTCCTTTCTATTCCCCAGGCTCTGCCCCAGCAGTTCAAAGCGGCAAACGCAGAGCTCTCGATGTTCTTTGTTGCAGAAACAAAGACGACTGCATCGTTTACCGTTCTTTCAATGGCCGCCAGGGATTCGACGGTAGCGAATGATAACGATCTGCTGCTGTTCCAGTGCAATGGCCAGTATTCCGGAGTGAATGGAGGGGTGGGGATGTTCTTGCGTATTGTTCGAACATCAACAGCGATAAAATCTGTCGTATCACCGACAGCCCTGAAAACCGCGGGGCGGTCAGGCGGCCTGATCCGCTCGGGATTAACGGCCTTTGCTGTTGATGGCTCCGCGGTGGGAACTCCAGGTGATATGAATGCCATCGGAATGCATTTGGAGCAGGCGACGATTGGCGCTACACGTAGGGGGATAAACCCGGTGACAGAGGCATCCAACCCGAACAGCAAAATCGCTGAAATCATCATGTATCCGAGCGATAAGGGAGCGGTTAATCAGGGGGTCATCGGCAATATGGCAGACTACTACAGCACTATCTAACGCTTTACTTCCCTCTAAATCAATTCCCTATCATTCACCAGCCAAATCTATATTCACACGTAAAATAACTGTGTTTCTGATGGTTTTCTTGGTTGCGTGATGAAATTGGGGTGACCTTAACTAAATTAACCCCTGCAGTTGCGGGGGTTATAATACGAGGATGAATGATGATAATTGGATTTGGAAACAATGTCGTATCGTCTCTGGCTGCGGATATCACGGCGAATCAAACGACCATGCAGGTGACGCCAGGTACTGGAGCGCGTTTTGCAGGCTTGCTTACTTACGATTATGCCAACAGTTCAAATATTCTTAAAACTTACGCCAAAATCACTCTGACGGACGCCAAAGAAACGGTATTTGAAGTGTGTCATCTGATCTCGGTCAGCAACGACATGCTGACGGTTGTTCGCGGCCAAGAAGGGACAACAGCTAAAGGTTGGTCCTTGAACGATGTTATAGCCAACTTTGCGACGCGTGGTTCAGAAAACCAGTTCGTTCAGATCGAGCAGCTTCAAAGTGGCCATTATACTGCCGCAGTGGCCGGGGGAACTGCAAATGCATTGACGCTGGAGCTACCAGCCACCTATTTCCTGAACGGATCCACCGATTGGGTGCTGAGATCGCCGGTCATCGTCTATCCCACGCAGAACAATACAGGTGCCAGTACGCTGCAGCTTACAATGGGCGGGCGCGTTCTAGGGACTTTCCCTCTGTATAAAGGGAATAAAGCTGCGTTGGTTGCTAACGATATCCTGAAGGACGTGGCTCTGGTGTGCCTGATGGACAACACGAAGACCTTCTTCAACGTTGCAAACCCCGGAGCAATTTATGCAGGATTGGGGACTGCGGCGTTTCGTGATGCGCAAACGTCAGTCACTGACGCAACTGCGGGCCGATTAATGCAAGTAGGCGCTTTTGGGCTTGGTGGAGCAACTCCGGAAATCTCAAAGGTCAACACACTGACGGAGCTTAAAGCGATGGGTAGCGGCAAATATGCCGTTAATGCCCCTTCGCCTGACATGCCCTCAATAGCGGTGGCCTATGAATTGGACTGGTCATTGACTGCTAACAGTGGTAACCAATACGGGATTTTGATAGCGAAAGCTCTGGTGGATAAGGGGAGCGTATATGACAAAGTCTACCGTAATGCCTTGAGAAATGGTGTCTGGCAAGGTTGGGTCATGTTCTATGACCAAGCCAATAAACCGACTGCAACGGATACCGGTGCTTTACCTATCACCGGAGGTACTCTGACAGGCCCGCTGAGCATCAATAATGCTGATTTCATCAACAAAAATGGCTATACCACGTATACAGACGGTGGTGGCAAGGTACACCGCCAAGCTGGAGGGATGCGGCTAACAATAGCTGATACTATATTTACCGAGCTTTATTACAATGAAACATCAGGGGAAAGTGCTGAAGTTTCATTACACAATAAATATGGTTCGACAGATTCTTATTGCTCATTGCGGAATGATGGGCAATTATCAGTAATAGGCGTCAACCCTCAGGTTATCCTAAGCAATGGGACGATATTTGCCACGGACGGAAATGTTAAGGGATCTGTGTGGGATAATGGCTATTTGAGTAACTGGATTTTAAATAAAGCTAATGATGCCAAAAATTCCGCCATCGATTGGGCTAATACTAACTGTGCAAGGAAACCCACCTCATCTTTGCAGTCTGCCGGGTGGTTCCGTGATGCAACTACGGGATTCATTACGCAATGGGGAATTCTTACCAGAACAGGGGAATCTACTCGTGTTTGGTTTCCGGTAGCCTTCCCCAATGCATGCGTTAATGTGCAACTCACATTAAGGAACTCTAACGCGGGGGGAAGCAACGCTAACGTTTTTGCAAACGGTGAAGACGGTCAGGGATTCAATTATATATCTGGTAGCAATGAAATTCAGTCATTTTGGATGGCGATAGGGTACTGATTATGGGTAAGTATAAGTTCAGCGCAAAAACAAACAGCTTTTATCCGATAGAACTACTCGAATGCTATGAAGAGGCTGGCACATTACCACCAGACCTGCTTGATGTTACAGATGAAGCATATGCCGCATTCATCGAGCAACCACCGGAAGGGAAAGTCCGGGGTAGCAAAAAAGGCATGCCTGCTTGGGTCAACCTTTCACCACCAAGCGAAGAGCAAACTAAAGAGTATGTAGGCATAAAAAAACAACAACTAATCGATGAGTCTGATGCTATTATTCTACGTCTTGAACGTGCTGTGAGGCTTGACATGGCGACCGATGATGAAAAGAGTCAGCTTGCGGCCTGGGAGCGTTACAGTGTGCTACTTAGTCGTGTGGATGTCGGTATGGGGGCGGATATTGAGTGGCCTACACCGCCTGTATAGCTAGTTAGTGGAATTTAAAATAGTGTTGGAGGCATTTGTTGAAGCAATATGTAGGAATTCAATATTTACGTGGGCTAGCAGCAATTCTGGTCGTTGTCTACCATTCAATGGCGATGGTGGCTGTAACCCCATACTTCCCATATCCACTTGGGAGCTTTGGCGTGGATGTTTTTTTTGTCATATCTGGGTTCATAATGTGGACCACAACGACACATAAAAAAGCATCCCCGGCCGGTTTTTTTAAAGCCAGACTATTTAGAGTATTTCCACTTTACTGGATTTTTACATGTGTCCTTCTCGTTTCCATTTTTGCTGTGCCTTCAGCTTTCTTAAATCAAAGAAGTCTTGATGTATCATTTTTGATAAAGTCATTCTTTTTGGTGCCTACATATAATCCCGACGTGGGCGATATCACCCCGTTGTATACTGTAGGATGGACTTTAGTTTATGAAATGTTCTTTTATGTTATTTTTGCACTATCTTTGTTTGTGCCTGTTGTTAGAGTTCGTCTTGCTATTTTAATAATTTCATTTTGCACTCTCGTTATTGCTGGGGCTTTATTTAATCCTCAGGGCGCTGCTGCTTTAACCTATACCAACCCTCTGTTGTTAGAGTTTCTTGCCGGAGTTATTCTTGGAGTTATCGTTAACGGGTTGTCAAAATTGAATGTTAAGTATGGTTTTGCCTTCATTGGGTTAGCTGTGGTGCTTTTGTCGTGGGGTACTATGAATGAGGCCATTTTATCGCGTGTGATTGCATTTGGGCCTGGTGCTGTGTTGTTAGTAGCCGCGAGTCTTGTTTTTGAAAAATCCTTTACCAGCAAACCGAATAAGTTTGCACTTTTACTCGGTGGTGCATCCTACTCTATGTACTTGGCACACCCGTTCGCTCAGCGGGCGTGGTATATCATTGAAACTCGCATTAACGGCGGCATATCATCGATGTCGGGTGCGGTTATATACTCTATTGGCGCGGTCATTGCAGGTGTCGTCGGTGGGTTAATTTGCTACTTGATAATTGAGAAACCTATTTTGAGCATGAAACACAAAGTGAGACTCTTGCGAGCAAGATAAAGCATGTTTGAAAAGCTGCCCGTTGCCGGTTACATACGTTCTAACCAGGTTAGGATCGGTAGGGCGGCTAACCAGCAATCTGTACTTTTACGCTTCAACACAATGCATGTTAATCTGAATGAAAATCACACTTTGATGGGATGGAAATGGAAATCAACGAAGAACGTGCGGTGTTCATAGCCAACGAGATTGGGGCTGCGGTGATCGATCTGATCGCTAATGGCATGGGCGTGAATCGCCCCAATATCACTGACTATTTGGAGTTGAAACGAAAGGCTGTAGGCAACACGCTTTACAAAGGCGTGCTGAGGGATGCGGCTGCTTTGGTTAGAGGTAATGGTGACCGGTCATAATATAGGTGTCGAATTTTGCGGTTTTTGGTGCCGAAATTTTCCCGAATTGAAACGAGAAATCTGATAGGTATTTGAAACTAAAGGATGTAAAACGAAGGTATTGAGAGGTTGATTTTGATGGGTTTTGATCTTATCACATTGAATTTTAATGATTTATTTATAAATTGACACATAAAGGAATCGTACTCGGTCTTTTTTTATTTTTCTGATTTATAACGGTTTTTAACTGCATCGCGAAAACCGCCACCCCTCACCCCAACCCTCTCCCCGAACACATCTTAGGTAACATTAACGTTCCCACAGGGAGAGGGAGCTAGTCCGCAGTTGCGGTCAGGAACTGTATTAACATGTAGCACGTACCGTCCCCGGTCAGTAAAGGGGCTAGGGTGGGGGGACGATCATTGATGCTGTATTGACCACAACCCCCTTCAACCCCCCACATAACCCCGCTATACTGTATAAAAAATCAGTATGGAGAGTACGATTGACCAGACGTTCTGCCGCACCAAGGCTTGAGTTTGAAGCGGAAGCTATCTACCAATACCCGGAACACCTTCGCCAATGGCTGGAAGGCTTGCCCCCTTTACCTGGAGTGTACCTGTTCCACGGTGAAAGCGAGACCATGCCGCTCTACATCGGTAAAAGCGTGAACCTTCGCAGCCGGGTGCTTGCACATTTGCGCACCCCGGACGAAGCGGCCATGCTGCGCCAGGCCAGGCGTATCACCTTTATCAGGACGGCGGGTGAAATAGGGGCGTTGTTGCTGGAAGCGCAACTGATTAAACAGCAGCAACCGCTGTTCAATAAACGCCTGCGTCGCAACAGGCAGCTCTGCGCATTGCAACTCAATGATGACAAACCCACGGTGGTATATGCCAAAGAGGTGGATTTTGCTCGGCACGCTGGGTTGTTTGGCCTTTTTGCCAACCGGCGGGCGGCACTACAAGCGTTGCAGTCTATCGCCGATCAGCATCAACTCTGTTATGGGCTGTTGGGGCTTGAACCATTAAGCAAAGGCCGCCCTTGTTTTCGTTCTGCACTGAAGCGTTGTGCCGGAGCCTGCTGTGGTAAAGAAAGTCTGGCCGATCATCGGCAGAGGTTGGCCTCAGCGCTTGAGCAAAGCCGCGTGGTGTGCTGGCCGTGGCGTGGCCCGATAGCCTTGCGAGAGCAGGGGGCTGATATGGCGCAGTACCATATTATTCACCACTGGCTGTGGTTGGGTTCAGTAGATAGCCTGGATGAAGCGAGGGAGTTAATGATTGCTGCGCCGGGCTTTGATAGCGACGGCTATAAAATTTTATGCAAACCCGTGATCGGCGGAGAGTACGAGATTATCGATCTCTACGAAAAAAACTGAGTTAACGTCTTTGCACCAGCCAGAAGGACTGCGCGAGTGCCTGCATCAAAGGCGGACGCCAGAACCGATACCAATAGTGGCCGTTGAACGCCCCGAACTACCGCCAGAGCCAGAAACACTGACTGAAGTGCATCCTGCCAGCAGGATGACTAAAAGGGTACCTGCAATAATTTTCATAAAGCCCGCCTGGTTAGCCCTGCAACGCATGAATCAACTTAGCATAAAACCCACTATAAGATGAATCCATATTGCTCGGTAGTTAGGGGAGGACTAGATTGATCGGGTATCCCCTCATTGAGGTTATTTAAAATGCTCAAACATCGCTGGTCTGCCCTCGCACTTGCGTTGATCGTGTTCACTTCCTCAGCCTCTGTTATGGCCAATCCAGGGAATGGTAATGGAGGTGGGCATGGTAATTCCGCTAACCATGGCGACAATCATGGGAAGGGTAATTCAGGCAAAGACCATTCAGACAAAGGCAAAAAAGCCAAGGGCGGTCATGATGATCTGGTTACCGTGAATATCAATTATGACCGTGTCCGGCCCCTGGCGGTAAACTATGGATTAACCGGGTATCAATCTTTACCTCCCGGCATTGCCAAGAACCTGGCACGGGGCAAGCCATTGCCGCCAGGGATCGCCAAGAAAAGGGTGCCTGCTTCAATGCTGGGACAACTGCCATCTTATCCTGGCTATGAATGGCGTATCGCCGGGAATGATTTAGTCCTGGTGGCCTTAAGCACGGCTATTGTTGCCTCTGTCATCAATGGGGTATTTGACTAGCTACTGGCCAGCTCTGGGTAATTATTTCAACGATAGTTACCCAATAAATCAATGGGTTCCATGTCGGCGGCCCCTATCTTAGCCGATGATGAGTATTGGCAGAGAGGCCAACTTTCTTTCCTTACCGATCATAGCCATATCATTCATGGTGAAAATCTCTCTTCCTCCCACCATTCGGCATATCTATACTGTATAAAAACACAGTATAGAGACATGTCCGATGAAACACTTTGTTCCAACACCAACCCCAGAGAAATTGTACCTGCCACTGTTTTCCGATCGGGTGCCTGCTGGCTTCCCAAGCCCGGCGCAGGACTACGTCCATGCCAGGATCGATCTCAACGAATATTGCATCAGCCACCCGAATGCCACTTACTTTCTCTACGCCTCCGGTGAAAGCATGTTGGAGGCGGGCATTACTGATGGCTCGATGCTGGTGGTCGATTGCAGCATTGGGGCCGATCATGGCGATATCGTGATCGCCAGCGTTGGCGGGGAGTTCACGGTAAAGCGGTTATGTCTGCGGCCAATCGTGCAGCTCGAACCGATGAATCCCAACTACCAGCCCATCCCGCTACATGATGGAGCTGAAGATTTAGATATCGTTGGCGTCGTGGTGTCGACTATTACGAGGCTGAAGTAATGTACGCGCTGGCCGATGTGAACAACTTTTATGCCAGCTGTGAAATGCTGTGGCGGCCCGATCTGCGTGGCCGCCCGGTGGTGGTGTTATCAAACAATGATGGCTGCGTGGTGGCCCGTAACCAAGAGGCCAAAAAATTGGGGATGGCGATGACCGGGCCGTATTTCAAGGTCAAGCAGCAGTTGGAACGGGCGGGAGGCGTCGCTTTTAGCAGCAACTACGAGCTGTATGCCGATATGTCAGCTCGGGTGATGACGGCATTGGAAGCGTTGGTCCCCCGCGTTGAGATCTATTCTATCGATGAAAGCTTTCTCGATCTCTCCTCGGTGCCTAATTGCGGCAATCTGGAACTGTTTGGGCGGCAGATCCGGGACAAAGTGTGGAGCGAGACGAGGCTAAAGATCGGGGTCGGGATTGCGCAAACCAAAACGCTGGCCAAGCTGGCAAATTTTGCCGCCAAAAGATGGGTGAAACAAACCAACGGCGTGGTCGACCTTTCCAGCCTGGAGCGGCAGCGTAAGCTGATGAATAAGGTGCCGGTAGAGGAAGTCTGGGGCATTGGGCGGCGGATAGCAAAAAAGCTGAACGCGATGGGCATAGAAAGTGCGCTGCAACTGGCTGATGCCAGTACCACCATGATACGTAAACGCTTCAGTGTGGTGGTCGAACGTACGGTACGGGAACTGTGTGGTGAGCCTTGCCTTGAGCTGGAAGAGTTTGCGCCAACCAAGCAGCAGATTATCAGCAGCCGCAGCTTTGGTGAGCGCATCACCGAGTATGAACATATGCATCAGGCGATTTGTTTATATGCCACACGAGCGGCAGAAAAGCTGAGGGCAGAACGGCAGTATTGTCGGCACGTCAGCGCCTGGATCAAAACCAGCCCGTTCGCCACTCACGAGGCCTATTACGGCAATTCGGCCAGCGTAAAATTGAATACGCCAACGCAAGACACCCGCGATATTATTGCCGCCGCGATGCGCTGCCTGGATGCCATTTGGCAACCCGGTCATCGTTTCGATAAGGGCGGGGTGATGCTGCAGGATTTTTTCAGCCAGGGTGTGGCACAGCTCGACATGTTCGATGAGTATCAGCCTCGGCATGGCAGTGAAGAGTTAATGAAGGTGATGGACTCCATCAATAACTCGGGCCGGGCCAAGTTGTGGTTTGCTGGCCAGGGAACGCAGCAGGTGTGGTCAATGAAGCGTGAACTGCTGTCACCGGCTTATACCACCAGGCTGAGTGATTTGCCCCGTGCTCGGGTATACTGAGCGGCGCTTTTCCCTGACCACTACGTCATAACGTGGTGGTTAATGGTTTTTTTATAATTCTATCAGTAAGTTACTGGGTAATGGATTAACACTATGCGCAGGCCTCTATCATCTTATCACCCGCTGCTTTATTGGCTGCGCGTTCGGCAAAAGCGGGTTTTGCGCCATCTTGCGTGGCAATGGTCATCGCGCCGGTACGCTAGTGAGAGAACGCCGGATCAGCGGTTGGATCACCGTTTTATCAAGCACACCTCGAAGCTGATCCGCAAGCTGGGCAATAGTGATATTGGCTTGCAGCACAATAAAGTGATTAATCTGCGGCTGGCAGTTGCGGCAACCAGCGGAATTATTATCAAGCCGGGTGAGTATTTCTCGTTTTGTAAGCTGGTGGGGAAACCGACTCGCGCGCGTGGTTTTGTTGAAGGGATGGAGCTGTCGTTTGGCGAAGCGCGCAGCGGTATTGGCGGGGGGATTTGCCAGCTCAGCAATTTAATCCACTGGATGGCAATCCACTCACCGTTGGTAGTAGTCGAACGGGCAAATCACAGTTTTGATCCTTTCCCGGACGAAGGGCGGATCTTGCCTTTTGGCTCGGGAGCCGCCATTTTCTACAACTATATCGATCTGGTGCTGCATAACCCGACTCAGGATAGCTTTCAGCTCGTGTTCAACGTTGCGGAGCACCAGTTGGAAGGTGAACTGCTGTGTTCGGCCCCCCGCACGGTGAAATATCATATCTACCAAAA
This sequence comes from Serratia sp. N21D137, assembly GCF_047530005.1. Classification (NCBI taxonomy): domain Bacteria; kingdom Pseudomonadati; phylum Pseudomonadota; class Gammaproteobacteria; order Enterobacterales; family Yersiniaceae; genus Serratia; species Serratia sp. N21D137. The sequence continues at coordinate 48,901 of NZ_JBLJAJ010000023.1, forward strand.
ATCTCACCGATTTATCCGTCGGCAACAGCGTGTTCACCGGCAGAATGAAATCTGGCGTGATATCTCCACCAAAGGGCAGGACTCGGTGGTATTACAGTCCGAACGGCTATATCTGAACGATGTGGTAGTGAAATATGATATTGAAGAACAACAGGTTGAGTAAACAAGCTCAACCTGTTAATCCGTCGGGGTCGACAATGGTCCGGCCCCAAACAGAGAGAACACGGGTTACAGCCGTGCGATCCGTAACAGCTCATCCTTGGCTCCGGGGGCAACGGCCAGCACCGGCCCGCCGTGCAGCAGGTGGTTTTCCCCAGTATTAAATGGATGCGTCCAACCACCAGCCTCGTTCACCAGGCAGTAACCCGCCAGACAATCCCAGGCGTGCATATAAGGTTCGTAGTAACCGACCAGCCGGCCTGCGGCAACCCAGGCCAACATCATGGCCCCGGAACCGTTGCGGAAAAAATTGCCGCCAACCGCCGTGATCTCGGCGACGATCTCACCAACGCGTTCGGGGGCCACATAGCTGTTGGCACCAAAGCCGGTGATGTGATTTTGCAGCGTGCGCGCCGGATCGACGTGTAGCGGCTTGCCATTAAGCGTTGCGCCTGCGCCACGTGCCGCGACAAAACACTCCTGCTGGCAAGGCGCCATAATCACGCCAATCACCGGATCGCCATGGTGAATGACGGCAACGGAAACGCACCAGTTCGGCATGCCGTTGACGAAGGGGCTGGTGCCGTCGATCGGATCAACCACCCAGGTGTAGCCCGAACTGCCGGATTGCAGGCCAAACTCTTCACCGAGAAAACCGTCGTCTGGGAACTGCTGTGCAATACGCTCGCGGATCAACAATTCAACTTCGCGATCGGCGATGGAAACCACGTCCTGCGCATCACGCTTGGTTTCAATCACCAGGCTTTCGCGGCGGTTGAAATAGTCCAGCGCCTTGGTTCCCGCCTCATGTGTGACCTGCTCGGCCAACGCCAGGCGTTGGGAAATCTGCTCATTCATATCAAGTCCTTAAATTTGGGTTCACTGGGCAATCAGCGCCAGCCCCTGAGGTTTAAAATCAATGGCCACGCGGGTCATCGGCGTCAGTTGGCGCTCCATCTGCACGTCGACGATAAACAGTGCGCCGAGGTCGGTTTTCACTTCATATTCGATGTGGTCGCCGAGCCAGATGCTGTGGGTCACTTCTCCGTTCAACGCGCCAGCCTGGTCCGCATGCAGGGTAATAAACTGCGGGCGTACCGAAAGTTGGGCGGCACCGGGGGAGGCTTTGGCTCCCGGTATCCGATATTGACGGTTGCCCAGGCTGATCAGCGCCTCATTCCCCTCCACCCGTTCAATCGCGCAGGGCAGGATATTCGCCTCGCCCATAAAGTCGGCGATAAACACCGAAGCGGGGGAGTGATAGAGTTCCTGCGGTGCCCCTTGTTGGGCAATATGCCCGTCTTTCATGACAATAATCTTATCGGAAACCGCCAACGCTTCTTCCTGATCGTGGGTGACGTACACCGCCGTAAAGCCGAGGCGCTGTTGCAAATCGCGGATCTCGGTACGCACGCGGCGGCGCAGGCGTTCATCAAGGTTGGAGAGGGGTTCGTCGAGCAACAACACCTGCGGTTCTAACACCAGCGCACGCGCCACGGCGATGCGCTGCTGCTGTCCACCAGACAACTCGGAGGGCAGACGTTGGCCCATGCTTTCCAGGCCAACCAACTTCAGCACCTCACGTGCCCGATCCTGCGCCTCTTTACGCGATAGCTTGCTGGCGAGCAGGCCGTACATCACGTTGTCCAACGCGTTCATATGCGGGAACAGGGCGTAGGATTGGAAAACCATCGCGATGTCACGCTCGTTGGCGGGCAGATGTGTTACGTCTTTGCCGCCAATTAGGATGCGCCCCGAAGTTGGGTGCTCTAAGCCAGCCAGCAGACGCAGCGTGGTGGTCTTTCCGCAGCCGGAAGGACCGAGCAGCGTCACTAGCGTCCCTGGCTCGACGGTAAGAGAAAGGCCGGGCAGGGCGACAAAATCGGCAAACTGTTTGGTGACGTTTTCAAACACCACCGAGCCGGAACGAATGGCAGTCATACGGCATTCTCCTGTTGTAAGGTTGCCGGAGGGAACGCCGGCGGTGTGGCAATGCGGGATACGCGGCGCAGGCGGCGTTCGCCGACCAGCAGTTGGAAGGTCAGGATCACGGCCATCATCACCACGATCAGCACTGAGGAGTAGGCGATAGCCACGCCGTATTCTCCGTTTTCAACCAACCCAACGATGTAGGAGGTGGCCATGTTGTACTGGGCACTGACGAGGAAGATCACTGCGCTGATGGAAGTGATCGCCCGCACAAAGGCATAGACCAGGGCCGCGCTGATAGCAGGTTTCAACAGTGGCAGGATCACCTTGCGCAGGGTGCGGAAACTGCTGGCGCGTAGCGTGAGCGAAGCCTCGTCCAGACTGCGATCCAACTGACTCATGGCGGCGATGCCACCGCGTACGCCAACCGGCATATTGCGGAACACAAAGCAGGCAACGAGGATCAGAGCCGTACCGGTGATCTCTAACGGTGGCAGGTTATAGGCCATGATGTAACTGACGCCGATCACCGTGCCGGGGATGGCAAAGCTGAGCATCAACATAAACTCGAAGGCCTGGCGGCCAACAAACTTTTGCCGCACGATCAGCCAGGCGGTCAGCATGCCGACGATGGCCGTGAGCGGTGCGGCAATCAGCGAGATCTCCATGGTGGTCCAGAACGAGTTCCAAGCCACGCCGGTCCAGACGATCTGGCCATCGTTCCAGTGAAAACCGAAGGCACGGGCGTAATGTGCCAACGTCAGACTGCTGTCTAGTCCCCAGGACTGGACAAACCCGCCGATCAGGATCATGCCGTAGACGACCAGCGTGAACAGGCCCCAAGGGATCACCAGCAGATACACGCCATAGCGCAACCCGCGCGGTAGCCCGCAGTGCGTGCCTGCATCCCCTTTGCCGGTGACGGTGGCAAAGCTCTTCCCTGCCAGCCACAGACGCTGCAAAACAAAGGCGCTGAGCGTAAAGCACAGCAGGATGATCGCCAGCACCGCCGCGCGGCTCGGATCGTTCTGCGCCCCGACCACCGAGAAGAAGATCTCGGTCGACAGTACCCCGTGGCTGCCGCCAAGCACCATTGGGTTACCGAAATCCGCCATGCTTTCGATAAAACCGATCAGAAAGGCATTCGCCAGCCCAGGTGCCATCAACGGCAATGAAACATAGCGGAAGGTACGCCAGCGATTGGCGCGCATGGTTTGCGAGGCTTCCTCCAGCGAAGGGCTAACGCCTTCCACCACGCCAATCAACACCAGAAAAGCGATCGGCGTGAAGGAGAGCACCTGAGCGATCCAGATCCCGGTCAAACCATACAGCCAGCGGCCAGGCTCAATGCCGAATAGGGTGAATAATAGTTCGGTCACCACACCAGAACGGCCAAACAGCAGCATCAACGCCAGGCCAATCACGAAGGGCGGCGTGATGATCGGCAGCACGGACAGCATGCGCAACCCTTTCTTGAATGGCAGTGGCGTGCGGGTGGCGGCCAGCGCAAAGGCCAGGCCAAGCAGCGTAGAACCGCTGGCGGTCATCAGTGCCAGCCACAGAGTGCGCCAGGCGGTGCCGCAAGTGCCACCGCTTAAACAACTGAGGCTCCAGATCGCCGGATCGCGCATATTGGTGAGCAGACCATCTGGCTTAAACGAGCCATCCACGTCCTGTACCGAGGCGACGAACATGCTCAGTACGGGATAGAGCACGAAGGTGCTGACCAGCGCCACCAGTAGTACAATCGAGCTGACGACAAAGGCATCGCCCTTCAGCACGCCACGTTCGGCAAGCCCAAAAGAGAACAACAGCAAAAAGGTGGTGAGAAGCAGGATCGCGCCGGCCCCAAAGGCGGGTTGGCCGTCACCGAGCGCACCAAACAGCTGTTCGCTCCATTGCCAGTTCCAACCGTTGTTGCCGATAGCATGGCCTTCAAACAGCAGGAACAAAATGCCCACGGCACTGGCATATATCAGTAATTGGGAGCGTAACCGGCCCACCTGTAGCAGCCGACCTAGCGCACCCGTTAACAGCAGTAACAGGGCAATCGCCAGCCAGGGGCGTTGAAACGCCAGTATCTGCCATAAGGCCGGGGCATTCTGCCGATCCTGCCAGAGCGTATTCAGCCAGCCAAAGCCGAAGAATCCGGCTTCCTGGCTATACCAGGGCAGCAGCAACACTGCCAGCGCTCCCAGCACCAAAGCCCCATCCAATCGGCGGTTTTGAGCATTCATTGTGACCTCAAACATGCATGATTCCTGTTAGCGCCTTAGCAAACGCATCGGCGCGGAGGAGGATGACGTGATGATTATTGAGCATTGGCGCCGATCTCTTTATCCCAGCGGCTGAGCAACTCTTTACGTTTTGCCGTATCGCCATAGGTTTTAAAGTCGTAATCAATCAGCTTGATGTTTTCGAAGCGCGGAGAGTATTCGGAGATCGCTGCGTTACGGTTTGACGGCAGTTGGTAAGATTTGGCGTCTTTCATGTGTGACTGAGCCTCGGCACTCAGCGCCCAGTCGTACCACACCTTGGCGCTAGCGAGGTTACGAGCACCTTTGACAATCGACATGGAGCCAATTTCAAATCCGGTGCCTTCACAGGGGGCAACGGCCTTGACCGGGAAGCCATCCACCTGCATGGCGACGGCATCATGCATAAAGACGATGCCGATGGTGGTTTCACCGCGCGCCGCCGCTTTAACCGGTGCTGAACCCGACTTGGTGTACTGCGAGATATTGGCGTTGAGTTTTTTCAGGTAGTCGAAGGCTTTCTCCTCGCCCATCAGTTGAACCAGAGTGGCGAGTGTGTTGTAAGCGGTGCCGGAAGAGTTCGGGTTAGCCATCTGGATCTCGCCCTTGTAAGCCGTGTCTAGCAGATCGCTCCAGCAGGTCGGGGCTTTGATTCTTTTCTGCTCCAGTAACTGGGTGTTGTAACCCCAGCCCAGCGCTCCGGCGTAGATGCCCACGGTGCGATAGTTGGCGCTTTCTGCCTGCTTACGCGCCCAATCTTGCTGTTGATCCAGTAGCGGTGACTGGTAGGCCTGGGTTAACCCTTCGTTGGCAGCTTGCATATGCGGATCGCCAGTGCCTGCCCACCAGATATCGGTGCGCGGGTTGCGAGCTTCGGTACGAATACGGGCATAGGCTTCCCCGGCGGAGAGGCGCACCATACTGACTTTGATATCCGGATGCTGTTGCTCAAACAAGTTGGTCATTTGCTCACAGACCACGACGTCAGCGGAACAGATCATATTCAACTGCTCGGTAGCGTGGACAGAGAAGGCTGAGAGCGCGGTGCCAGCGACGATGGCCGCCATCAGAGTGACTCGATGCATGGTGTTCTCCTGGTTGGTGTAGGGTGGCGATACGTTGTCGCCATTTCTTTGCACGTGTGTGCAAATAACTAGAGGATAAAAATCGCACTGTCAATTGCGCTGCGAAATAATTCAACCTCTTCGTCACAAAAATGGAACAATTATGCCAATAAAAATTTGCACAGCTTTGCAAAGTGCGGCAAGATTTTCACCAACGCGCGATGGATGGGTGTAAAGATGGCGGTAGACAAAATGATGATCAGTGCGAAAGACGTGGCGGAGCTGGCGGGGGTCTCCCGTTCGGCAGTTTCTCGCACCTATACGCCCGGTGCCAGCGTGTCGGCGGTAACCCGTGCAAGGGTAATGCGGGCCGCTGAAGAACTGGGCTATCACGTTAATCATCTGGCGCGGGGGTTGGTGCGTAATCGCAGCGGCATTGTGTGCCTGATCGTGTCAGAACTGGCGACGCCTTATCGGGCCAGCCTGGTAAGATTACTGACCCAGCATTTGCAGGAAGCGGGAAAAATTACCATGCTGATCAACACCGATCGTCCCGATGACAGCGTATCGCAGGCGTTGCAGCAGGCCATTAACTTCCGTGCGGATGCCTCTTTTGTCCTCTCCGGCATGCCGGACAGTGCGATCGCTCGCCTGTGCCACAAGCACGGCCAGCGGCTGGTGTTGATTAACCGTAACGACGCGTTGCCGGGTTCACTCAGTATCAACCAGGATAACGAAGAGGCGGCGGGGCGGATCGTGATGGCGTTTGCCCGTGCGGGTTGCCAGCGGATCGCGTTTGCCAACTCCTTGGCGGGCACGCCAAGCCTGATGGCGCGTGAACGTGGTTTTATCCAGGCGGCGCAAGCGGCGGGGCTGGCGGTCACCGTCGAACGTTTTGGCACCACCTCCTATGAGAGTGGGCAGATCCTGGCGCACCGCTTGTTAACCCGGCGGGAACGTCCTGATGCGGTGTTCTGTGTGACCGATCTGCTGGCCTGTGGCTTTATGGATGAGGCGCGCCATCGCTTTGCTCTACGCATTCCAGAAGATCTTTGTGTTGCTGGCTTCGATGATATTCCGCAGGCGGCATGGTCCTCCTACAACCTCACCACGTTTACCCAGCCAGTGGAACAGTTTGCCCAGGATGCGGTGGCATGGCTGATGGCGGAGGAGGAGAAGGAAGAAAACCTGGAGTCTGAGCAGGGGCTGGATAGTCCAGGAGAAATGCGGATGTATCATGCCGATTTTATATGGCGTGGCACTATTCGCGGTGGTTGACACTATCCCCGTCCTGCCATTGACAGCACAACGGTAACAGAAGGAATCCTTATCATTAAGTGGATAATATTTAATTAAGCAGAACAAACACTGCGAATTAAATCAGGTGGGACATCAGAACCACTCTGCTCTCTTATTAGAATAAGGATATTTACCATGAATAATACCGTCAATGGAACCATCAACTTTGCTGGACAAATCGTTGCCCAAACCATGGGGATTGAAGAGGGTGGCATTATTGTACAGCAGCCACGCAGTGCTGGCCTCACCGTCAGCGTTAACGGTAGCGAAACCCAAAATGGTTACGTGCAGCTTGGTGCAGTAAGCGAAGTGCAGCTGGCAAATCCTGGCGACAGGGCCATGCCACACCAATTTAACATCCGCGTTGCAGGTATCCCGGAGCAATATACTCACGCCTTGGTGTTTTTTGAGGGGGGGGCCACGGTTGATGCTGCCACCGGCGGCCTGATTAATATGGCGGAAGCGGGTAACGTGCAGATCCAACTGCGTAACCAGCAAGGCGATATTGTCCAGGCAGGGAGTCACTCTCAACTGGTCAGTTCGGCGTTTGTCCCGGTGATGGATGGTGAGGTTTATGCCTCCTTTGCCGCAAACATCTGCAGTACTGGCCGCGCAACGCCGGGTAATGTGGCGAGCAAGGTCGACTACACGCTCTATTTATTTGAGCTGGCTGCCTGATGGATCAATAGCGATATCTAACCCACCGCTCGGTGGGTTTTAGTCTGCTGACAACATGCTGAGCCCGTCTGGAAAATCAGCGGATAAGGCAATATCGGATCTGCATTTATTGCCCAGCCAAACCATCAGCCTTCACCCAGCCCGTGGTTTTATCGCCGGTTTTGGGGTGAAAATAACTCACAAACAAAAATCCCTTATAAGCCTGTCCGTGCGTGGCGGTCACGCTATCGCCATTGACGACAAATTTCCCACCTTCATCCTGACAGAGCTTATCCGGCGAGTCGTAAAAATAGAGTTTCTTGTTCTTCACCAGAAACCTCGCCGTAGGCGAGGCTGTTTTGCTTATTGCGGATTCGGCGCTGGCCTGCGCATCGTGGCAAACCTCGTCGAGCGGGGCCAGACGGTTAACGTTGATCCAGCCGGAGGCATTGCCATAACCGACTAACAGATAGCCATTTTTCTCGCCTTCGACGGGTTCAAGCGCGGCATAACCCACCACTTGCACTTTGTCATCCGGGATCACAAATTGAGACTCATTGACGCACTGCTCGGTGGGGGCAACGTGAAAATAAGCCCGGCCTTTACCACGCACCACATATTTAGGGGAATCGGCGATGATTGGGCCTAATTTCATCTGGTCCAGAATGGCCGCGCAGCGCTGCTCCTTCTGTAGGCATTGCTGATATTGTTTGCCGTACTGTGGATTAAAGGTGAGTTGCAGCGGATGCTGTTCGTCGGCGCTGTTATCCAGTAGCTGGCCGGTTTGCGGATCGTACATGACCCAACCAAGATGTCCGGCCCCTGGCGAATCGGGTGAGGTTGACTTGCGGCGGTCGAACAGTTGAATGGCCTGTATGCCGTTGGCCCGTGGTTCAATATTGATTTCCAGCTTGTTCGCTGGCACTTTCTCCGCCCGGATCAGCGCCTGATTGCTGCTGGCTAACAGCTTGATCAACGGAGCCTGACAGTCAAACAGCGAAGCAGGCCGGTCAGGGGTAAAACCTGGGCCCACTGGCGTCACGGCCTGTAGCGCTGTCCAGGGCGCAAGCAGCACTATTCCAACTACGGCTAATGTGGCGAGCTTCTCCATTTCTATCCCATCTACGGTGAGGCAGCATACCTGCCGGCCGCTATCATACCCGGCCAGCAGTGAGTTATGCCACACCGGCTACCCGCAACAGCGCCGTCACTGCCGCCGCAGCCAGCAACACCACGATTAACGGTGTTTTCCGCCAGGCTAATAATGCTCCCACGGCCACACCGCCTAAACGGGCATAACCAGCAAAGTGTTGCCCTTCGAACAGCGTCGCGATCACCGCTACGGCGAGCAGCAACGTGGTGGCAGAGTCGGCGAGCAAGGCCTGAACCCGGTCAGAAAAGCTCAGGCTGCGGCCCAGCAGGAAACCGGCAAAGCGAAACGCAAAGGTGCCGCTGGCAAGGAGCAGAATACCGATGATAAGTGTTTGGTTATCCATTATTTTTCTCGCTTTCTGATCAGTAAACCCAACAGTGAAAACAGTACTGGCATGCCAATCGGTACCAAGGGTACGCTAGCCAGGGCAATCAGGGTGCCGGAGCAGGCGGAAATACAGGTGCGCAGTTTTTTCAGCGAACTGACAATCAAGGCCAGCAAAATGGTGGGGAACACGGCGTCCAGCCCGATGGCATTGATATCGGGAATAAAGCTGCCGATGGTACCGCCAATCAACACGCCCAACGGCCAGCAGGCGGCAATCCCCAGCCCACAGAGCCAGTAGGCCGCCCGTTTTTTGGCCAACGTCGGTTGGGAAATGCCGAACACCACGCTTTCATCATTCATGATATGGCAACCCAATAACTTAAAGCGGCTGCGCTCGATCACCTCTTTCACTGCCATACCGAACGGCAGGTGGCGTGCATTTACCAGCAGCCCGGCTGCCACCGCAGCGAAGGGGCTACCACCGCTGGCGACGATGCCGATAAACAGAAATTCAGAGGCGCCCGCCAACACCAGCAACGACAGCATCAGCGGGACCCAGAGCTCGAAACCCAGGCCGGTCGCCAGCGAACCATAGGAGATCCCCACGATGCCATCCGCCAGGCAGACCAGCGCGATCCCTTTGATCACGCCCTTATCGAGCGAGGGGAAAAAGTTTTTAGCCATACTATTTTTCTCACTGCCTTTCTCAAAACGAACGGTTGTTCTATTATAATGAACACTTCAATCTCGATTTACAAGCCGAACGATCGTTCGTTATAAGGTGAGTTAGGCGGCCTATGAAACAACCCATCAATATCATTGCGGAAGCTCTGGTGCGCGAACGCCAGCGTACAGGCCTCTCGTTGGCAGAAATTGCTCGCCGGGCAGGAATTGCCAAATCAACGCTGTCTCAACTGGAAGCGGGGAATGGTAATCCGAGCCTCGAAACGCTGTGGGCACTCTGCGTTGCGCTGGATATCCCCTTTGCGCGTTTGATGGAGCCGCAGCAGAGTAAAACGCAGGTGATCCGGCGTGGGGAAGGGGCGGCTGTGGTGTCGGAGGTGGCTAACTATACGGCGGTGCTGTTGGCAACCTGTCCACCTGGCGCACGGCGAGATATCTATCTGCTGACGACCCAGCCGGGAGCCGACCGTCTTTCTCATCCGCACCCGTTAGGCTCGGTGGAACACATCGTCATTACCCAGGGGCGCGCCTTGGTCGGGCTGGTGGAAGAGCCTGCCGAGCTGAATGCCGGGGATTATATTTGCTATCCAGCCGACCGGCCGCACATCTTCCGCGCCCTGGAGCCGGATACGCTGGCCGTGCTGGTCTCAGAACAAAACTAACATCCCCATCACTCTAACTCTCTCCCAGAAGGGAGAGGGAACCGAATGTTGACTACGGCGTTCTGCCTTATACCTCCAGACTGACTTCCGTTCTTACCTACAACACCGTACCCGCTCCCTCTCCCTTAAACAGCTGTTTATGGGATCCCCCGATTTTACAATGGGAGAGGGCTGGGGTGAGGGGGACCGGCGGTCACTTTACGTCCATTTGTTAGATCTCTGTCATGTTTTTGTTATTTGCTCATTCTAAAACACACGTTTCGCTTGTTTGGGTTAAAAAATTTCACTAGTCTCATTTTTGAAATAAACGTTTGATATCTGTGTGGGATGTTTAACAGTCACATCAGGAGTCCATTTCAATGCATTGTTTTAATGATTATTTTTAATTATCCCCAAGCATCTCATAACCAGTATTAACTGATGAGATACCGCGCGGAACAGGGTTTTAAGACGATAATAACGAGCGGGTTGTTGTTTGAATGTAAAAAATATTTTTCATTAGTCGTCAAATCAACAGGCCTCTTCATTCTAACAATTAAAGGGTACAGAACATGAAGCTGAAGAAATTGATCGTCACCTCGCTACTGATGTGCATGCTGCCAGCCTCGGTGTTAGCCAAAGATATCAAGATCGGCGTGTCGATGGCCTATTTTGATGACAACTTCCTGACCATCCTGCGCCAATCCATGCAAAACAAAATGAAGCAGGAAGGTAACGTCAGGGGCCAGTTTGAAGATGCCAAAGGCGATATCGCGCAGCAGATCCAGCAGATAGAGAACTTTGTCAGCCAAGGGGTCGACGCCATCATCCTTAACCCGGTGGATACCCAGGGCGTCAAGCCAATGATCAAGCTGGCGGAGAACGCCCATATTCCACTGGTGTTCGTCAACCGTCGGCCAGAAGCCACGCTGCCAGCCGGTATGGCTTACGTAGGTTCAGATTCCAAACTGGCGGGCAAGCTGCAGATGGAGGAACTGGCCAAGTTGATGAACGGTAAGGGCAACGTGATGATCCTGCTCGGTGAGCTTTCCAGTGAAGCCACCCGTGATCGGACCCGCGGCGTTGAGGAAGTGGTGGCCCAATATCCGAATATTCATATCATCGATAAGCAAACCGCCAAGTTTTTCCGCAAAGAGGCGGTTGATGTGACGACCGACTGGATCCTCTCCGGCCAGCAGATTGATGCCATCGCTTCCAACAACGATGAAATGGCGATCGGTGCCATTTTGGCGCTGAAGCAGGCGAAGAAAACCGGTGTGCTGGTAGCGGGAGTGGACGGTACGCCAGATGCCCTGGAGTTTATCAAGAAGGGAGATTTGAGCCTCAGCATCTTCCAGGATGCCAAAGGTCAGGGGGAGGGCGCCGTGCAAACCGCCATTCAACTGGTCAAGGGTGAGAAGGTTGAAAACAGCGTCATGATCCCTTACCAACTGATCACCAAAGCCAATTACCAGGACTTTGCCGACAAGAATAAAAAGTAATGACCAACCGGCCCTTTGCCCAAGGGTACGGGACATCGTTCACAGTGATCGGCAGGATAACGGCGGAGGTTATCAGTATGTATCCTTATGTGCTGGAGGCGGAAGGCATCAGCAAGCAGTTCCCGGGCGTTAAGGCGTTGGATAACGTGTCGCTCAAGATCAAACCGGGCAGCGTGCATGCGTTAATGGGGGAAAACGGTGCCGGTAAATCCACGTTGATGAAGTGCTTAATCGGTATTTATCGGCCCGATGCCGGCACCATCAAGGTCAAAGGGCAGCCGGTGACGTTTAACGATACGCAGGCGGCCTTGCACTCGGGCATCTCCATGATCCACCAGGAACTGAATCTGGTGCCGCATATGACGGTGGCAGAAAATATCTGGCTGGGGCGTGAACCCGCCAAGCTGGGTTTTGTCAATCACGAGGAATTAAACCGTAAAACCCGCGAACTGTTGGCGCATCTCAAGATTAAATTAGACCCGGAAACCCAACTGGGCACGCTGAGCATCGCCAACCAACAGATGGTCGAGATTGCCAAGGCGGTGTCTTATAACGCCGACGTATTGATCATGGATGAGCCGACCTCGGCATTAACGGAAGGGGAAGTGGTGCATCTGTTTGCGATCATTCGTGAACTGAAGCAGCAGGGCAAAGGCATTATCTATATCAGCCACAAAATGGATGAGATCTTTGCCATCACCGACGAGGTCAGCATCTTCCGTGATGGCACCTCGATCGCCAGTGATAAAACCGAAAACCTGACCAAACAGTCGCTGATCACCATGATGGTGGGGCGCGAGCTGACCCAGATGTTCCCCAAGTTCAATAACAATATCGGTGAAGAGGTGTTGCGTGTGGCCGGGCTACGGCGCAGCGGCTGGTTCCAGGATATCTCCTTTGCGGTTAAGCGCGGGGAAATCCTCGGGGTTGCCGGGCTGGTGGGAGCTGGGCGCAGCGAAGTGATGGAGAGCCTGTTTGGCATGCATCCGGCTGAGGGGGGCGAGATTTATATTGAAGGCTTGCCGGTAACAATAGACTCCCCCTCCAAGGCCATCGAGCAGGGGCTGGCATTCCTGACTGAAGACCGTAAAAAGTCTGGTCTGTTTCTGGTGCTGTCGGTGGTGGAGAACATGAGCATCGTCAACCTTTCCGCCTATACCAGCAAAAACGGGTTTGTCAGCCAGACGCAAATGGCCAAAGACTGCATGGAGCAAATCAGCAAACTCAATATTAAAACCCTGACGATGGACCAGATTATCAATAACCTCAGCGGCGGCAATCAGCAGAAGGTCTTGATTGCCCGCTGGCTATTGGCGCAGCCGAAGGTCCTGATCCTGGATGAACCCACGCGCGGTATCGATGTGGGGGCCAAGGCAGAAATTTATCGCCTGATCAGCGAATTGGCGCACCGCGGCGTCGCCATTATTTTGGTTTCGTCTGAACTGCCGGAAATACTCGGCATGAGCGATCGCGTGATGGTGATGCACGCCGGACGCATTACGGGGATCCTGGATAAAGATGAAGCAGACCAGGAAAAAATCATGGCGTTGGCCTCGGAATAACGCAAAGGTAAAACACAATGAATAACGTCAAAGTGGAAACTCAGCCAGTCAAAGTCTCGCCGTTTGCCGGTTTCAGCGGCAAGTTGCCGAAAGATACCGGCATCTTTATCGTTATGATCGGTATCGCGCTGATTTTTGAAATGCTGGGCTGGTACGTGCGCGATCAGTCATTCCTGCTTAACCCGAACCGCCTGCTGTTGATCATTTTGCAGGTGGCGATTATCGGCATCATTGCTGTTGGTGTAACTCAGGTCATCATTACCACCGGTATCGATCTCTCCTCTGGCTCTTTGATTGCCCTGACGGCGGTGGTGGCGGCCAGCCTGGCGCAAACCTCCGAAAGCATTTCGCCAATGTATCCGGGCCTGCTGGACCTGCCCGCCGCGATCCCCATCGGGGCCGGGATTGGAGTAGGTATTATTTGCGGGTTTATCAACGGGTTCTTGATCACCCGCACCGGTATTCCGCCGTTTATCGCCACCTTGGGGATGATGGTTTCTGCCCGTGGTTTGGCACAGTATTATACCAAAGGTAACCCGGTCAGTTTCCTGTCGGACGGTTTTACCTCGATTGGCCAGGGTGCCATGCCGGTGATTATCTTCCTGGTGGTGGCGGTGATTTTCCATATCGCCCTGAAGCACACCCGTTATGGCAAATACGTGTATGCCATCGGCGGCAATATGACCTCGGCCAGGGTCTCTGGGATCAACGTCAATAAATACCTGGTGACGGTCTACACCATTGCGGGTGGGTTGGCAGGATTAGCGGGCGTGGTGCTGGCGGCACGAGTCAGTAGCGGGCAGTCGAGCATGGGGGTGTCTTATGAGTTGGACGCCATTGCCGCCGCGGTCATCGGTGGCAGTAGCCTGATGGGCGGAGTGGGGCGCATTACCGGCACGCTGATCGGCGCGGTGATCCTCGGCCTGATCAAAAGTGGCTTTACCTTTATCGGTGTGGATTCCTACATTCAGGACATTATCAAAGGCATGATCATCGTGGCCGCTGTGGCTATCGATATGCGCCGTAACCGCAAGAAGCTGTGATCCTCGCCTTGGCCGCCGGTGTGGTGACCGGCGGTTTGGCCAGGTGGGCAGGTTTATGCATCGCTGCCATTGATACGTCGGGCCAGTTCGTAACGTGCGCCCCAGTATTGGTTATCCAGGCTGGAAACGGTGACGCCCTTACTGGTAGAGGCGTGAACAAACTCACCCTCTCCGATATAAACGCCGACGTGGCGCTGACGGGATGAGGTTTTGAAAAACACCAGATCGCCAGTGTTTAACTCGCTTTTAGCTACGCGCGAGCCCAGTTTCATTTGTTCACCGGTGCTGCGTGGCAAGCTGACGGCAAATTCATCTTGAAACACGCGCTGCATATAGGCTGAACAGTCGATGCCTTTGCGCGAGTTACCCCCGAATTTGTAACGTACTCCCTCCCATCGGTCATAATGCGACAGGATTTTTTTTAGCTCCTGAGTATTATTGTGGCCGGAACTGGCTGAAGCGGAAAAGCTCATGCAAAAAGCTGAGCAAGTGAGAAATACAGCAAAAAATTTAAGCATAAAAGATTTCTGAAAGAGCAACTGAACGTCTATCCCTGTAATGGAGTGGCCGGATCGCCTGACTCATTCCTTCTGAGTGGTGGTAATATACACAGCTACCGCTCATAAATAAACCAAAAATAGGTCAATTATTGACCATTTCTATATGGTTATCGGCTTGTTACTTTTGATAGCGCACCTCTGGTTGGCTGTGGAAACCCGGGAATGACGGGCAATCAAAGAATTAGCAACCGGTGGCAGATTTTGCCAACCAAAATTGCAACATGTCGCTGCTATCGGTTTATCGGCTGGGTACAGAGGTGGGATCTCAAATTGAGACGAATCATATTGGTAATTTTATCAATCGCGTCATTTTCGTCGATGATGAATGTTATTTTTTTCCAATATAATGTTAATTAAATCGAAAGAAATTAAGCCTCATCTGTGATGGTTTTCGCATTTAAAACACTCCCCCGCACAATACCACCTGAGATCCGCCCACTCTGCACACAATATGCATGCCCCGAACTCGTGCCGTACATCCATTATCAGGGGGGTTATCAGGCTGTGCCCTCGAATCGTAGCCATCAGGAATGACAACCTGATCAAGGCCGTACAGGAGTGAGGTTCCATGACCAACTTGAATACTATTTTGCCCGGCGAAAAGGCGCGGGCGACTGAAAAATCGATTGATAAAGTTGAAGAGATTTTACCCATTGTCCATCTTTTTACCTTGGGGCTTCAGCATGTCCTGGTGATGTATGCGGGGGCGGTTGCCGTCCCATTGATGATCGGCGGCAGCCTGGGGTTGGATAAGCTGCAGATTGCTTATCTGATCAGCTCCGATCTGTTTTGCTGTGGCGTGGTGACGCTATTGCAATGCATCGGTATGGGGCGCTTTGCGGGTATTCGGTTGCCCGTCATCATGTCCGTCACCTTCGCAGCCGTCACGCCGATGTTGGCCATCGGTGCCAACCCCGAAATCGGCCTGACCGGTATCTTTGGTGCCACTATTGCGGCTGGAATTATCACCACGTTGCTGGTGCCGTTGGTAGGCCGTTTGATGCCGCTGTTCCCAACCCTGGTGACGGGGATTGTGATCACTTCCATCGGCCTGAGCATCGTGCGGGTCGGGATAGATTGGGCTGCCGGGGGCAGGGGCAATGCCAACTACGGTAACCCAGCCTATATTGGCGTCTCGTTGCTGGTGCTGATTTTTATTTTGCTAATCACCCGGTTTAGCAAAGGCTTTATCTCTAATATTTCCGTGCTGTTGGGGATTGGCTTCGGTTTTGTGGTGGCGCTGCTGATGGGAGAAGTCAGCTTTGCTGGCCTGGATGATGCCGCCTGGTTTGCCATCGTGGCCCCTTTGCCTTCGGTTGGCCCACCTTTGATCCGGCTTCGATTATCACCCTGACGATCGTCATGCTGATCGTATTTACTGAATCGATGGGCATGTTTATGGCGCTGGGGGAAATTGTCGGCCGCCCAACCACCAAGCAGGACGTGGTACGCGGGTTGCGTGTTGACGGCCTGGGAACCGTTATCGGCGGTATTTTCAATTCGTTCCCGCATACTTCATTCTCCCAGAATATTGGCTTGGTCAGCGTTACTCAGGTGTCCAGCCGCTGGGTATGCGTGATGGCAGGTTTGATTCTGGTACTGTTTGGCCTGATCCCCAAAATGTCTATTCTGGTGGCCTCGATCCCGCAGTTTGTCTTGGGGGGCGCAGGTATCGTGATGTTTGGTATGGTGCTGTCTACCGGCATCAAGATCCTGACCAGGGTCAACTTCAATACCAATCGTTATAATGCCTATATTGTCGCCATCAGCCTGGGGCTTGGCATGATCCCGATCGTAGCGGCTGATTTCTTTACCCAGATGCCAGCGAGCCTGCAACCTTTGCTGCACAGCGGCATTTTGCTTTCTTCGGTGGCGGCGGTGCTGCTGAATCTCTACTTCAATGGCTATCATCCGGAGGAATAACGCTGCCGTTTATTGATTGTCTCCGTTAACAGTGACTTGCCAGCCAGTGGTTATAACAGGTAAAAACATTGTTCGACTTAAAAGGAGTAATCAATGCGGATAACCTTGGCCCAATTTACCTGCCGTGAAGGGGACATTGCCTATAACCTGGCCGCCGTGCTGGCGCAGATTGAACGTTGCAGCGGCCAAACCGACCTGTTGGTGTTGCCAGAAACGCAGCTTACCGGCTTTACCCATCCTGATGGCAATACGGACTACGCGCTGCAACTGCAAGGCCCGGAACTCGCGCAAGTGGTGGCGGCAAGCCAGCGTAAGGGGATTGCCGTCGCCGTGGGTTTTCTTGAGCAGGATGGCACGCAACTGTTCAACAGCTCGGTGCTGATCACACCGGAGCAGGGCATCTATCTGCATTATCGCAAAAGCCATTTATGGACCAATGAACGCGCCGAAGCGCAAGCGGGCGATCGCCTGGTCTGCGGGCTGTGGCGGGGGCGGCGTATTGGTTTACTGATCTGCTACGACATCGAAT
Source organism: Serratia sp. N21D137 (assembly GCF_047530005.1). Taxonomy (NCBI): domain Bacteria; kingdom Pseudomonadati; phylum Pseudomonadota; class Gammaproteobacteria; order Enterobacterales; family Yersiniaceae; genus Serratia; species Serratia sp. N21D137. The sequence goes on from NZ_JBLJAJ010000023.1 coordinate 66,188, forward strand.
TCCCAGAGGCATCACGAGCGTTGGCTCTGATGGGGTGCGATCTGTTGCTGGTTACCGATGGCAATATGGATCCCTATGGTCACGTGCATCGTAACGCTTTGCTGGCTCGCGCTCAGGATAATCAGATGTTTGTGGCGATGGCCAACCGCGCCGGGCATGGATGTGGGATGCAGTTTGCTGGCGAAAGCCTGGTTGTTGATCCCTTGGGGCGTGAGGTGGCCAGACTGGGGCGCGAGCCGGGAATAGTGCAGGCAGAGCTGGATTTCAGCCTGCTGGAAGCGGCTCGCCGCGAATATCGTTATCTGCAAGACCGGCGTTTGGCACTCAGCGGGGAGACGCAGTGGCAGCAGCGGGATGATGAACAACGTTGGTGGCCGCTAATTCCACGTTAACACCGCTTGCTGAAAGGCCAATGGCTTAGGTAAAGTCATAGACAGATTGGTCACTGTAATTGATAGACTTGCAGCACTCTAAGGAGCCGTACCATGCGATACCTTGCCCTGAGTAAAAGAATCTTGCCATTGGCTGCGCTGCTGGTGCTGTCGTTGCCCACAGCCTGGGCAGCACAAAACGCCCCAGCCCCGATCCCATCGGCGTTAATCGGCAACTGGAGCGTGACCAAGATCATTCCCACCCAAACCGTGGGCTGCTGGGATGAAAAGCAGGCACAGCAGTTGGTCGGTAATAGTATCAACTATAAAGCAGACGGCTTTACCTGGCATGAACAGCAACTGATCAATCAGGGGGCGATCACCACCACGGTAGAGGCGCAAGAGTTTGTGGAAGATAACTCGGGCGATAATTGGTACGTCGATTTCCCGATTTTGGGTATCAGTACGCCTTCGGTGCAGCGAGTCATCATTCAGCATCAGGATGTCACCGTACCGGGGATCACCGATCAGGGGACTGAAGGGGTTCCCGGTGATAACGTGTTGGTGAAAGATCGTAATACGTTGCTCTTCTCCCAATGCGGCGTGTGGTTTGAGGCGCAACGGCAGAAAAAATAGCGAGATGTTAGACGGCGGGGGCGCCGCTGCGCCCCTATGTCGTGAAGCTGCTGGGTATCAGTTCGTCGGTTGGCAATCGGGTATTTCAAGTTTGCGTAACAGTGCGGGGATATCGACGGTGTCTATTTTATCGGCTTGCAAATAGCTCTGCGCGTAGTCATACCAAATACCAGACTCCAGGAACAGGATCATCAATTCGCGGTCCAGATGATTTTCATTCGCCATGCTGACCAAGATATTGAGTGCCTCTGATAACAGCTTGCCCGGTTTATAAGGCCGATCGGCGGCCGTCAGGGCTTCAAACACGTCGGCGATCGCCATCATACGCACCGGAATGCTCATCTGTTGGTGGGTTAACTGGTAAGGGTAGCCTTTACCATCCATGCGTTCATGATGGCCACCGGCAATTACCGCCACGTTGGCCATGGTGCGTGGGAACGGCAGTTTTTCCAACATGATGATAGTCTGCATTATGTGCTCGTTGATTTTATAGCGCTCCTCCTCACTCAGGGTGCCTCTGCGGATACCCAGATTGTAAATCTCCCCGTGGTTATAGAGTAAGGTCGGCTCCTTGAGTTTGAAGTGATAGCTTTCAGGCAGATGGCTTTTCTCGTCGCGGTAGATGATATGTTCTTCTTTATCCGCCAGCAGTGGTTCCTGAGTAGGTAAGGGGACGGCAGGGCGGCGGTTTTTACGCGCCAATTCTTCCCGTGCCACGCCTGCGGTATCATCCAGAGTGCGGGTCCATTGATATTGTGCGATTTGTTGAATGCGTGCGAGCGCGCTGTCAGACAGGAATTCGCCACCGATATTACACTGTGCAATAAAATAGAAATCTTCATCCAACTGCTGCAGCTCATCGCGTAGCCATTGTTCTTCCTGCTCGGTAGCGGCGATCGTAGCGTGTTTGCGCAGGAAGCTAACCTCTTTATCCCGCTTCAGCACCTCAAAGCGCATCCGCACCTCGTGAATACGGTCGTAAATCATCTCCAGCTTGGTGGCCTTATCCACTATGGCCTCCGGCGTAGTGATTTTCCCGCAGTCGTGCAGCCAGCAGGCGGTATGCAGTTCCTCCCACTCATTGGCGGAAAGGGTAAAATCGGCGAACGGCCCTTGTTTAGCCTCAACCGCTGCCTTGGCCAGCATCTTGGTAATGACCGGTACGCGCTGGCAATGGCCGCCGGTATAGGCGCTCTTGGCGTCGATCGCTCCGGCGATTAACTGAATAAAGGCTCCCATCAGATGCTTTTGCTCTTGCAGCAGATATTGCGTCTCTATTGCTACCGATAAGCTGCCCACCAGAGCATTAATCAGCTGGACTTTGGCTTGCCCATGTTCCGGACCAGCTTCGGCAGGATTAAGCAGCAGTAAGAACCCCATCAGTTCCCGATCATGCGTTTGCATCGGGACAGCCACATAGTGCAGCGGCAAATGGGAACCAAAGATGGTGTGCAGTTGGCTGGGGATATTCTCGTTGGTAAAGACTCCGGCAACGGTTTTACCCTCCAGGATCTGCCAAAACGCGCTGAAATGTTGTGGATCAAACTGCAACGATGCCACCTCCGAACAGGCCACCTCTTTTCCAGCCCAGTTGCAGGCTATGGGTGAAAAGCAGCCGGGCGTTTTGTCTGACAGGAAAATAATGCCGCCGCTCATGTTCGCGATTTTGCTGGTTTCATTGAGCAAGCCCTGCATCTGCTGCGGGAAATTATCCTTGGTGGATAACAGGCTGCCCATCGAGATAAACTGCTTGAGCGTCAGCTTCATTTTGGACATGGCTTTGTGCAGGTCGTCCACTTCTTCAATCACCGAGCGTTCCTCCGCCCGCTCATCAAAATGCAGATTGCTGATGGCGTCGGCATCCTGGCGCAGGCGGATCAGCGGCCGTGAAATACGTAGGGAGAAATACCAGACCAGCGGCAGGCCGAGCAGCAGCAACGCAAAGGCGATCAGGGTCGAGCGGTTGCGGATGGCGTTGGCATCAGCGGTCAGATAGGCCGAGGGCGTGGCAATCACCAACTGGTAGCCTTGGCTTTGCCCCTTAAGCTCCACAACGGCTCCAAACCAGCTCTGCCCTTGTGCCGTAAATAGGCCGCTTGCGCCGTGATGGAGATCTAGCAACGCTTGCAGTACCGGGATGTGCGCAATGCTGTTCAGTCCATCCTGGCTTTTGGTGTTTTGTGCAGGCAGGCTGGCGATAGCTTCATTGGCAGAGTTAATGATCGCCGCCTGGCTATCCGGCGGTAGGCTTTGTTGAAGAAACAGCGAAAGTGAAGCCAGTGAAACGTCCAAACCGATCACGGCATGGCCATCTGGAGCCTGGATGCTGTAGGTGAAGCCGGTCTCACCGGTGCCTTTGAAGGTATAGAGCGGGGAGGTAATCAGTTGCTGAGTTTTTACTGCCAACTGATACCAGGTACGCTCCCGGGGATCATAATTATTATACGGCACGGTTTTTACCGCCATAACCTGCTGTTTACCGTCCAAAAAGATATTCTGAGCCTGGGGCGAGGTCTCTAAAAAGCGGTAGCTTTGCGCCAGCCATTCGGCATCTTCCGGCGCATTAAATAAAGCTCGGTTGGCTGGGGTGAGGCGGCGTAGTATAAAGAAATCGCCGTTGGGGTAAGCGCTGTATACCGCATTGGCATAATCATTTTGCTTGAGTATCTCGATCAGCGGGCCGATAAATGCCATGCGTTGCTCGAGGGTGGTGGCTTCTGTTATTGGCATACGTGCCAACATCTTCGCCGACATTTTCATGCTGCGGGTCACGGAGTCCAGCTCCGCAGCAATGGCTTCGCCGGTTTTTTGATACTGCCGGTTGGTGCTGGCCTCGGTCAGTTTGCTGAGTTGGCTGTGGCTAAAAAGCACGATCACGCTGCCGATGGAGACAATCAGCAAGGTAAACAGCGCGGCAATCTGGATATGTAGCGGATAGCGGCTTCTTAAACCTGTGATCTTTCCTGCCATAGTGTCCACCTTGGATGCCAATTTTTAGCTTTTTTAAATTATAGACGAAGCAGGGGAGATCTGATTGGTGGCGTAGTAAGGCTATTGAGTTGAATTTAAGGTGAAATTTTTTTTCGTAGCTAAATAAACCAATACGTTATTAAAAAATAAAGCTTTATGAATCAACGGCGACAAAGATAACACTTTTGTCGCGCGGGCGTTGTTCCTGAAAACCTTGAGGCTGTTACTTAACACCAAGCTTCTCCCTCAATAGTGGCATGTAGCTATCGATGTTATAAGTTTTATCCCCGATGATGTTAGCGCAGGCGTTGTGCGCGTAAATAAAATAGCTTACGCCAATATTGAGGGTTGAAACCTTAACGTTGGTTTTCTTGTGGTCTAATAAATTATAGGAGTTTTTTATTAAACCACTGTAATCGTTTTTCTCCATAATATTTTGAGATCCTTGTGTAATTATAATTCTAGCCATTCCTAGTTGCATCGGAGCTTTTGACTTTACTCGTTCGTAATTTTTAGAAACACAAGAGCGATAATCATCACACGTTGGAAACCCACTTTGTGTGCAGTAAATTTCAGTCATACTACTATATGGTCTATATATGAATACGGTATGTAGTTTTTACATCCCGAAATCAATAAAATAGAACTTATTGTAATGATCTTAAATTTTTTCAACTTTAACGCTCTCCTGTTGAAACATCAAGTCTGCATCGGCATGTCCGCGATTAGCCATACTGGTTAAAGTATTTAGTGCTTTATTTTTGTCCGCGCCCGGGCAATTCTCCCAAGGGCCACCGGTTCGAGCAATCATATTAGCGGAACTCATCACAAAAGATTTCTTCAGTGGCTGGCCCCGTGACAATGGCGATTTGTGCACCATCAATCCGTGGCTTGGGGTGTAAAGCGGGGCGCCAGGTCTGATCGTAGGGAATAAACGCAAACTGGCTGGTTACGATAGTTCCCGTCCCGCCTGTGTTACTTTCAAGCGCTTGGGGTTGCTGCCCTGAATGGTTAGCCTGGGTGATTTGCCAACGCGTATTGTGCGCCTCCAGAGGATGGTTTTCCAAGGTAAAGCGCACGCCGGGTTGCAGCGCCGGGCAGTTGCTTGCCCCTTCGCTCTGATGAGCATCGTTACGCAGCGCCTGGATGCGCCAGCGGGCAAAAGATTTACCCACCTCGGTGCTTTTAAAACGCCCTGGGAAATCGTAATGAAAGTACTTACCGGGCTGATGCTCAGTATCGCGGGCGTCATCGCCGAACTCTGCCAACCATAAGGGATCTTTAAAGGTGTAATCTTTCAACAGCACTTCGGCGAGGCGTAAACTTTCCCGGCGCTTAAAGGTGGTGACGCAGGGTTCATCCAACGAGGTCGATGACTGATCGGGATAATAGGGGAGCGTTGGCCCGTCATGCAGTGCGGCGCAATCATCGGAAAATACCAACGTATGTTTGCCATTTTGGTGCTCAAAGAAATAGTAAATCCCTTCTTCTGCGGCCAGTCGGTTAATAAAATCGAGATCGCTTTCATTATATTGAACGCAAAACTCACGTACGGCATGGGGATAGCGCAACGCGTGGGCATAGTCGCCGATCTTGTTTTCTTTTAACAGGGTTTCCAGGATTTCCAGAAAGTTTTGTTGCTGGAAAATACGTGAACGGTGACCCAACCCGGCTCGCCAGAGCGAGGGACGAATGCTAAATCGATAACGCGTTTGATGAAGTCCGGCATCCCCTTGTTCGAGGGAGGTGACAATGCCATTAACGACTCGCTGTACCTCGGTTTCACGCCAAATCGTCAGCGTGGCGGTATTATCCAGGATTGAACGGAACTCCACGCTGGGCTTAGCGCTAGCCACCTCAAGCTCTAGCGCGAACGGGCTGGAGAATTGCTTATGCAGAGTAAATTCCAGCACCACAAAAGCGTCTGCTGGCAGGTTGCCAACACTTAACGTAAACCTCAGCCCGCTGGCTTGTTTGCTCATCCCTGGCGTGCGCTTCCCCATTTATTACATGAATATAATCCGCGCAATTACAACAAAAAATCCATAGATATATAAATAATGTTAATGTATTTATGGCGAAATAACAACCAAAGGTGCCTTGTAAATGCGATCCAATACGACACTGGGTGATTAAAGCGAAGTGTTGTCCTGCCTGGTTTTAGAGCGGATTGGCGTATTACGCCATTTTCATGCGAAATGTCATGGAAACCGATCAAATATAACCACTATATTTACATGGTTATAACCTTACTGACACCTGCCTACGCCAGCCAAGATAAGGAGATAACGTCAACGAAAGCGTGTTTTTTCAGCCAGCCTGTTCGGAAAGGATACCTATGAATCAATTTATCGTTGCGGAATCAGAAGCCTGCATTGGCTGCCGGAGTTGCGAGGTCGCCTGCGTGACCGCGCACCATCAAGGGGCATACCCAAGCAAGCGCGAATATTTCACCCCGAGAGTCAAGGTTATTCAGGGCACCCATGGTAATACGGCCGTGTTCTGCCACCATTGCGAAGATGCGCCCTGTGCCAATGTTTGTCCTACCGGGGCCATTGAACAGAGTGATACCAGTATCCAGGTCAGCCAGGAGAAATGCATCGGCTGCAAAGCCTGTGCGGTCGCTTGTCCGTTTGGCATGATGACGGTGGTGACCGAAACGGTGCAGCCCGCCAATCATCGCCTGGCCGACAGCTATCAGAAGGTCGAGGCCCAGAAATGCGACCTGTGCAGCGAGCTGAACCATGAGCCCGCCTGTATACGCGCCTGCCCAACCCATGCACTCAGCCTGGTGGACAACCAAACGTTGCTGGACCAGCAGCGAGAAAAGCGGCTACGTGCTGCTGCGCGCGATCACCATAGTCAACTGTTTGGCAGTGCCGCTAATCAGAACCCGGAAGCGAAGGCCTCGAAGAAATCAACGCCGATCCGTAATCTGCTGCAACAGCCTCGGGCACCTCGCCTGGAAGCCAGCAAAATCCCGCTCGAGCTGCGCCAAACCAGCTTTGCCGAAATCTACCAACCCTTTAATGAGCAACAGATCCAGCAACAGGCCGAACGCTGCCTGAGCTGCGCCAAGCAGAGTATCTGCTCCTGGACCTGCCCGTTGCATAACCAGATCCCGCAGTGGATCAAACTGGCTAGCCAGGGGCGCATCTGGGAAGCAGCGGAGCTATCGCACCAAACCAGCAGCCTGCCGGAAGTATGCGGCCGGGTATGCCCACAGGACCGACTGTGCGAGCAATCCTGTACGCTCAATGAGCATGGGGGAGCCGTCACCATCGGTAACATTGAACGCTACATCACCGAAACGGCTTTGAGATGGGCTGGCGGCCTGATATGTCGGCGGTGAAAGACAGCGGCAAGCGCGTTGCCATTATCGGCGCGGGTCCGGCGGGGTTGGGCTGTGCCGATATCCTGGTGCGCCATGGCATCAAACCGGTGGTGTTCGATCGCTACCCGGAAATTGGCGGGCTGCTGACCTTCGGCATTCCGGCGTTCAAGTTGAATAAGGACGTGATGGCCAGAAGGCGTGAGATCTTCAGCGATATGGGGGTGGAATTCCGTTTGAATACCGAGATTGGCAAAGATATCTCGATGGAAACCCTGCTCAATGATTACGACGCGCTGTTCCTTGGCGTGGGAACCTATAAATCGATGCGCTCCGGCCTGGAAAATGAAGGTGCGCCGGGAGTGTATGACGCCTTGCCATTCTTGATCGCCAATACCCAACAACTGATGGGTTATGCCGAAAACCCGCAAAGCCCTTACGTCAATATGGCGGGCAAGCGGGTGATCGTACTGGGGGGCGGTGATACCGCTATGGACTGCGTCCGTACCTCATTACGTCACGGTGCTGAGCAGGTGATTTGTGCCTATCGGCGTGATGAAAAGAGCATGCCAGGTTCGAAAAAGGAAGTGAAAAATGCGCGGGAAGAGGGCGCAGAATTCATGTTCAACCTGCAACCGCTAAGCATCGTCATCGATGAGGAAGGTAAGGTCAGCGGCATTCAGATGCGGCGAACCGAAATGGGGGCTCCAGACAGCCAGGGCCGGCGGCAGGCGGTCCCTGTTGAGGGGTCGGAACATATCGTACCGGCGGATGCGGTGATCATGGCCTTTGGTTTTAGCCCGCATCGTATGGGCTGGTTGGCAGAACATAACGTCATGCTGGACAGGCAAGGGCGAGTGGTGGCCCCCACAGTGGCGGGTTATCCGTACCAAACCAGTAACCGCAAGATTTTCGCCGGTGGTGACATCGTGCGCGGTGCCGATCTGATCGTGACCGCCATTGCCGAAGGTCGCAAGGCGGCGGAAAGCATCGGTTATTACCTCAATGTGCTCTAACGCGGCTCAAGGAGAGACGGTATGAATCAGTTTGTCATTGCCGATATGAAACAGTGCATTGGCTGCCGCACCTGCGAGATCGCCTGCGTGATGGCGCATCTGGGGGATAATCCGTTGCCGATGACGGCGGAAAACTTCAATCCTCGCTTACGGGTGATGAAAACTCTCAGCGTCAGCGTGCCGATGCTGTGCCGCCAGTGCGAAAATGCCCCTTGCCTGAATGCCTGCCCGAACGAGGCTATTTATAACCAGGATGGCAGCGTGCAGGTGCTCCAGTCGCGCTGTATTGGCTGCAAGAGCTGCATGGTGGCTTGCCCTTATGGCGCAATGGAGGTGGTGGTCAATCAGGGTTATGGCAGCAATGGTGTAGCGCATCAACGTGCTCAGGCGAATAAATGCGATCTGTGTCAGGGGCGCGAAGCAGGGCCTGCCTGTGTTGAGGTGTGCCCAACGGCGGCGTTAACCCTGATCCGGCCAGTAGACCTGCAAGCCATGCAGTTGGAAAAGCAACAGCGCGCAGCCCGTGGCTCTGCACCCAACCTGCGGTAAATTATCCCTTACCTCACTACAACCCATTCTGCGCGATAACCGCGTGGAATGGGTTTTCTTTAATGATCCCCGTGACGTTGCTAAATCAAACGAATATCGCTGTTTTACCTTTAGAACGCTATGATCTTTCAGAAATCTTACCACCAGGCTGCATGCTATAATTCGTCGATATTCTGCACGGAACCTCTTTGTTAAGGATAAATGACGATGACCCTCTTCCCAGGATTTAAAACCACGTTGTTGGCAGCCTCGGTGCTGTTGGCCTATACCGGCCTGGCTCAGGCGCAAAATGTCACGCTCAACGACGTGACGGTCTTTATTCGCGGTGCCGAGTTATTCAACAGCAGTAAAGTGACGCTACCGGCGGGGGAAAGCGAAGTCGTCTTTACCAATATTGCCAGCGGGCTGAACGAACAGAGCCTGATGCTTGATGCCGATAACGGCGTGGTCGTGCAATCTTTCAGCATAAAACGCGATTTTCTCACCGAACATGTGTCGCCTGAAGTGGAGCAATTAACCAAGCAGATTGATGATGAGGTGCGTGAGCAAAGCAAACTGAACGTACAGCGGGAAGTGATCCAGGCACAGCTGGCGGTGCTGGAAAGTAACCGGGCGCTGGGTTCGGAGAAAGAGGGCGCTTCCGTTGAGCAGGTTAATCAGATGCTTGAACTGGTGAGTCGCCGCATGAGTGAAGTGCTGCTGGCGGATATCGAGCTTAAAGAGAAGATCGCCGCGATTGACAAAAGCATCGAAAAGCTGAAGAGCCAGTTGGACGAGGCCCAGCAGAAGACTGGCCAAACGGTGAATCAGGTGGTGGTGAAGTTTTACACTGCGAAAGCCGTGACCAGCAACGTTAAGCTGTCTTATGTGATCCCAGATGCCGGCTGGGTGCCGACTTACGATGTGCGAGTCAACAGCATTACCCAGCCGGTCAAGCTGAGCTACAAGGCCAATGTGTTTCAGAACAGCGGCATCAACTGGGATAAGGTCAACCTGACGCTTTCCAGCGGCAACCCAAGCGAAGGGGCGCAGGCGCCGAAGTTGCAACCTTGGTATCTCGATTTTTATCAGGACTACTCAAGTTCCAAGATGGCAATGTCGATACCCAGACCGGCACCGGCTCCCGTTGCTGAGATGGCCGCTGGCGCGGATGCTCAAGAGCTTGATGGCGCAATGGCCAGCAGAGCTAAACGTTCTCTCTCAGACTATGTGGTCACCGATGCTGGCGGAGTGAATACCCGCTTTAGCATTTCCTTGCCTTATAACATTGCCTCCGATGGCAAAGGGCATTCGGTCACCATCAAGGATGTGGACGTTCAGGGCGACTATCGCTACGTGGTGGTGCCGAAAATCGAACCGGATGCCTTCTTGCAGGTACAGTTAAAAGACTGGGAGCCGCTTAATTTGTTGCCGGGCAAGTCCAGTATTTTCTTCGAGGGTTCATTTGTCGGCCAGGGATATATCAATATCGCCGAGGCCAAAGAGACGCTGGATCTGTCATTAGGCCGGGACAAAAAGATTATCGTTAACCGCGAAAATGGCAAGCAGCTGACTTCGAAGGCGGAGTTTTTTGGCAATTCGGTAAGCCAACAGTACTCCTTTGTCACCAGCGTGAAAAATACCCGTAAAGAGCCGATTAAGCTGGTGGTGATGGAACAGATGCCGCTAAGTCGTGACTCGGCGATTACTATCGACGGACTGAAGTACGACGGTGCCAGCTACGATAAAGACACCGGCAACGTACAGTGGGCACTGGATTTACCAGCGAATCAGTCCGAGAAATTCACCCTGTCTTATACGGTGAAGTATCCAAAGGATAAGCGCGTTAGCAATTTATAACTTTACCCCTCACCCTAGCCCTCTCCCACAGGGAGAGGGGACCGAACGTGCCACAAATTGGTTACTAAATTCGTCCTCAAACCAGCTTGGTTAAAGACTAACTTTGCACCTGAAAATGGCTCCCCTTGGCTACTACATTCGTCCTTATCACCAATCTGCCTAAAGACTGACTTCTGTACCTGAAAATGGCGCTGTACCAGCTCCCTATCCCTGTGGGAGAGGGTTGGGGTGAGGGGCCAGTTCAGCTTCCTCGGTATATTGTTATACCGGAGCTGCCAGGGATTGGCTTTGAAGGTAAATCGGAGCTGATCAAGGTGATACGTGCTTTGGCGGAGTGATTGCGGCGCTGATAGGGCAGCACCGCGTGGGGATTAAGCAGGTTTAAGACCGGGTTCAACCAGGCTATAGACCTGTTGATTGAGTGCGGGGGCACTTGCCAGTTGCTGGACATGTGCAGCAACGTCTGCACGCATCACAAAGCCATGAACTTCCTGCCCCTGAAAACGTTGCGCCTTGCCGGTGGCATTGCCGTTTAGCAGCCCGCCGGGGCGCAAGATGGCGTGATCTAGCGTGCTGGTCTGTAACCAGCTTTCCGCCAGCGATTTTTCACGTACCGCCTGGCCAAACCCCGCTTTGGCGCGTGGTGACAGAAACGGCCAACCGTCGCCACAGCCCAACGAGGTGACGAGGATCATGCGCGATATTCCACACTTTTCTGCCGTATCTATCACTGTCCTGTGGGCCAGATAATCCTGTGCTCCTCCCATTGACGAGATGATTGTTGCGTTGGCACCAGCAGCTTCGCAAGCGCGGGTGACCGCAATGGCATCACAAGCGTCACCGAGATAAACCTGTACGCCTTTCTCACGCAGGCGAGCGGCGGCATCAGGATTACGCACCACCGCAACCACCGGACGCTGTTCCGCAATCGCAAGTTCCAGAGTCAGCGCGCCGACCCCTTTACCGCCAGCGCCAAAAATCAGCCATGGTTTCATCGTTCACTCCTGTTAGAGGGTGGCTACCGCAATACGCGGCAGATCCAGTTGTTGGAGCAGCTCATCAAGAGACTGCAGAATATTGCTTGCCCAGAAGCGCCCTTCGTTGGTCAGGCGCAGGCGGGTTGAGGCGTCGCGGGTTAACCCCGCCTGATGCCACTGTGCGAGTAGCGGCTTCAACTGCTCTGCATGAGGCGTCAGTTCATCCAGCGGGATGCGCGCGTTTTCCACGCCAGCCTGTAGCGGCTGACGCCACTGGCTTCGGTTACCGGAGGTACGCATCATCATCATCAGCGGTTTGCGACCCGCGGCGATAGAGTCGTGCCAGCTAGTGAGGTTGCGCTCAATCATCCAGGAATAACCGTTGACCGAGCCTCCCGCGCCGGAGCCAAAGGCCAGGCAGTCTGCGCCCTGCTTAATCAGCAGGTTGTACAAATTGCGCTCTCGGGTGGTGCGCGCCCAGTGGCTATTGCTGATACAGCGCCAGCCCGCCTGGTCCATGAAGTCGCAGCCCTGCAAATAGAGATCTCGCCGCTCGGTAGGTGAGGGAACCGAGGTGCGGCCAGTTTCCACTGCCTTACCCAGGGGCGTATTGGGCAGCAGATTGAGGGCGTAGAGATCGACACCGTCCAGCCCGATATCGCGGGCAATCGCCAGATCTTCGCCCCAAACTTTCGCATCCTGACCAGGTAAGCCGAATAGCAAATCGCAGACCACGGCAGCGCGGTCGCGACGAACGAGTCCTTCCATAAACGCAATGGCGCTTGCGCCGTCGGAGGTACGAGCCATTTTTTTACGGATTTTGCTATTAAACGACTGAATACCAATCGAAAAGCGATTGGCTCCGGCATCCAGACAGGCGTCTATCCGCTGATCGTCAAAGTTTAGCACCCGGCCCTCGATGGTGATTTCACAGTCTGGGGCCAACGGCAGGCGTTCGCGTAGTGTGGTGATAATACGTGCCAGATCCCGTGCGGCAAGCGCCGAAGGTGTTCCACCGCCAAAATAGACGGCATGGATTGGCGCAGACTGATGCAGAGGGCTGTCTGCCTCCATTTCTATCTCGCGTAGCAGCGCATTGGTGTAGCGGGTGCAGCTGTCCTCCTCGAAACGGTTTTGGTAAAAGCCGCAGAAGGTGCAGTGGGTGGCACAAAACGGAATGTGTAGATACACCAGCCGCTTGCGGCTGGGCGCGGTCTGGCCGATAACAGTTTGCCAGGTTGGTGCCAGCAGCGGTTTTTCTACGGGGATCGCGCCGCGCAGCGGCATCATGGCTCGACGATCTTTAAACGGCTGATTGCCTGTCAGTGCAAAATGCGGGGTTAAATTCAGCTCAGTGTCATGTTTCAACAGCAAGTTCCTTCAATGGGGCAGAACTGATGGAGGCAGGGATGCGTGGCAACATAGCCATTCAGACCTGTCATAGTTTAACTGAAAATGATTACCATTTGCATTTATATACTGACAATCGTCAGCAGAGTCTATCCAGCCAGCGGCCAATTAAATGCAACGTTGACTTGGGTCAAACTTTTCGGCACCCCGAATTAAATTTTGGTGGCCGACGCGAACAACCATTGCTAACGCTGGAGTTTATATGTACTATCGCCGCGTTTTCCCATTCATTCACTTTGCAAAGGAGGTACATCATGAATTATCAAGCACTGTTTACCCTTTGCGGGTCGTATCCTCAGGCATAATTTCCTGTTCTCCAGGTATTGCTAGGGCTACCGCCCGCCAAATCCAAAAAATTAGATAAAATAGTAATCAGGATTGGTTATGAGCAATACTATTGGCTCCGTTACGCCGCGAGTTTCATTGATCGCGTCGGAACACACCTGGATTGAAGGAAATGCAATCCAACAATTAGAAATTACCGCCAAGCTGCCGGATATGGTGCGTGTGGTCGGGATGCCAGATTTGCATCCTGGACGTGGTTACCCGGTCGGTGCCGCTTTCTTTTCACAACATCGCTTCTACCCGGCGTTAATCGGTAATGATATCGGTTGCGGTATGTCGCTATGGCAAACAGATTTGCTGGCGATGAAACAGTCGCTGGATAAATTGGAAAAAAAGCTGGGCAATATTGACGGCCCGTTAGAGCAAGAAGAGTTGGGGGATATTCCTCCCGCGCTTGGCGATTATTCTCGGGCATTGGGCACCATTGGCGGCGGTAATCATTTTGCTGAACTGTTACGCATCGACGAAATATATCAGCCGCAGGCCGGTCTTGATAAAAAACGGCTGATGTTGTTGGTGCACAGCGGTTCGCGTGGTTTGGGCCAGCTAATACTGGAACAGCATGTGCGCACCTATGGGCATCATGGCCTGCTGGAAAATACCGATGCGGCCAACGATTATCTGCAACAGCATCAACAGGCATTGGATTTTGCAGGCTTAAACCGGCAGCTGATTGCCCAGCGGATATTGCAGCGGTTACGCGCTGCTGGCGATTGCCTGCTGGATATCCATCATAACCTGCTGGCGGCGGCCACTATCGAGGGCGTGCCTGGTTGGCTGCATCGTAAAGGGGCTACGCCGTCGGATGAAGGTCTGGTGGTGATCCCCGGCTCGCGCGGCGATTACAGCTATATCGTCCAACCGCTACCTGCCGCCAGCAGTTTGTATTCACTGGCGCACGGCGCGGGGCGCAAATGGATGCGTTCCGAGTGTAAAGATCGCTTATCAGCGCGTTTCAGCACCGAGCAGTTGGCCAGAACCCGCTTCGGCAGCCGGGTGATTTGCCGCGACCGCCAGCTGATTTATCAGGAAGCGCCAGAAGCCTACAAGCCGATTGATAGCGTAGTGGGAGCCTTGCAGCAGGCCGGATTGGTCACGTTGGTGGCGCGTATGCAGCCGGTGTTGACCTACAAAACCAGCGGGGGGCAGTGATGATCTTATTACAGATTTCTGCCGCCCAGGGGCCGGATGAATGTTGCCTGGCGGTGAGCCTGGCACTGCGCCAGTTTCACAAAGAGGCTCAGGCCATGCAGGTGGAACTGCATGAGGTTGAGCGGGAAGAGGGCCGCCTGCCGGGCACGTTGCGTTCGGTGTTATTGACGCTTAACGGCGAAGCGGCGGAGCCATTGGCCACCAAGTGGTGCGGGACATTGCAGTGGATTTGTGAAAGCCCATGGCGCTCCGGACGCTCCAGAAAGAACTGGTTTATTGGTGCAGCGCGTTTCTCTCCGGCAGCGGTGCCAAAAGAGAGCGAGATCCGCTTTGAGACGTTGAAGTCCTCCGGGCCAGGTGGGCAGCACGTAAATAAAACGGAATCGGCTATTCGCGCCACCCATATCGCTAGCGGCATTAGCGTCAAAGTGCAGACCGAGCGCAGCCAACATGCCAATAAACGTTTGGCGTATTTGCTGATCGCTCACCGTTTGGAACAGCTTGAGCAACAGCAACTGGACGAACAGCGTGCTGAGCGACGGATGTTTCACCATCAAATAGTGCGTGGTTCACCGGTTCGGGTGTTTAAAGGCGAAAGCTTTACGCCGCTCGCTTAATCAATATCGGCCTGATGGGGCAGGCCGGTAACGCTATAAGAAGAAAAGAAATGGAAACACGTAAATATGGTCGGACGTACCATTATCCGTTCTCACCGGGAACCACCAGTGACGATCGGATCAATAAGCATTATTGGCAAGACATACGGCTAATCCCCTCGCTGATCCATACGGAAAAGCTCGATGGTGAGAATAACTGCCTGAATCGGTATGGCGTATTTGCACGCTCCCATGCGGCACCGACGGTTTCTGCCTGGACGCGCCAGATCCGCCAGCGTTGGCAATTGATTAAAAATGACCTGGGCGATATCGAACTGTTTGGCGAGAACCTGTATGCCACGCATTCGATCGAATATCGTGGCCTGCAACAGGACTTCTATCTATTCGCCGTACGTTGTAAAGACATGTGGCTGAGTTGGCAAGAAGTGCAGTTTTACGCGGCATTATTTGATTTTGCCTGTGTGCCAGAAGTGGTGCAGGACGTGCCGCGCCAGACGGAACAAGAATACCGCTCGGCAATACTGGCGCTGGTGGGGGGAGTAGGGAGTTTTGCGCCGCATGACGTGCATACCGGCTTGCCATGCACCATGGAAGGGATTGTCACTCGCAATGCGGCTGAATTCCCAGTGGCTCAGTTTTCCCATAACGTGTTTAAGTACGTGCGTAAAAACCATGTGAAAACCGATCGTCACTGGAGAGTGAATTGGCAACGAGCGCGTATGGCGTATGAGTATCAGCAGGAGGATAAACCATGTGGTGCTTAAGTGAAGACAAGCAGTGGGGCAGGCTGGCGGATAAATTCCGCTGGGTGGCCGACATGCATCAGGTGCCACAAGATCCTCGCCATCATGCGGAAGGCGATGTGGCAATCCATACCCAGCTCGTGCTGGCGGCACTGACCGAGTCTGCGCAGTTTTTGGCATTGCCAGAGCAACAGCAGGAGCTGGTTTGGGCTGCCGCATTGCTGCACGATGTAGAAAAGCGCAGCACCACGCGGGTTGCAGACGATGGTTCGGTGACCTCACCCAACCACGCTAAACGCGGTGAGCTGACCACGCGCTCGATCCTCTATCGGGATATCGTTACGCCGTTTGAGCTGCGTGAACAGGTTGCGGCCTTGGTGCGTTTTCATGGTTTGCCGTTGTGGATCATGGGGCGACCATCGCCGGAGCGGGCGCTGTTATTAGCGGCCCTACGGTTAGATACACGGTTGCTGGCGATGTTGGCACGGGCAGATGTGTTGGGCCGCGAGTGTGAAGACCAAAACGGCCTGCTGGATAATATCGAGCTGTTCGAACTGTTCTGTCAGGAACAGCAATGCTGGGGGCAAGCGCGTCCTTTTACGAGCGATAACCAGCGTTACCACTATTTGACGCATTCGCAGGCTAGCGTGGATTTTGTTCCCTACGAACAATTTCAGAGCGAAGTGACGTTACTTTGTGCGCTGCCGGGAATGGGTAAAGATCGCTATATCGCGCAGCATGCCGCTGGGCTTGAGGTTATCAGCCTGGACAATATTCGCCGCCAGCATCGGCTTTCGCCAACCGACAAAAACGCGACTGGCTGGGTCGTGCAGCAGGCCAAGTTGCAGGCTAAAACGCTGTTACGGCGGGGCGAACCTTTTGTCTGGAATGCCACCAATATTACCCGGCAGTTGCGTAGCCAACTGGTTGAGTTGTTTATCGCCTATGGCGCAAGGGTGAAGATTGTTTACCTGGAAGTACCGTATGCCCAGTGGCTGCGGCAGAATGCCGAGCGGGAATACAGCGTACCTGCTGAGGCGATGGCGCGGATGCTGAGCAAATTGGAGATCCCGCAGGCGGACGAGGCGCATGAGGTGGAGTTGCGGGTGCAGGACGCAAGCTAGCCCGGGGCTGTTGTCAGATGCCGAGCTACTATGTAGCACATACAGTCCCCTATCCATGTGGATGGGGGACGTCACCGTAGATTAATTCGCGATCACCGTGACCAGCAGCGGTGATTCAAACATCGCCTTCGGCGAAATAACCGACCCCTCCCACGGGATTTGCGTTCCGTAGCGCTCTTTCAGTTTCTGCTGTACGGCAGGAGAGCCAAAGTTAAATTCACGTACTTTTTGCAGCTTGCCGATTTGTATCCCTAGTGCGCGATCATAAATCTTCCACACCAATTCCGAACAATATAGCTTCTCATCCGACCAGGAAAACTGCATGTCGTAGGGCTTCCCGGCAAAGCTTTTAACCTGCTGGCGTATTTTTAACTGTGCGGACGGCGTCATCATTTGCTTGGCGTTCTTGAGGCGTTTAACGACAAAATGCTTTTGCTCTCCCCGATCGATCCAGGCGGCCAGCGGGGTATATTTCACCGTTGATACCGCTTCGAATACGTAAGGCTTGCCATCTCGCAGCACAATGATGCCCATGTGGCTGTAACGTGAGCCGGTTGCCTGCTGTATCGCCAGGCTCTGTGCCGAGCGGGAAGTGTGGAAAATGATGTCACCATCCTGCACCGCAGGTAGCTCGCGAGCTTGGCTGACCAGCACGGTCATCAGGCCGATGGTGAGAAAGAGGATAGCCCACAGGCGTTTGGTAAAAATCACGTTCAATCCCTCGAAGTTAGAATCTGGCCATTTTATCGGGGCTGTGTGAAGTGAGGATGAAGTGGTAGAGCAAAGGAGGGAGGTTGCATTGGCAGTTCTCATGCTTTAATAAAAATAATGATATTTATCAATGGAATAATAACAATTCCATCATTGTGGTTAAAGGGTGCTTAAAGCAGGCCGATAGCTGTTCTATTGATGTTGTCACCTAAATAGGACGAAACCGGATGTTAGGGATCTACCGTATATCGATGAGAATGAAGCTTTTCATTGCTCTGTTTCCACTGCTACTGGCTTTATGCTGGTTTGCCGGGTCGGGTATGAAAACCCGTATCAATATCGAACGTCAGATGGATGTCATCGTTCAGCTAACGGCAATTGCGCGTGGTGCAGGGGATGTCGTGCATGAGCTGCAAAAAGAGCGTGGTATGAGCGCAGGTTACCTGGGCTCTGGCGGTGGGCAGTTTCGCGCTGAACTAGCGGATCAACGTAAACTGACCGATGCGGCTATGGCGAAATTTAGCCAACTGTTATCTAAAACCGATCGCAGCGCATTGGAAGGGATTGATACATCCGCGATTCAGTTATTTAACGACCAAACCCAGTTACTTGGCGAGGTGCGTAATAATGTCAGCAATTTACACACCGCGGCGCCACAAGCCATTGGTTTCTATACCAAGACCATCGCCCAGGTGCTGGATTTTGTTGGCGGTATTGGGCATTTGACGACATCGGGCAAAATCGGCCAAGAATTGTCAGCGTATTACAGCCTGCTTAACCTGAAAGAACAGTCGGGAATAGAGCGAGCATTACTCTCCAGCGTTTTCTCTAGCGATCGTTTTGGTGATGGGCAATTCCGCCAGTTGAGCGATGTGGTGGGAAAACAAGAGGCCTGGCTTTCTGCGACTCGTCGTTTCAGCACCGCGGAGCAGGCGGCGGCGCTTGATGGCGCATTACGTTCTACATCGGCAACTGATGCCCTAAAGTTTCGTGAGATTGCGCTCGATAAAGTCGCAACCGGTGGATTCAAGGTTAATCCTACTGATTGGTTCAAGGCTCAGACTTTGCGCATTGAAGTGCTGCGTCAACTAGAGAATCAAACCGCTGACGCGTTACAAAAGTATGCTGCAGAGTTGTCACGCACGGCACGTAGCGAATGGATGACTTTCCTGTGCATCAGCCTTCTTTCCCTGGCAGTTGCCTTGGCGATAGCCATCGTCGTTGCGCGGAGTATCCATCTGCAACTGCAAGGAACGTTGAAAACGATTGGTGAAATGGAGGGGGATTTGACCCAACGCCTTAGCGTGCCGGGTAGTGATGAGTTGTCAGCACTGAATCATGCCTATAATCAATCCATTGAAAATATTCAGCATATTGTTAAAGAGATTAAATCCGGCTCGGAGATCCTTCACCATGCTAGCAGTGATATTGCTGCTGGCAATCAGGATTTGGCGCAACGTACTGATGAACAGGCGGCATCTATCGTTGAAACTGCGGCCAGCATGGAACAAATGTCCACGGCGATCTCCCAGACTGCAGATAACGCCCGCGAAGCTGAACAACTTACGCTGGCGATGGAGCGCGATGTCATGCAGGCGAATCGCGTGGCGAATGAAGCCAGCCAGAGCATGTCGGAGATCCGTAATTCTAGCGAGCAGATTTCACGTATCGTGGCTTCTATTGACGACATTTCTTTTCAGACCAATTTATTGGCGCTCAATGCTGCGGTAGAAGCCGCTCGAGCTGGCGAGTCCGGAAGGGGATTTGCGGTGGTAGCGAGTGAGGTGCGTAACCTCTCTCAACGTTGTGCTAAAGAGGCGAGCCAGATCCGAGAGCTGATTAATCAAAATATGGAAAAAATTGCGGAAGGCGTCGCCCGGGTTTCGGCTTCCGGGATCGCGCTAAAAGCGGCAGCAGATAACTCTGGGCTGATGAAGCAATATGTTAGCGATATCGCTCAGGCCGCCAACGAACAATCATTGGGGGTGGGGCAGGTTCATCTGGCTTTGAATCAGCTTGAACAAGTCACCCAGCAAAATGCGGCTTTGGTTTCCCAAGCGGCCAGTGCCAGTCAGGTACTGGACAACCAAGCGGCAGCGATGACCCAATTAGTGAATCGGTTTATCGTATAATGTTATTGTAAGGACGGTGGGAGTAATCCCGCCTCCTACTTGATCGTTTGCTCCGTAGCGTATTGTATTTTTCTTGAGACGTCTCCACTTTCCCGCATGCCGTTTACCGTATATTCCCAGATGTCTTTTTGCGTAAGCGGTATGTCGTTTTGTGCTGCCTGGGTGCATACTATTGCCCTCCCAAAGGCGGTGGGCAAGGCTTTGGCACTATCTGATAATAAAAAAAGGAACGGTGATGGAAAGGCGTATATTAGACGTCAATTACTTTTGCCGATCCGGCGTCAACTACAATGGCCGCTCCCACACCATCATTTAGATGGCTTTTTTGCCACTGCGTTTGAGGTCTTTTTCCTGTAGCTTTCTCCTTGTATTTCG
>NZ_JBLJAJ010000024.1:0-84865 GCF_047530005.1 Serratia sp. N21D137
GAAGAACAGCAATCTCCACTCTTAACTCCAATGTTAGCATCGGCAGCTCGCTTAAAACTGCCAGTTTTACCCATGGTGGGTCCATTTTACATTGGCATGTGGGTCATTTTTACATCGGCGCTAACAGTTAGTCCCTACTCTTTGGAAGTAAAGAAGTCATCTCAGTAAACTTGAACGCCCCCTATCCAAGATATATCACCGCATTTTCAGCCCACTCGATCGGTCCCCAGGAGAGGGGAGCTGTCAGTTGGAAGTAAAGAAGTCATCTCAGTAAACTTGAACGCCCCCTACCCAAGATGTATCACCACATTTTCAGTCCACTCGATCGGTTCCCTCTCCCTGTGGGAGAGGGTTAGGGTGAGGGCCCCGTGCTTTACCCATCCAGATGCTCTCCCTGTGCCGTATTTTTCCCGCCCAACATGGAAAAAATGAAAGTTCGACATATACTTATGGTGCAAAACATCAATTTGTTATTGAAAGCCGTTTTATCCTGGTTTTGCTAGACCATAAGGAGCGCTAATGACCTATCACCTACTTACCCTGTGGGATATTCTGGTTACCACGTTTTCATTTTTCTTTTTCATCGCCTACCTGTTTATCCTGTTCCAGGTCGTCTCAGACCTGTTTCGCGATCACCAACTGAGCGGCTTTTATAAGGCAGTATGGATTGTGTTCCTGCTGTTCATCCCGCTGTTAACGTCCCTGGTCTATCTGATTGCCCGTGGTAAAGGCATGGCCGAGCGGCATCGTGCGCAGGTGCAAAAATCTGTCTCAGCCACCAACGAGTATATCCGTGAGGTGGCAGGCAAATCGCCGGCCGAGCAAATTTCGGATGCCAAAAAGCTGTTGGATGACGGTGTGATCACCGAAAGTGAATACCAGCAGTTGAAGGCTAAAGCACTGGCCTGAGGTTGAAGTGGGCAGGAAATATGACATGAGAGAGAAGGGGGGCCGCAAGCTCCCCTAATAACCCATATTCGGCAGTGAACCCACCTTGAGATCTCTTGCAATCTACCGCTCAACCAAGCGCCGCCGTTGGTCATTATATGGCTGAACCGCTATTGCCTCCCTGCTGGTCGTAGGCCAGCAAGAGGGTCGTGCTGATTATCGATTTGAAATCGTGAGGAACATCTCAGATCGCCTTGTGCAGTGGTATCGCAAAATAATACCAGCGTGTTGTGGTTTGCCGGGGTTCGGGTAATGTAGACAAACTCATCCGGATTACAGACTACATTGTTAATGGTTAAATACTCCTTGTAGTCGGCCACATTGGTTTCCAGATCGTCTCTATCAATATAGACAGAACATTGATTGATCGTGGCCGCTTTAGTGTGGCTGTCAAAAAAACGTGCGCTTTGCGATTGATTGCTGGCCAGCAGGATCAGCATAGCCAGGGTGAACGCCGTAAATAGGCCATAGCGCAATAGCTTGTTCTGGTTTAAAACCGTGCGTTCTGGCGGCAGAGTTTCGGCCTGTGAGCTCTCGACTGGGCGCGGATCTGGCTTATTGCTTTGCTGCACTATGATGTTGGCGCTCTCTTCTTGCTGTATTTCAACGGTGCCGGAAAAAACCACTCCGACTTTGGGAACCGTGCGGATGATGTTTTTGCTCAGCCCGGCTTCCCGCATCCCTTTTCTTACCAATGAGATGTTCTGATAGAGGGTATTGGCAGTGACATACTGGCCATGTTTTTGCCAGACTTCATTGAAAAAGTCGCTTTGACTGATTACCTCGCCCGGGCGTTGCAACATTAATTGCAGGCAACGGCTTGCAGGAACGTTTAAAACGGTTTCTTTGCCTCGAGCGCGCAGCGGGCACAGACGGTGCTCTTCTGGGAGGTACAGTACGGTGTCGTTAATGATAACTTTATGTTTCATTTCAGTATATTATCTTTTTGTTATCTGAGTGTCCGGATTATTTAAAGTATAGTTTAACCGTTTATAGTGGCATGAAAAATCAGTAACAATTCACATTCATTTAAAAAACAATATGTTAATAATCAATCTTAAATGAGAGTGACTGTCATTTAAGAACGGTTGAGAATAGTCTGTTCTGATTTAATGTTATTCTTTAATTTATTGAATTACATGCATTTTTTGTTTTCTATCAAGAATAAAACTACTTCACTCAGAATAATCCCATCAATAGCCTAGTATTTATTCCATCAGCAAGGGGGGAGCGAAGTAAAGCGGCTTCATCTTACTGAGGTAAAGGATAGATTCACCGGTAGCGTCTTTTATATATCGGTGTAACAGATAAATCCTAATCGTGGGTTTGTAGGTAACGGATTGAATGTTAATGAGTAAAATTTAATGGGTAGCTATAAATGTTGTAAGATAAAAATCTTTGACATTTATGACTACTAAAATGAAGTGAAGTAATGAGTTATGAAAAACACCAGAATGATTCGCGTCATCTAGCGGTAAATTCTGATTGAAATTAATTGTTCAGCATTTAGCGCTGTTATGAGACTTTTAGAGATAGCAATGTGATCATCTTGGCGCGGTTGCCATAGTGGAAATTGCTCCTATAATGTCTCACCTAAGGGAGGTTTGTTATTTTTGTTATTAAACCAAAATAATAATCCGAGATGCATATGGAAAATAGACTTTATGGATTCCTAATTGATGATGACATTCAATTCGATATTGCCAATCGAAGACTCATTTATTACTCTGATGGAGCTTCGGAGCGCACCCTGTTTTTCAAGGTTATCTCTCTAAACGAGATCTAGACCCGATTACTGATTTATTTGCTGGCGAATAGCCGGGATGCCGTCATCTATAAAAATGACATAATGAAAAACGTTTGGGAGGAGATTAATTTATCTTCGTCCAGTCAGCGTTTATGGCATGCAATAAATGAATTGCGTAAGAAACTGGCGTCACTTGGGCTCCCGGAAGATTTTATAGCGAACGTTCATGGTATTGGCTACTCCGTCGATAACCAGCGAGTCTCTTCGCTATTTGTTAAGTAAGTTGTTGTTAATATAAATGCTGGAGTCATCTAGCTATATCCATCCCCATGGGTATTCACCAGGCCATTTTAATGGATATTAAAATGGTATTCATAATACAAGGTAAGTAGGAATATATATGAAAAAGTTAGCAATCGCTGCATCCCTGATCGCTGTTTTCGGTACTGTTGGCCTGGCCCAGGCAGCTTCTACCGGTACCATCACTTTTAACGGTGAACTGACTGCCAATACCTGTGACGTTGTGGTTGATGGCCAGGGTGCGGACGCGACCGTCATTCTGCCAACCGTCGGCACCAACCAACTGCAAAACGCTGCTCGCACAGCAGGTGATACCGGCTTCGTGATGTCCCTGAGCAACTGTTCAGGGACCCTGGAGACTGCCTCCGCTTTCTTCCAGGCGGGTTCTTCTGTTGATACGGTGACTGGCCGCCTGTTTAACACAACCGGTACGGCTACCAACGTCAGCCTGCAATTGCTGGACGCTTCCAGCCCGACTCAGGCCGTGATCAAAGCCGGTAGCCAAGAGCAGACCACCGCGATGACTTATAAAGACGTTACCAGTGGTAGCACCACACTGCCGTACATCGTTCGCTATTACGCAGAGGCAGCAACCACTGCGGGTACCGTAGTCAGCAACGTTGTTTATTCTATTCAGTACCAGTAATGGACTGTGGGAGGGGTACGCCCCTCCCAATCTGTCAGTTCCCGGAGTTTATGATGAAATTACTCTCTACTAATGTGCTAAAAGTTGGCGTTGTTGCCGCCGCAGCCTTGTTCAGCGTCAGTAGCCTGGCCAGCGTGGTGATTAGTGGTACGCGGGTGATTTACCCCTCTGATGCCAAAGAAGTCAGCGTCAAAATCAGTAACGGCGGTCCATCACCGGTGTTGTTGCAAAGCTGGATCGATAACGGTGACGCCGACGCCAAACCGGCCGCGATCAAGGTGCCGTTTGTCCTGACGCCCCCGATGAACCGTGTGGAGCCGAGCAAGGGCCAGACGTTACGTATCAGCTACGCCGGTGGCTCGCTGCCGATGGATAAAGAATCGGTGTTCTGGCTGAACGTACTGGAAGTTCCGGCCAAAACCCAGGCTAAAGTGACCGAGAACCGCTTGCAGATGGCTTTCCGTTCGCGCATCAAGCTGTTCTATCGCCCTGCGGGTCTGCAAGGTAACGCCAATGAAGCGGCTAAAGCGCTAACCTGGAACAGCCAGGGTAACCGGGTACAGGCTAGCAACCCAACGCCGTATTATGTCTCGTTGGTCAACCTGTCGGTTAATGGCAAAAAACTTGACCATGCGATGGTGGCCCCCCGTAGCACCATGACATTGGACTTGGCGGGCAGTGCAGGTAGTAAGGTTACAGGGAGTTTCGTAAATGATTACGGTGCGGTTAATACTTTTGATGAAGTGATAAAATAACGCCCCCGCTATATAAAACACTCTCGCATTAATCGGTTGACCGCTATTCAGGAATCAGTTCTTGAAGGGATATCTATGTCTAAATATTTTCAATATGGCCTGTGTAGCCAGTTATCGCCACTGGCCATAGCTATTTTATCAACTTTTTTTGCGGCTAACGTTAATGCTGAGAGCGCGGTTTCTGCACCACAAGACATCGCCAAAAATCTTGAGTTCGATGCGTCATTCCTGAATGTGGATGATGAGAAGTCCGTGGACCTCAGTCGTTTTGCCAATGGCTCTTCGGGATTGCCTGGGATCTATAAAACGGCTTTATATGTTAATAATCAACCGATCAGCAATACTGACATTGAATTCAAAGCGCGGACAGATAAAAGCGTTTATCCCTGCCTGACCCGCGAACTGATTAAAAACATTGCGTTTGATTACGCCAAGCTGCCAGCGGATTTTTTAACCTCGCTGGACAAAGGGGATGTCTGCTTCGATCTCCAGAGCAAGTTGCCGGAAGCTCAGGTGAATTACGACAGTAATGAGCAACGTCTGGATATTGTGGTGCCGCAGGTTTACATGCTCAACACCGCCCGCGGTACCGTTAGCCCGGAGATGTGGGACAGCGGCGTACCGGCACTCTTGATGGGCTACAACGTCAACGGCTACACCAGCGAATCGCACGGTAATACCTTCAATTCGCTGTTTGCTGGCGTGAACGCCGGGCTGAATGTCGGCGCCTGGTATCTCCGTCACAACGGGTCTTATACCCGGATGGACAACGGACCGAACCAGTACAACAACCTCAATACTTATTTGCAGCGCGATATTCCAGTACTCAAGGCGCGCGTGTTGATGGGCCAATCGAACACCACCGGGCAACTGTTCGATACGCTGCCGTTTACCGGTATTCAGTTCGCTACTGATGAGCGGATGTTGCCGGAGTCCCTGCGCGGTTATGCGCCGGATATCCGTGGCATTGCCCGTACCAACGCCCGCGTTACCGTACGCCAGGGCGGTCAGGTGTTGTATGAAACCACGGTCACCCCGGGCGAGTTCCTGATCAACGATCTGTACCCGACCGGCTACGGCGGGGATCTACAGGTCACTGTACGTGAGTCCGACGGTACCGAGCAGACTTTCAGCGTGCCTTATGCTTCGGTGGCCCAACTGCTGCGGCCTGGGTCATCACGGTATTCGATCACCGCAGGTGAAGTACGTAGCGATAACCTGCGTGAGAAACCGGCGCTGTATCAGGGCACCTACCAGTTGGGGTTAACTAACGCCATCACCGGCTATGGTGGCCTGCAGGCCAGCCAGGATTACTACGCACTGCAGTTGGGTGCGGCGGTAGGCACGCCGATTGGTGCCTGGGCATTTGATGTTACCCAGGCGCGTACTCATTTGGGGAACGGCACCGATGCCAATGGCCGACATGAGTCGGGTAATAGCCTGAGTGGGCAAAGCTACAAGGTGAGCTACAGCAAGCTGATCAGCGAAACCAAC
The DNA here is from genome assembly GCF_047530005.1 of Serratia sp. N21D137. Lineage (NCBI taxonomy): Bacteria > Pseudomonadati > Pseudomonadota > Gammaproteobacteria > Enterobacterales > Yersiniaceae > Serratia > Serratia sp. N21D137. Next base: position 5,891 of record NZ_JBLJAJ010000024.1, read on the forward strand.
AGCAATCTGTCGCTGGCAGCGTACCGCTTCTCAACCGATGGCTTTATGGACTTTATGACCGCGATGCAGACTCGTGACGCGGTAGCAGAAGGGTTCTCGCCGGAGTCGATCTCGCGAGCCAAAAATCGCCTGACGGTGACTGCGGGACAAGGTCTGCCGGAGAACTGGGGCCAGCTGTATATCAGCGGCTCCTTGCAGAATTACTGGAACAAAGACGGCAGCGAGAAGCAGTACCAGATAGGTTACAACAATCGCTACAAGGACCTGTCCTACGGCCTGAGCATTAACCGCAGCTTCTCCAGCCTGGGTACGGCGCAGACCAACTATCTGTTGAGCTTCAGCCTGCCGTTGGGGCGTAGCGACGAAACCCACACGCCACAGTTGCGTATGGACTTGTCCCATGACAGCAGCGGCCGTTATGGCCAGCAGGCTACGGTATCCGGCACCACAGGGCAGGATAACCAGTTCAGCTATGGCGTGACGGCGATGAATGCCAATCAGGGTATGGGTTCCAGCGGCTCGCTGAACGGTAACTACCGTAGCCCGGCCACGGCATTGAGCGGTACTTACAGCACGGGTAAAGGCTATCAAAGCGCCTCTGCCGGGATGAACGGTACGGTGATCGCCCACTCTGGCGGGGTGACCTTTACACCGTACACGTCGGACACCTTCGCGCTGGTGGAAGCCAAAGGTGCAGAGGGTGCTAAGGTTTCCTCATATCCCGGCGTGAGCATTGATTCACGAGGGTACGCGATAGTGCCTTACCTGAATCCGTACCAGATGAACGAGATCAGTCTCGATCCGAAAGGGACGGCGGCCGGTGTGGAATTGGATAACACCAGCCAGAAAGTGGCGCCATATTCCGGTGCGGTGGTGAAGGTGAAATATACTACTAAGCAGGGGAGGCCAATTCTGGTGAACGCAACCTATCAAGGGGAGCCGGTACCGTTCGGGGCCGATATCTTTGATAGCAAAGGCAACAGCGTAGGCTCAGTGGGCCAGGGCGGGCAACTGTATGCGCGTGTGGCGCAAGACAAGGGCCAGTTGCAAGTGAAATGGGGCGAAGGTGGTGAGATGCAATGTACCGTCAGCTATATGCTGATGCCTATGGCCAAGGGCCAAGAGCAGATACAACAATTCAATTCGCCTTGCACGACGATGGCCCCTGCCAGTTCCCTGCGGTCGAAACTGGCGAACAATGACACGCTATCGGCTGTTAACGAGGGTTAACAGCCAGGCATGACAACTGTTTTCCTTTCTGGTAACGCCTGCCAGAAAGAGGGTTAATGAAAGATGAAATTATCGATAAATAAAGTGTCGGGTCTGCTCGGCGGTATTTTGTTAAGTGTTATCAGCGCCAATAGTTGGGCTGTGGCGAATTGCTCGTTTGATGCTGGTGCAACCCAAACGGAAACGGTGCCGCTGAGCCCGCCGGTGATTTCTGCTGGGGTTGATATTCCCGTGGGGACCGTGCTTTATCAAGGCAGTTGGTTGATGAAAAACACCAAGATGGGCTGCCAGTGGGCACAGGCCGACGTGGGTAAATCATTTTGGTACAGTAGCTCAACGCTGATTAGCAATGCTCCGTTGCCTCTGAGCGGCTTGATGACCGGCCCGTTTGCGGGCGCAGTCTATCAAACGAATATTCCCGGGATTGGCGTGGCTATCTCACGTACCCCTGATGGCAGCCCGATAATACCTAATCGGCCAGCGGTGACCACCGATGTAGAGAACCCTATCAGGCAGGTTGGCAATGAGTTAGGTGGAGCGCTTAACTTTACCGGTTCAACACGTTATATCTCGCTAATTAAAACAGGGCCGATCACCCCCGGTAGCTTTACATTAAGCGGGGCAAATCTCCCGAGTATCAAGACTATGCTTGAACAACCGGTGAATAGCCATCCTGGCTCCGTCGCTGTCACCGGGCTGCCGTTTACTTTTTATAATATCAATTTCCAGGGGACCCTGACGGTCTCTACGCAAACTTGCACCACCCCGGTGGTTGCTGTTTACATGGGGGCTTATGAAATAGGCGAGTATTTTGGCCGAGTGGGAGCGGCCACTCCTTGGCTTGATGCGTCTATCAATCTGACCAACTGCCCGACATTTTACGGTTTTTATAATGCGACCAATACCACGAAACTGATGGATTACAACACGGGATTGGCGACGGCTTCCAATGCACTGAATAACAATATTGGTGTGAGATTAACCCCGACAACGTCGGTGATCGATGCTGCCAATGGGATTATGGCTATTGATTCGACGGTATCTGGCGCGGCTTCAGGCGTAGGCATCCAGATTGGCTGGGGGGAAAGTAGCCAGGCGCCGACGATGTTCAACTTTGCCGCGGAACAAACGGTGACACTGCCGAAAGATGGCAGCCGAACCATTCGCATCCCTTTGTCTGCCCGTTATATTCAAACGGCTGCGAACCCTACGCCGGGTCTGGCGAATGGCAAAGTGACGTTTACGATTAATTACTATTGAGCAACAAAAAATTTGCCTCTCGGATAAATAAAGACGGTTGACCCTAGTTAGCGCAGCCACCAATTCCAACTTTATTCTTTCTGTCATGGCCTACATAGATAATGAGAAAGAGGATATTACTCATGAAAAGATCGACAGATAAAGTATCAGGATTGTTGATGGGAATAGTGCTAGCGGTTATCTCTTGCCCAAGCTGGGCAACGTTTACCGCGACGCTGACAGGCGGCCAGCAAACCGTCATCGTTCCCTTGAGCCCACCGGTGATTTCGGCCGGTGTAGATGTGCCAGTGGGGACGGTAATATATCAGGCAAGCTTGACCATGAAAGATACCTATATTGAAGGGAAATGGGTTGCCACCGATGTTGGAAAATATCTGTATTATGCGACATCATTGAGTTTAAAGACTACGCCAAAACCGCTCTCCGGCCTGACAACCGGACCTTATGCCAATGGAGTGTATGAAACCGGTATCCCAGGTATCGGTGTGGCGATTATCACCGGCGTGTCAAATAGAGCGATAACCCCCACAAAACTTTATGCTGAGGGGCAGAATTTATTAGACTCATCATTAGGTATTAGAATTACCCCTATCGGCGCAAGCTCACCGAGAAGTATTGTATTGGTTAAAACGGGCCCTCTGGTACCAGGAACCTACAGCATCAATGGTGCAAATTTCCCTACCACTCAGGAGGCGATTGACTATTCACCCACTAGCCACACTAATGCCGTAACGATCAGTGGGTTACCATTGTATTATTGGACCTTCAGTTTTCAAGGCAGTATAACGGTATCAGCACAGACCTGTTCCACACCTGTTGTTGCCGTTTACTTGGGGAGTTACGATATAAATGAGCATTTTAGCACGGCGAATGCCGCCACCCCCTGGGTTGATGCATCAATTAACCTGACTAACTGTCCTCAATTCTACGGCTTTTATAATTCGACAAATGCGCCGCTATTAATGAATTACAATACCGGGAGCAGCACGACTACCACTTCGCTGAATAACAGCCTGGGTGTGCGCCTAACGCCAACAACCACGGTGCTGGATGCCACCAATGGCATTATGGCTATCGACTCAACGGTATCCGGAGCGGCCAGCGGCGTGGGCATCCAACTCGGCTGGGGGGAGAGTGCTCAAGCACCGACGCCGTTTAACTTCTCGGCAGAGCAGAGCATCACATTACCGAAAGACGGTAGCTCAACCGTTCGGATCCCCCTGGCTGCCCGCTATATTAAAACGGCTGCAACACCGACGCCGGGCAAGGCGAATGGCAAAGTGGTATTTACCATTAACTATTATTGAGTTGTGGCCCGTAGATAGCATAACTCATAACTATACGAACGTTCCACTCGCCATATTTGGGCCTCGGTTTGCTGTGACAGCGATGAGATGGAGATGTGTTTTTATAAAGGAGCGCCATTACTATGCCTGGGAAAATTAATATCATTACTGATAACTATTATTTTTTTGTTGGGCTCAAGGCGTATTTGCATGCCGAGGGGCGAGTGATTAACCAAATGGCACTCAATGAACTGAAAAACACCAGTGCCAGTAGCTTTGGTAAAGAGGATGTGCTGGTGTTTTATATGTTGAATTCAATCAGTGAAATGTCGTTCTTGATTGCCGTTGCCAAATTCCCTGGGAAAATAATTTTTTTGCCAACCGCAATGAAAATAAAGTTCAATCTGAGTGTTGAGCGGCATATTGCCTTGGCAGAGGATGCTGATGTAGACGCGGTGTTTAATGAGTTAGTCAACATAGTCGGTGGGGAGCTTCCTGTTGCTACTTTTCTCCATGATAGCTTAACCCGCAGAGAGAAGGCCGTACTGCTGTCTATGATCGATGGTATGAATATGCAAGCCATCGGCCTCAGCTTACGTATCTCAACCAAAACCGTGTATACCCACCGGCGTAATGCTTTGCATAAATTGGGGGTGCGTAACCTGTTTCAGGCATGCCCAATAAAAACCAGCGTGCTCAATTCAGCCATTTTTGCCGGTTGAAACTCCGGCCAGCACCGATTGGGGACTGGCCGGGGTTAACCTAATTTATTTTGTTGGAGCCGGGCCGATATTGTCATCAATACGCTTGAGCATATAAGGGAAGAACGGGTTTGAGGACAGACGCATCAGTGAGTCCAGCCCGACCACCAGCACTGCCCGCTCGCCACGTGCGGCAAAGGTCCCCAGGCTGATACCGTACTGATTGCGTGGTTCCGGGTAACGTCCGTACAGGGAATCACTCAACGGGAACGGCAAGGCCACGTGCGACAGCGAGAAGATATCCGGCAAGTAGGTGATACCGAGCAGATCCGTGGTCTCTGCCGTTTGCCCTGCGACGATGGTACGAGCCTCAGTATCGGTAGTTTCTGGCGTTACGTTAGTGACTATGGTGGCCGTATAGTTACGCGGAGGCGGTGGTAGCAGCCGCGGCAGCGCGGTATAGGATGAGCTTCTGAGTAACGGCCCAAACGCCACCGCCTGGTTTAAATCAAATAACACCACCTCACTGCCGTTGGCTGGCAGGTGGTTATACAGGGCGGTGATTACCGCACGGGTGCTGACGGTAGAATCCATCACCGATTGGAACGTCAGGATCGGCGGCAATTCGCCCATTTTGCCGTTGCGTGAATCGGCGGCAATCTGCTTTTGCAATGCCTGGGTAAGCTGGAAGGACTGGCGTGCCGCATTTACCGGGAACGAATTGTATTTGAACGGGTTAAACTCCGGCACAATCCCCAACCAGGCCGCCTTGGCAAACGCCGGGAAGATGGCAGGCCAACCGGCAATACCGGCAAAACGAGCAAAGCTGGTGACGCCGATCATCGGCGAAATCAGCACTACACGCTGGGGTTTCGTCAGGCGGGGGTCATCCAACGCATCCAGCGTGTATTTCATCGCCAACGCGCCGCCGTTTGAGAAGCCTACGATATGCAGCGGTACGTCGTCACCCGCCAGGCGTTTGGCTTCACGGATCGCCAAACGGGTGGCCGCCATCCAATCCTGCCAGTCTACGTCGGTCAGTGCTCCTGGTACGGTGCCGTGCGCCGGTAAACGAATACCGACCGCCACATAACCATATTCACGGTAATTATCCGCGATATGCCGCAGGCTGTAAGGGGTATCGGTCAAACCATGTAACAGCACCACGGCGCCTTTCGGTTTGCCTTCCGGCATCATAATGTAGGAGCGGTTCCAGTCAGTAGGAAACTTTTCGGGATAGATTGGGCTGTCGGCATAGTAGCGGTTCAACGAGGTCTGCTGACTGCTGTCCAGCTTGTCGGTCACATTCTGGCGGACCTCTTTGAAAATGGCGTCCTCGGCAGTTAGATAATCCGCCCAACTGGCCTTATCGATCTCATCGGCGCGCATTTCATTTGGGACAAAGGTATGCCAAAGCTGTAACGATGGCCCACGCTGAGTATCATAAACTCGCATGCCCAGCGCTCCGACGATTAACACCACCAGCAGCAGGGCAATGCGTTTAATCCATTTGATAAACATCAGGTTTAACTCCGTTTTTTATTGTAATGGCCGAGCCGGAAAACTCGCTATTATCCCGCAAGGAGAGATCGTCCCTGGAGCCGGTATCGCAGTAGTAAGGAGCCATATTGCGGTCTGGCTCCTAAACCTTGAAGTAACCTATTCCTTTTAGCGTGGTGAGACGGTGGTGGTGGTGCCATTGGTCACCAGTGCAACGCGTTGCCCTGTATGGAACTGGGTTGAGCCCTGTGCCTGAACGACCACGATATTCACGCCATCATCTCGGCGCACTTCCAGTTCCACCCCGGCGCTGCGATTCATGGCACTTTGGATACCTGAGCCAGCGGCTGCGCCCCCGACGGCACCCGCTGCGGTTGCCAGATTGCGTCCGGAGCCACCACCTACCGTGTTACCCAGGAAGCCACCGACTACGGCCCCGCCAATAGCCCCAGCGGCGTTGGTGCCATCACCCCCCTGGATGGTGACCGGCCGCACGGACACCAGCGTGCCATAAGTGACGAAGTTGGCCTGCCTGGCCTGTGCTGCAGTAAAGGTATCGCCGGAAGCGGTGCGATTAGCGTTACATCCGCTGAGAACGGCGGCAGCAAGAGCGACAACAATGATGGTTTTATTCATAAGAAAACTCCGGGCAAGTTAAGTGCGCAAAGAGACAGTCGCTGTCTCATGCAAATAAGTATGGCAGGAACTTGATTTTATTCAGGCGGTACGAAAAAAAATTATAATCGGGCGTAAGAATAAGGATTAAGCGTTTTAGTGTGTTGTTTTACGTCAATTAACCAAGAATATTCTCATTAATCAGTGTTGTTAATTGTTCAGCAGGGGATAAATGTATCGCGGGGGTGACAGCCTGAACGATCCGGGAAGGGGGAAGAATTGACGGGAGAAACCAGAACAGATCTGGTGTTCTCCCGATGTTATCTGAGGATAACGTTAAGGCTTAACGACAGCCACGTCCGCCGTGCATCCCCGCTCCACCCATCCCGTGGCTCATCATCGGTACGCCAGCCTTGGCCAGATCGGTATCGAGCGCCACACGCTGTTGGTACAGGTTATCACGCAATGCGGTGATTTCTTTGCTCACGGCCAAGACCTTCTGCTCATCCAAAGGCTTGCTGGTCAGCAATGCCTGATATTCGTATTGCTTGGACATCAGTTGTTGGCGCAGATCGGCGGTTTTCAACTGGAATTCATCAAAGGCTTTCTGGCTGACGGCTTGCTGTTCAGGCGTCAAGTTCGCGCGGTTACCGTGCTGATAACCCATCCCCTGATGAGTTCCCTGTGCATTGGTCATGTTTGCGCGGTTGCCATTTTGCGCCAGCGCGGTAGTGCTAACACCGGCCAGCAGGGCAACGGAGATAATGGCGGCGAAGGTGGTTTTAGTTAGCGTCATGATTGATTTCCTTTGGTTGGGTGTTCATGGATTCCATTTCTTTAGTTGCAACCGTCGTGCCAGCTTCAGGCTGGCATGGGAATTGTATAGATACAGGATTGCCGTTAGGGCTTGGCTATCTCAGCCAACGGGCGCCAGCCAAGGAACTCCAGTATGCAGCGCGTTAAGTTTATGACAGTAATAAAAATAACTGATGGTGGAGGATGGCCGTTTGCTGGTCGCCATCCAGAGATAAAGTGGGTTATTTTTACTCGCCATACTGATAGTGTGGGTAATAATTACCCGCACGCTGGCGTGCCGGTTGCAGAGGAAGCCCATGGAATTTAAAACCAAATCGACGCTCTTACCTGCCTGGATTGCGATCGCCGCGGTCGCGTTACTGCTTGGCATTATCATCACGCTGGCCATTAAAGATCTGCAGCGTGGGCGTGAGGTGGAGATCCAGACGCTACGAGAAAAAAGCGCGGTGTTGATGAGTTCGTTTGAATCCGGTGCTCGTACCGGTATGGGCATGCGCTGGCGTCACGATCAGCGTCAAACCCTGTTGGAGGAGATGGCCTATCAGCCGAACGTGCTGTACATCGCCATTACCGATCGCTCTGGCCGCATTCTGGCGCACAGCGATCCGCAACGTGTTGGCCAGCAGCTGTATAGCCCGCAACAGATGGCTGAGCTGAAGATTTCCAGCGATGCACAGTGGCATATGACGACCTTTGATGAGCCGCAGGCTCAGCAGCAGAATGCTTTTGAAGCCTACCGTTGGTTTAAGCCGCTTAAGCGCGGTAGCGACCACTCCGGCCATATGATGAACCGATCGCGTATGCAGGAGGCTGCCGAGCCTCAGGATGATGAGCAGGCCGTCATTTTTGCGGCGTTAGACACTGTCGCGCTGGATGCCGCCCAGGCAAAGGATATGCGCAACACCTCCATTTTGCTGTCCATCCTGCTGTTGCTGGCGTTAGCCAGTTTATTGGCGCTGTTCTGGGGGCGGCGTTATCAACGTTCCAGCCAACAGTTGCAGGACTCAAGGGCCTTCTCCAGCGAAATTATCAGTAACTTGCCGATGGGCTTGATCACCACCAATGATCAGCACCAGATCCGGGTGGTTAACCATGCGGCAGAAGTGATGCTGGGTTGTAGTGCCGCCGAGCTGTTTGGCCAGCCTAGCCATCAGGCGCTGCCAGCCGAATGGCAGCAACTGGCGCAGAAAAGTAGCCACGGCCAGCCTATTATCGAACAGGATATTGACCATCGTCTGGCTGGTGGGCAGAGCCTGCCGTTGAGCATCAGCGTGGCGAATATTGTTAATCACAGCGGCCATTTTCTGGGCAACGTGTTTATCTTCCGCGATATGCGGGAGATTCGCCAACTGCAAGCGGAGATCCGCCGCAAAGAAAAGCTGGCGGCTATCGGCGATTTATCGGCTGGCGTGGCCCACGAAATCCGCAACCCGCTTTCCTCCATCAAAGGCTTCGCCAAGTATTTTGCCGACCGCTCGCCTGCGGGTAGCGAACAGCATGAACTGGCCAAGGTGATGGCGAAAGAGGTCGATCGTCTCAACCGGGTGATCACCGAGTTACTGGCGTTGGTGCGCCCTGCCGATCTGCGTTTGCAGCGGGTGGCGATTAACGAGGTGATCGAGCATTCGCTGCACCTGATCCGTCAGGATGCTGAGAGTAACAATATCGCCCTCCGTTCCCGCTGTGATGAAGCATTGCCGCTGGTGGAGATCGACCCCGATCGCCTCACTCAGGTGTTGTTGAATCTGTATCTCAATGCCATCCAGGCGATTGGCTCGGATGGCGTACTCGAGGTTGACGTTGAAGCGACCAAGGAGGGGGCGATGCGCATTACCGTCAGCGACTCGGGGGCTGGTATCCCACCTGACGACCTGGGAAAAATCTTTAACCCTTACTTCACCACCAAGGCGACGGGCACCGGCCTGGGGCTGACCATGGTGCAGAAAGTGATCGAGGAGCACCAGGGGACGATCGCTGTCACCAGCGGCCAGCCAGCGGGCACTTGCTTTACAATGGTGATCCCGCTCAGGCACAACAATCAACAAGGGGAGGCTCATGCAGACGTCTAATGCACATATTTTGCTGGTTGAGGACGATCTCAGCCACTGCACTATCCTCGAGGCTCTGATAAACGGCTGGGGCTACCGGGTCAGCGTGGCGCATAACGGCCGACAAGCGTTGGAACAGGTCAGGGCACAGCCGTTCGATCTGATCCTGAGCGACGTGCGGATGGCGGAAATGGACGGCATCGCGGCGCTGAAGGCCATCAAAAGCTATAACCCGGCGATCCCGATCCTGATCATGACCGCCTACTCCAACGTGGAGTCTGCCGTGGAAGCGATAAAGGCGGGGGCTTATGACTATCTGACCAAGCCTCTCGATTTCGATACGTTGCAGCTCACGCTGGCACGCGCGCTGGAGCATACCTCGTTAAAGAGCGAGAACCAGGATCTGAAGCAGCGTTTGCGGTTCGATCAGCAAAATTTTATTGGCCGCAGTGAACCGATGCGCAAGCTGCTGGAAATGATCGCCATGATCGCCCCTTCCGAAGCGACGGTGTTGATCAGCGGCGAATCCGGCACCGGCAAGGAGCTGATAGCCCGGGCCGTACACGCCAACAGCCTGCGCAAGGAGCGGCCATTGGTGAGCATTAACTGCGCCGCCTTGAGCGAATCTCTGCTGGAGTCGGAGCTGTTCGGTCATGAGAAAGGGGCATTTACCGGTGCCGATAAACGCCGGGAAGGGCGATTTATGGAGGCTGACCAGGGTACGCTGTTCCTGGACGAGATTGGAGAAGTCTCGCCGCTGATGCAGGCAAAATTACTGCGGGCGATCCAGGAGAGGGAGATCCAGCGGGTGGGCAGTAATCAGACCCTGTCGGTGGATGTACGTCTGATCGCAGCGACTAACCGGGATCTGTTGGCGGACGTGGAGGCTGGCAGGTTCCGCCAGGATCTCTACTATCGGCTGAACGTGGTGACGGTGGACAGCCCGCCGCTGAGGGCGCGCAGCGAAGATATTCCCCTGTTGGCAATGCATTTTCTGGCCAAATTTGCCGAGCGTAACCGTAAGCCGGTTAAAGGATTCACCCCGCTGGCGATGGATATGCTGCTGAAATACCCCTGGCCGGGCAACGTGCGTGAGCTGGAGAACAGCGTTGAGCGCGGGGTGATCCTGCTGAGTGGGGACTTTATCAGTGAAAAAGAGCTGCCGCTGAGTATCAGCCAGTGCGTCGATGTGCAGCCGGATCGCCAATGTGGCCAAGCGATCCAGCCGTTGGAGCAGGTCGAGAAACAGGCGATTTTGGCGGCGCTGGAACAAACCGCCGGTAACAAGACCGAGGCGGCCAAACAGCTCGGCATTACCCGTAAAACGCTGTTGGCCAAGTTACAGAAGTAGCTTCTGGACCCCTCACCCTAACCCTCTCCCACAGGGAGAGGGGACCGATCGAGCCACCACTTAATTATAGTAAATTGTCTTTACATCAATTGTTTACAGACTAACTCCTGTGCTGACGACAACGCAGTGTCAATTGGGAATGGGAGTAAGCGTGCTACAAATTAACTATCAAATAGTTACAGAATAACTTTGCTCCCTGCCACGCGCTCCGTTCAGCCCCCTCTCCCTGTGGGAGAGGGTTGGGGTGAGGGGTCAGTCTCCGCCCGCAGTTCAGTCACCCGCTGCTGCAAATCAGGCCACGGTTTCTGCTTGGTAAAGTCCTGCCGTAGATAGTTCAGCAGCGCGGCGATTTGCTCGTCGTTGAGGTTATAACGGAACGCAGGCATATAGCCTAACTCGCCTTTGGCCGGCTGCTGGATACCGGAAAGCACCACGCGGATGGCATTATCCGGGCTGCTGCTATACAGGTTGCTGTTCAGGGCCAGGGAAGGGCGTACGCCCTGCATCTGCGCGCCTTTCTCCTGAGAGTGGCAAGCCATACAGGCACCGGAGAAAATCCGTGATCCCTGTGAAGTCAGCGGCTCAACCCTTTGCTCTGCCAACCGGTTGATCTCTGCGGCCTTACCCGAGAGGCTTTCATCCTGAGAATGGAAAGAGCGCAAATAGGTGGCAATCGCCTGCAAATCCTCTGGCGGCAACTGAGAAAGGCCTTCCTCGATCACCGGTGCCATCGGCCCAGCAGCCACACCGTGGTTAGCGGAGTAGCCGGTTTGCATAAAGGTCAGCAGATCCTGCTGGCTCCAGGCCAGCGGTAACTGAGCGTTGGCGGTCAGGGCCGGAGCGGTCCAGCCCTCTGCGACACCACCGCTCAAATGTTTACTGCCCCCTTGCTCCCCAAACAGGAAGTTTCGTGGCGAATGGCAGGCGCTGCAATGGCCCAGTCCCTCCGTCAGATAGGCCCCCCGGTTCCACTCTTTACTCTGGCTTGCGTCTGGCTGCATGGCACCGGGCGTCAGATAGAGCCAGTTCCAGGTCACGATCCCCTGACGGATATTGAACGGGAAATGTAATGAGGTTTTCGGCGGCTGGTAGTGCACCGCTGGCTGCGTCATCAGGTAGGCGTACAGTGCCTTGAGATCTTCGTCGCTGGTGCGGGTAAATGCGGTATAGGGGAATGCCGGGTAGAGGTAATTGCCCTGGCGATCGACCCCGTGGCGCATGGCGCGCTCAAAGGCGGGATAGGACCATCCGCCAATCCCCGTTTCCAGGTCGGGCGTAATATTGCTGGTATAGATGGTACCGAACGGGATTTCCATTGCCAGCCCGCCGGTATTGCGTTCGCCACCGGGGCGCGTGTGGCAAACCGCACAATCACCAACGGCGGCCAGACGCTCACCTTTTTCAATCTGCGCCTGGCTGAAGTTATGGGTATCCAGGCGATCGATTTGCACCATTTCTGGCTGCCAGGTGGCAATCGCCCCCACGGCAACGATGATGGCAACGGCCAGCGCGCCCAGCCCGGCGATTTTCTTTATCTTGTGCATAATATGTTACCCGTTTGCATGGCTGGAAGAGGTGGCGGTAGCTAAAGCCTTCAGGATCCGTTCCGGGGTGAAGGGGACTTCGCGCAGCCTGACGCCCAGCGCATCAAATAACGCATTGGCGATGGCGGCAGCGCTCGGTACGGAGGCGGATTCCCCTGCTCCCATCGGCGGTTCATGCGGGTTATCCAGTAGTTGGATATCCACCTCTGGCAGTTCGTCAAACCGTAGTAGGGGATAACCGCCCCAATCCAGTGAGGTCACACCGCTGCTGTCAAAAGTGACAAACTCTTTCAGGACCCGGCTGGCCGACTGGATGATGTTGCCATGCACCTGATGGCGCACCCCGGCCGGATTGACGATTTGCCCGCAGTCGTGGGCCACGTAGATCTTGTTCAGTGTGATCTGCCCGTTGCGGCGATTAACGCTGAGATCGCAGACCCAGGCTGCCCAGGCGGCACCAAACCCGGGGAATTTGCTGTGGAAGTAACGGGCATAGGCGAAACCTCGACCATTGACCTCCTCTTGATCCTCGACCACCGGATTATGATGGGCGGGGCCATCCTGCCAGTTGGCCTGTTTTTTCAGCGCGTGGATCAACGTAATGGCGCGCGGATCGGTTAAATATTGCAGCCGATAGGCGATCGGATCCTGTTTGGCGAGGTAGGCCAACTCGTCGATCCAGCTTTCATGGGCAAACACGTTCGGCAGCGCCGACACGCCACGCATCCAGGAAGCCCGCACGATGGGCGCTGCATCTTCCGCAATCACCCGCATATGCGGATATTCATATTGCGGCACGGCAGTACGGTCCCCCATCTGCTGTACGTCTGGCCGATTGGCAACCTTGCCGGTTAATACCAGCGGCAGGGTGACGGCATTGTTGGAGGGATAGCTGGTTCTCAGCTCGTAGGCGGCGACCTGATGATTGGCATCCAGCCCGCCACGTACGCGGATCAATTGCCCGGTACCTTTTGGTTCCCAACCCGCCTCCTGCTCGCGCATCAACTGCACCCGCACTGGCTTGCCGGTGGCATGTGACAGTAAGGCCGCATCTGCAGAAACGTCGTCGGCACAGTTACGTCCATAGCAGCCGGAAGCTTCCATGCGGTTGATATGCACCTGCTCCGGCTCACGGCCAAGCAATTTGGCAATGTCTTTGCGCAGGTCGTGGGGGTTTTGCGTACCGGACCAGATTTCCACCTGATGCGCATTTACCTCGGCCACGGCACAGGAAGGGCCGATAGAGGCATGCAAATGATAAGGCCAGACGTAGTCGGCATTGACCTGCGTTGCGACTGCGGCAAGGGCGTCGGTGGTGCCAGGATCGTCGCGCAGAATTCGCTCGGCTTTCGGCATGGCTTCCAGCGTCGCGTGCAGCTTATCCAAAGACAGATCCGGTAACCCGGCCCAGGGTTGCCATTGCACCTTTAGTTGGCGCATGGCTGCGATCGCCTGCTCCTCACGCTCGGCGACGATGCCGATAAAGTCATTGATGACCACCAGTTTGACAATACCGGGCAGGTGGGCGATGGATCCCCGATCGACGGAAATCATCGCTTTTCCCAATGGTGCACTGCTGTCTGCTCCGGCATAAGGCGGGCGCACTACCCGCCCATGTAACATGCCTGGTAGGCGCATATCGTGCACATAGGTCAGTTGGCCGCGAACCTTGGCTGGAATATCGACGCGTGCCACCGGTTTGCCCACATACTGGCCGCTTTGCGGGCTTTTCAGCACCACATTGCTGTCCAGCGGCAGATGCAGATCCTGCCCACGCGCCAGTTCGGCGTAGCTCAGGCGGGCTGAGGGGGCATCTGGGGCAAACACGAAGCCATTGGCGGTTGTCAGCTGTGTGGCCGGGCGCTTGAAGGCAATAGCGGCCAGTTCCACCAGCAATTGTCGCACCTGCGCAGCCGCCTGACGCAGGGGAACCGAGGTTACCTGAATGGTGGCGCTGGCGATGGTTGGGCCTTGATCGGGCGTGCGATTGGTATCGCCCAGGATCAGCGTGACATCGTCGAAAGCCACGTCCAGTTCATCGGCGACAATCTGTGCCAGTGAGGTGCGTATGCCGGTGCCGAGATCGACGTGGCCGTTAAACGCGGTCACTTTGCCATCGGCACTGAGGGCAATAAAGCTGCTGATACGGTCCAGGGGGATCGCTTTACCAGTGGCTGCAGGGCTGCTCGCCAGCGCGTTGAAGGGTAACAGACTGCTGACCATCACTACGCCACCCGCCTGCAGTAGGCGGCGACGGGTTATTTGCATCTCCATCATTGGGCACCGCGCTCGGCCAGAAGCCGCTTGGCCTGTTGCGCCGCAGCCAGAATTTCCAGATGGGTACCGCAACGGCACAGGTTGAAGGCTAATTCGTTTTTGATCTGTTGCTCGCTGGCTTGGGGATCGCGTTCAAACAGCGCCACCAGCGTCATAATCATGCCGTTGGTGCAGTAGCCACACTGTGCGGCCTGTTCATCGATAAAGCCCTGTTGCACCGGGTGTAAATGGCCTTCATGGCTTAGCCCTTCCAGCGTGGTGACCGCTTTCCCCTGGGCAGCAGACAACGGGGTGGAACAAGAACGGGTCGCAACGCCGTCGATCAGTACGGTACAGGCGCCGCATTCGCCCAGGCCACAGCCATACTTGGGGCCGTTGAGTTGTAGATCGTTGCGTAGGACATACAGCAGGGGAGTCTCTGGTGGGATGTTGCTCAGTGCGACCAAACGGCCATTAACCTTAATTTCCATGTAAAACCCTATCCTTGATGAGTTTAATTTTTTGTGAATTCTATGTTGATGACTGGGGGCTTGTTTGATCAAAAGAGGGATTTTTAATAATTAGCAGAATAATTATTGAAACAAGATGTAATGCATTGATACTCAAGAAGAGTTATAAGCAGCGGCGAGCCAATGCCCACCGCTGTTGTGAGGGGTTACCTAAGGGTTAAGCGAGAAACTCAACCTTGCCGCCGTCCAGATGGTACATGCTGCCCACAATCTTGATTTTTCCTTCCTCTTCCAGCTTTTTCAGCACCGGGCTGTTTTTGCGGATATCGGCGATGGTCAGCTCGACGTTGGTTTTGGCGACGGCATCAACAAAATCATAGTTGCTACCGCTGCGGTCGCCTTTGAATTCGGTTTTGTCGATGGCCGGTTTGATCTTGTTGAGTAATCCGGTCAGGTTACCCAGCTCGACATTCTCGATAGCGCCTCTTATCGCACCACAGGCGGTGTGCCCCATCACCAGGACCACTTTTGCTCCGGCAGCAGCACAGGCAAACTCCATGCTGCCCAGAATGTCGTCATTCTGAATGTTACCAGCAACGCGTGCGTTAAAGGTTTCGCCAATGCCGACGTCAAACAGAATTTCTGCCGGGGCGCGTGAGTCAATGCAGCTTAAAATGACTGCTGCTGGGAACTGCCCCTGAGCGCTGGCCTGCTTCTGGGCGACATAGTCATGCTGCTGCATTTTGCCTTCCCGAAAGCGCATATTGCCTTGTTTAAAGCTGGCGATGATGTCGTCCGGCGTCATTTTATCGCGCTGTTCTTTGGTCATCGCGGCGGCAAAGGCCACTGAAGGTGCGGTGAAACCGGCAATGCCGGTCATAGCTAATACTGAAAGGGCTGCGGTACGTTTTAGCAGGGCACGGCGTGGCGGTTCTTGATCGGGGAGCTTACTCATATACGTTATTCCTCGTGTGCTGTTTTGGAGAGAAAACACGTTGATTGCGCCAGTTCCCAGAGGTAATGAAACAACCGGGCGTAGTGGCGTTGAACGGGTATCGCCTTGATAAAGGTAAGCACTAGTAAGTGTATATGTGCCCTTGCTTTTCAGCTGGATATTTTGTGAACAAAATGAGGCCGCCGGGAACCAGATTCCTGTTTGTTCGCGCCAGACAATGGCTTAACATAGCGACAACTATTTTTGCCTGGCCTATATGGATATCCGATGCGTCATCTGGTTACGCTTTTACCCCTGATCCCTTTGCTGGCTGCCTGTAGCAGCGAGCCTAAACCTACCGAGCAACTGGCCCCCCCAGATAGCCTGGTGCAGAGTGGTTTTGTGCTTGAACCGGAGCATGCCATTCATCCGTTGGGCGGCGACTTTGCCAATAATCCGGCGACGGCGCGCTTTATCGACAAGATGGTGCAGGAGCACGGCTTTGAGCGCCAGCAGTTGCATGACGTACTGGCCCAGGCCAAACAGCTGGACTGGTTGGTGGCTCTGATGGATAAGCAGGCACCCGCTGGCAAGCCAGCGACGTCGCCAAACGGCGCCTGGATCCGCTATCGCAACAAGTTCCTGACGCCGGATAACGTGCAGAACGGGGTGGTGTTCTGGAATAAATATGAGGCGGATCTCCAGCGCGCCTATCAGGTTTACGGTGTACCGCCAGAAATTATCGTGGGCATTATTGGGGTGGAAACCCGTTGGGGCCGGGTGATGGGCAAAACGCGCATTATCGATGCGTTGGCGACGCTGTCGTTTAACTACCCACGCCGTGCCGAGTACTTTAGCGGTGAGTTGGCTACCTTCTTGCTGATGGCGCGTGCCGAAGGTGACGATCCGCTTTCCCTGCGCGGCTCCTACGCCGGTGCGATGGGCTATGGCCAGTTTATGCCTTCGTCGTTCAAGAGCTATGCGGTTGACTTCAACGGCGACGGCCATATCAACCTGTGGGATCCGGTGGATGCCATCGGCAGCGTAGCCAACTACTTCAAAGCTCATGGCTGGACGCGTGGGGCAACGGTGGCGGTGCCGGCTAATGGCCAGGCTCCTGGTTTAGAGACCGGTTTTAAAACCAATTATTCGGTCGCTACGCTGGCTGCGGCTGGGTTGACGCCGCAAGGCTCGTTGGAAGGTAATCAGCAGGTCAGCCTGCTGCGCCTGGATATGGGCAACCGTTATCAATACTGGTACGGCCTGCCGAACTTCTACGCCATCACCCGCTATAACCACAGCGTGCATTATTCGATGGCGGTGTGGCAGTTGGGTGAAGCGGTGGGCAGGGCTCGGCGCGGGCAGTGAGTTTTTTGGGTGATTGATTTTAGCTCGGAGATCTGCCCCTCACCCTAACCCTCTCCCACAGGGAGAGGGGACCGATCGAGTGGGACTTAAAATGTAGTGATTCTACATAAGCACCAATGGTTGAAGTGACAATCAGAGGTTGCTGAAATGACCTCCTTCTCCCAACAGAGCAGGGGCTATCAGCTCCCTCTCCCACAGGGCTGAGGAATCCCCAGAAAAATCGAGATGAGAAATAGGCTGTTTTTTAGCCAAAAGCGGACTAAAAAATAGCCTCAAGCAGACGAGAAGAAGTGGTTCGTCATTCTCTCACTGCCAATTTACGACCAAAATGGAACAGATTGATCGTAAAACACTCGCTCTAGTTCTCTGAAACCACTAAGAAAAAATTAGTGGGGATTCCTCAGCCCACAGGGAGAGGGGACCGATCGAGTGGGACTTAAAATGTAGTGATTCTACATAAGCACCAATGGTTGAAGTGACAATCAGAGGTTGCTGAAATGACCTCCTTCTCCCAACAGAGCAGGGGCTATCAGCTCCCTCTCCCTGTGGGAGAGGGTTGGGGTGAGGGGGCATCAACGTTCCCGCAACGACTCTTTCACCTTGTTCAGCGGCTTGATCAGGTAATCCAGCACGCTTTTCTGCCCGGTTTTGATCTCCACGCTGGCCACCATTCCCGGCACGATCGGGAACTTCTTACCCGCCTTATTCATCAGCTCCGCCTGCTTGGTGCGCACGTAAACCCGGTAGTAATACTGGTCACGTTTGACCTCGTCCTGAAGGGTATCCGGGGAAACTTTCTCCACCTCGCCATTCAGGTTGCCGTAGATCGACGAATCATAGGCGGTCACCTTGACGGTGGCTGGCAGGCCAGGGCGGATATAGGCGATATCTCGTGGATTGATACGGGTTTCGATCAGCAACTGATCTTCCAACGGCACGATCTCCATTAGCTTACCGCCCGGCTGCAACACGCCGCCCACGGTGGTCACCTGAATGTCTTTGACGATCCCACGCACCGGCGAAACCATGGTGGCACGCTCCAACTGATCTTCCTTACCGTTCACCAGCTCTAACTGGGCGTCGAGATCGGCGTTGTTTTTTACCTGCTCCTCACGCGCCCGCACGGCATACTGGTTAATTGCTTCGTCAATCTTGCCGCGCAGTTCGCTGACCTGCCGCCGCAGACGGATGACTTCAACCTGGCCGGCAGCCCCTTTGGCGACTAGCGGTTCGGTCATGCGTAACTCCTGCTGGACCAACTGCATCGACTGTTGCAGGTTGCTGACGGTCTCATCGCGATTACGCTTGCGAGACTCGTACAGCTGGCGTTCACGGGCCACCAGACTTGGCTCCTTCAAGGTATCGGCGCTGAACTGCAATGGCTCGCCGGTCAGCTCGGAACGCAGGCGTTCGGCGGAGGCGCGCAGGGTGCGTACGCGGGAAAAGGCCTCGCCATAGTTGGACTGGAAGCGTTTCACATCCAACTGCGCCAGTTTCTGGCCCTTGTTGACGATGTCCCCTTCATGCACATACAGGTGGTCGATAATCCCACCGTCCAGGCTCTCAATCAGCTGTGCCCGGCTTAAGGGCGTAACCTTGCCGGTGCCGACGGTGACCTCATCGAGCAGGGCAAAATAGGCCCAGACCACAAACAGGATCATTCCCAACAGCGTCAACCAAAGTACCGAGGAATGCCGCCGCCCCTGGCGTGCCAGATCGTCTTGCATGGTGATATTGCTCATTGCTTGCTCCTCATGCTACGCCCTGTTCTTTATTGATCGGCTTATTGGCTGCCTGCAGGATCTGATCCTTTGGCCCATCGGCCACCACGCGGCCGTTATCCAGCACCACAATGCGATCTACCAGCTTCAACAGCGCTGGCCGATGGGTGACCAGCACCAGCGTGCGGCCGCTGAGCCAGCCGTGCATCTGGCGGATCACGTACTCTTCCAACTGTTCATCCATGGAGGCGGTGGGTTCATCCAGCAGCACGATTTGCGGGTTACGCAGGATCATACGGCTCAACAACACCATCTGGCGCTGGCCGCCGGACAGGCCGCGGCCTCCTTCATGAATAATGCGATCCAGGCTGGCGGCATCTTGTTGCACCAGGCTCAGTGCCCCCGAGATCCGCAGCGCCTGAAGCATTTCCGATTCGGTAGCATGAGGGTGGCCGAGCATCAGGTTCTGGCGCAGGCTGCCGAAAAACAGCCGCGACTCCTGCGAGAGAAAGCCCAGTTGGCGGCGTACATCGCTGGGATCGATATGGCTGATGTCGACCCCGTCGATGATCACCTTGCCCCGGGTGGCGCTGGCTTGACCGGAGAGCAGCTTCAGCAGCGTCGATTTCCCCGCGCCGACCTTGCCGAGGATCGCTACCCGTTCGCCGGGTTTGATCTCCAGATTATTGACGGTGATCGAGTTTTCCCCTTTCTCCACGTCGTAGCTGTATTGCAGATTGCGCAGTTGGAAATGGCCGCTGAGCACCGGGCAATGAGCCATCTTGCCCTCTTCCGGTTTATCGAGCGGCTTCTTCAACAGATCGTCAAGGCCGGTCATGGCGGTTTTGGCGTGCTGCCAGCGTGAGAACACCATGGTCAACTGCATCAGGGGGGCGATGGTGCGTGAGGAAAGCAGGCTACAGGCCACCATGGTACCGGTAGTGATATCGCCGGCGAGCACCAGATAGCTGCCAAACACCAGCATCCCGGCATAGGTCAACTGCTGCACCGTTGAGGCCCAACCGCTGAGCCGCGCGCCCCACAGCCGCTGCTGCATACCGATGTTGGCACTGACCGCGTGGGTCTGCTCCCATTGGCGCTGGAAGTAGGGCTCGGCTTGTAGTGCCTTGATATCCTCAACCCCTTCGATCGACTCAACCAGCACCGCGTTGCGCAGAGCGCTTTCCCGCATGCCTTCCTTCGCCAGCTTGGCCATCGGCCATTGCAGCAAGATGCCAGGAATGACGATCAGCGGGATCGCCAGCATCGGGATAAACACCAGCGGGCCACCAACCAGCGCCATAATGGCGAGGAACAGCAGCACGAAGGGCATATCCGCCGCCGCGCCCACGGTGGTGGAAGTCAGCAATTCCCGTACCTGATCGATCTCCCTCAACTGCGAGATAAACGAGCCTGTCGATTTTGGCCGCGCTTCGTTTTTGATCGCCAAGGCGCGGGCAAACAGCATGCCTGAGATCTTCAGGTCGATTTTCTTGCCCATCAGATCGGAGATCACGGTGCGCGACAGGCGGATGGCATACTCCAGCGCTGCCGCGATCAGCACCCCAAAGAACAGTACCCATAAGGTGGAGTAAGACTGGGCCGGAATAACCCGGTCATAGACCTGCATCGAAAACAGAATACCGGCCAGTGCCAGCACGTTGCTGATGATCGATGCCAGCGAGATCTCGCCGATTTGCCGTTTTGCCCCGCGAAAATGTTGCCAGAACCAGTGTTTGCGATAGGGCTGTACGAAGTCGTCGATGCGCGCATCCTGCCCGCGCTTCGCCGCCCCCAGCAGCACAATGGTGCCTTGCCCTTTCAGCAGCAGCTCCACCAGCTCGGCCTCTCGTTGCACGTCGCCGCTGTCGTTGAGCCAATACAGCGCCTTACCCTCACTATCGAGGGATTCGATCACCATCAGGCCGCCGTCGTCGATCTCGATCAGTGCGGGCAGGATCTCGTTGCGCCAGCGGACTTTCTCCCGTGGCTGCAAGCTGACGCTAAGCCCCATCAGGTGGCCCAGGCGTTCCAGGCGGCGCGGGGCTGGCAGTTGTTCATACCAGCGCATTTGCTGGCGGACGGATTTGATATCGACAGCCAGACCGTAGCCGTTGGCCGCTCGGGCCATGGCTGCGATCCAGGCTTCGAGTGAAGCAGGTTGTGACATAAGCGCTCCTGGCAAATCATTCAGACTACAGCGACGGTAAGCTGTCGCCACTGGCTCGTTGGCGCTCGATACCCAACATATCCAATAAGTTGTCGACCGCGGAGGCGTAGCGCACCGCCGCGTCCCAGCCGTCGTACAGGGCGATAACGCGTGAGCTTTCTGCCTGTAGCACGTCTTGTTCCACGCTGAGCAGGTCGTTCAGGCTGCGCTTGCTGAGCTTGTACTCGTCCTGGTAGACGCTTCGGGTGTAATCCGCGCTGCTCAACTGCTGTGCACCGGCAAGCTCTCGCTGCTGGGCACCGATCAGGTCCGCATAGGCGGTGGAGGCTTTCTGGTTCATATCCAGCTTGGCGGCCTCGACCTGAGCCTGTGCCGCCTGGCGATCGCCCTCGGCGGCATCGACCTTGGCATTGACCGCGCCGCCCTGATAGATCGGTGCCTGCACTACGAGCTGCAGCTGATCGTTCCAATAGGATTGGGCGTCTTTGCCATCACTCTCATAGCGGGTGCGGCCAGCCTGGACCGAGATGGTAGGCCAGTGCTGCGCTTCGGCCTGGCGGATGCGCTGGGTCGCGGCTTCCTGCTTGGCCTGCGCGCTGAGCACCGCATTGCTTTTTTGATAGGGTAGCGACTTGAGGGTGATTTTCTGTTGCAACAGTTGTTGCGGCAGGTCGGGCAATTTATCCGGCACGACGCCGGTCAGTACGGAAAGCTGCGCCAGGGCCGAACGGTGTTGGGCGCGATACTGTTCCAGCGTGGCGTTCATCCCGGCGATGCGGGTTTGCGCCTGTAACACGTCGGATTGTGAACTGAGGCCAGCATTGGCCCGCAGCTCGGCAATTTCCTTGACCCGGTTCAGTGACACCAGGTTGCGCTCCGCCGCTGTACCCAAGTCCTGATAGCGCTTGACCTGTAGGTAAGCCTGCAGCGTTTGTTGGCCCACCTCGGTCATGGTTTGGTACAGCGTGTAGCGATAGGCGTCGGAGAGGTTATTTTGTTCCTCAATGCTGCCGCTGGTTTTGCCGAAGTCATACAGCAACTGATTCAGGGTCACGCCTGCCGAGGCGTTGTTGTTCAAGGTGCCAGAGGAGTCGGTCTGGCTGGATTTGCCAAAATTGCTGTTGAGGGCAATTTGCGGGAACCAGGCGCTTTGTGCCAGCGCCAGATCGGCCTTACCCACGTTAATCTGCGCCGAAGCCTGGGCGATCTGCGGGTTACGAGCAAAGGCTCGCAGGATCGCATCCTGTAACGTCAGCGTCATGACCGAACGTTCTGTCGGTGCTGCTTGCCAGTTAAATTCGACCTGCGGTGCGGCGAGAGTCTGACCTGTCAGCCCGCCTAGTCCGCCCAAAAACAGTCCGATTGTGGCCGCACGCCGTAGCGTGAGCCGAGTTCCATCCATGCCATAAAGGTGTCTTTTCATTATCGCTACCACATCTATGCCGATAACTGCGCTGGGTTGCCGTTTCGGCTTTGTTATTGTGACGATCGTTAATTTCGGCGGCCCGTCTCCCGAACGGAACCGCCGCACTGCCTTGGCCTGAACTCTGTCATTCCCATGCCACTGGCTCGCTGCGTACGAGCCAGTGGCTGACGGATGGGCCGGGTACTACACCAGATTGACGTGCAGGCCTTGTTGCACCAGGACATCTCCCAGGGTGTTGCCGCTTTCAAGGGCGGAGTTGTGGTAAACGTCGAACACTTGGCCATCGACCGTCCGTTGGCCCACCGAGCTCCAGGTGCCGCCTTCGGCCTGGGTCAGATTGACCTGGTCACCGACGCTGCCCTTGATCAGCAGGTTGTCACTGGCCGCATCCTTGACGTTCAGCGCCTCGTGCAGATCCAGCGTGATGCTGTTGGTGCCGCTGGTGCCCAAATCGAAGATATCGATGTGTTGCACCTTCAGGCCCAGCGCCGTCAGATCCAGGTTGAGGTTGTTGCCATCCAGCTCCAGGGTGTCGATACCCGCGCCGCCGTCGATCGACAGGAAGTCGAGGGCGTTGACGTGGATCACATCGTTACCGCTGCTGCCGTGGATGGTGTCGCCGCTGGCAGTAGTGCCATCCGCCAGATTGATGGTGACGCCGCCAATGCTGAAGGTGGTGTCCTCAACCGTGGTAACACCAGCGGTATCAACCGGCAGCGTTGGGTTCACCACCAGCGTGCTGGTGACTGGCTCGCTGGTCTCCGTGGTGGTCTGGGTACTGCTGACCTCGCTGGTTGGCGTGCTGGTTTCTGTCGTGGTGTGTTGCACGGCGGCTACCTGAGCATGCTGTACTGTAGTGAGATCGGTCGCGCTGTCGGTGCTGGTGTTTTCGGAACCCGACGTATCCAGTGACAGCGTTTCGACCGCCGCGTTGGCCGTCAGCAGCAGTGGCAATTCGATACCGGATGTCAGCCCTGCAGAGACGCTAACCCCGTTACCCGCCAGGTCGGTGACCGAAGCTGCCACTACGGTGCCCAACAGAGTAGGGATCAGGTTGAGCACATTTAGACCCTTGAGGGCGTTGGTGGTGTCGAATTTCACCGACCAATGACCGGTGGCGTCTACGGTGCCTAGCAGCGTACTGCCCAGCAAGGTGACGCTGACTTTCGCGCCTTGCTGCACGTTCAGGCTGGTACCGCTGACGGTCAGGCCGTTGGTCAGAATGCCCAGCGCACCCGTCAGAGTCCCTAGAGCATCAATACCCAACAGCGGCAGCGCGTGGATTTTCACCGTAGCGTTGGCGTTGGCCGAGCTGGTGTTACCGTAGCGGTCGGTGACGGTAACGCCGACCGACAATGGCCCATCAGCCAGATTGACCAGGTTCAGGGTAGGAACGCTGACGCTCCATTTCCCGTCGTTGCCTACGGCGGCGGTCAATACCAGTCCCCCCACATTAACGCTGACGCTACCGCCGATGGCGTTGGTGGTGGTGCCGCCGATCAGCTGGTTCAGGTTGGCTTCGCTCAGGTTGAGGAAACCATCGCCAAACAGACTGCCCAGGCTGACGGTCGGCAGGTTGTGGATACCCACACCCAGATCGGCGCTGATGCTGCCGGTTTTTCCTGCGGAGTTGGTGACCGAAACGCCCAGTGACAGATTGCCGTCCAGCAGGCTGGACAGGTTGAGCGGCGTCAGGCTGAGTGACCAGCTACCATCCGCTTTCACCTGGGTGGTGAAGGTATTGCTGCCCAGATGAACCTGAATGGTAGAGCCCGGTGCGTTGGTAGCGTGCCCGCTGATGATCTGGTTGCCGGTCGCTTCCAGCGCATTCAGCAGGCCATCGCCGCCGAACAGCGGATCCAGCGTCAGGGTTGGCAGGGCGTTGATCAGCACGTTGAGCGGGCTGACCTTGCTCACGGTGTTACCTGCCGCATCGGTGAGGCTGGCGGTGACGTTGGTCAGGCCATCCAACAGCCCTTGCAGATCAAGAGCTGGGATCGGCAACTGCCATTTGCCGGTGGCATCGACGCTGGTGGTGTAGGTGTGACTGCCCAGCGTCAGAGTGATGGTGGTCCCGGCCGACACGTTACCAGCGTTGCCGCTCAGGATCTGCGGTGACAGCAGATCGCTCAGATCCAGCGTGCCGTCGCCAAACAGAGGGTTCAGCGTCAGCGTTGGCAGAATGGTCGCCACGTTGAGGCCTACGCTGGCACCGCTGGAGTTACCTGCCGGATCGGTGACCGTGGCGCTGACGATCAGATTGCCCGCCGCCAGATCCGCCAACTGCAGCGGATTGATGGTGGCGCTCCAGCTACCGTCGGCACCGACCGTGGCGTTCAGTTGCAGCGTACCGACCTTGATCACCACCTGGGAACCTGCCGCCGCATTGGTGGTGGTCCCGCTGATGGTCTGGGTCAGCAACGCTTCGGCCGCATTGAGGAAGCCGTCGCCGCCAAACAGCGGGTTCAGCGCCAGCGTTGGCAGCTTGTTGACGATCACATCAATCGCCGTATTCAGCACGCCGGTGTTACCGGAACCATCCAGCACCGAAACGCCAACGTTGATATTGCCGTCCAGCAGGGTATGCAGATCGGCAGGTTGCAGCACCAGACTGAACTTGCCGTCGGCACCGACGGTGGTCAGGAAGTTTTTACCGCCAAGAGAAACCTGCACCTGCGCACCGGCGCTGGCGAAGGCCACGGTACCGCTGACGGTTTGTGCCACCAACGCTTCCGCCGCGTTGAGGAAGCCATCACCGCCAAACAGCGGATCGAGCGTGATCACCGGCAGTTTGACATCCAGCTGTAGCCCGGCGGTGGCGCTGGTGGTGTTACCCACCGAGTCGGTCGCCGAGGCGGTGACGGTAAAGTTACCGTTGCCCAGCCCTTGCAGGATACCGAGGATATCCGGCGTGACGGTGGCGCTCCATTTGCCGCCGTCGCCTACGGTGGCCGTCAGCGTTTGCGAACCGGCAATATCCAGATTGATGGTGGCACCCTTCGCCAGATTGGTGACGGTGCCGCTGATGGTCTGGTTAAGCAGCAGGTCGGCCACGTTGAGGATACCGTCGCCAAAGATCGGATCCAGCACGATATGCGGCAGATTGTGGATGATAGCGGTGATATCGATGTTTTTACTCACCACGTTACCAGCAGAGTCGGTCACCGAGACGCCCAGCGCCAGATTGCCGTCGCTCAGGGCAGCCAGATCCAGCGGTGGGATCGACAGGCTCCAGACACCGCCCGCGCCCACGCTAACGGTATAGGTTTTGGTGCCCAGGCTGACGCTAACGCTGCCGCCGCCGATACCAAGGCCGTTAATCACCCCGCTGATGGTCTGAGACACACCGGCTTCAACCGCATTCAGCAGGCCATCGCCAAAGGCGGTGACCGGGCCGATCACCGGCAGGTTCTGCGTAAGGACATCGATATCGATCAGGTCGTTGACCACGTTGCCGTGGGAATCAACGATTTGCACCTGTATCTGTGCCAGACCGTCACCCAACAGGCTCAGTTGGCTTGGCAGCAGTGAGACGCTCCACTGGCCGTTGCCGCCCACGTTGGCATCCAGCGTTATCCCGGCAACGGTGACATGCACCACCGCACCGTTGTAATCGCCAGTGGCGTTACCGCTGATCACCTGAGTCAGCAGCGATTCGGCCAGGTTCAGCACGCCATCACCGCCAAACAGGGCGTTAACCCCCGCGCCGAGCGTTTTGTTCAACGCCACGTTCAGCGTTACGTCGGTATGGCTGCTGTTGCCAGCGGTGTCGGTCAGCGTGACGCCGATGATCTGCGGCCCATCGGTCAAGCTTTGCAGATTGAGCGACGGCAGCGGAATGCTCCATTTGCCATCCGGGCCAACCACCACGCTGGCGGTCAACGGCCCTAACGTAACGGTGACGGTTTCGCCAATGCCGCCAGTCCCGGTCAATGTCTGGCCGAGCAGGGCTTCTGCCAGCGTCAGGATATTGTCCCCGGTCAGCAGATCGACCGACAGCAGTGGTGCCGTGGTATCGGTAGTAATGACATGCGTTGCTGGCGTGGTGTTGCCTGCCGCGTCGGACAGGGTGGCATTAATGGTGCTACTGCCCTGCGGCAGGTTAACCAGATCTGCCGGTGGCACGTTGACCGACCAGGTGCCGGCTCCACTGACCTGCGCACTGTAGGTTTTGCCGTTCAGCGTGACGGTGACAATGCGGCCCGCTTCCGAAACCGAAGCGGTACCGGAGATCGCCTGGGCGACTGAGCTTTCACTGGCGTTCAACACGTCGTTACCCGCGAAGGTATTGATGGTGAGCGTTGGTGGAATGCGATCGACCAACACGGTTTCACTGGCGGTAAATACCGTTGGCAGTGGTGTCAGCAACGTGGTGCTGGCCGAAACCACGATATTGCCGTCAACCGGGAAGGTCACCACGGTGCTGAAGGTGCCATCCGCCAGGGTGGTCACCGGGATCCCTAGTGGCAAGCCACCAACGATAATGGTGACAACCTGACCAAGCCCGATCCCGCCAACCACTTTACCGGTCAGGTTGATGATCAGCCCAACTTCGCTGGCGTTAACGATGTTATCGCCTGTCACCGGATCGAGAGTGATGATCTGGCCCGGAGGCGTCAGGTTAACGGTGAAGTTGTGGTTGTCGACGGCGACGTTCCCGGCCTGATCGCTGACCTGAGCCGTGATGCTTGGCGTCCCGCTCAGGGCTTTCAGATCGGCAGGCAGGACAGACACGCTCCAACTGCCATCGGCCAACACCACACCGGTATAGGTTTTGCTATTGAGCGTAACGGTCACTTGTTGCCCAACCGCGACGTTGGTGGAGGTACCGGTTATCAACTGTACCGATTGGCTCTCGGCATAGTTGATGATGTTATCCGCCGTAAAGTTACTGATGGTGACAGACGGCAGCGAGTTGACGGAAATATGTACTGAAGAACCGGCCGTGCCCTGGTTGCCAGCGGCATCCGTGGCGGTCACGGTGATGGTATTATCGCCCTCGGCCAGCGCTTTTAACTGCGGAGTAGTCAGCGCCAGGCTCCAGTTGCCGCCGCTGACCTGTGCGGTAAAGGTTTGCGTCCCAATCTTCACGCTGACCGTAGTCGCATCACCTGCGCTGCCTGTGAGAATTTGCCCCAGGTTGGCCTCGGCCAGGTTGAGGAAACCGTCACCGAACGGTGTGTTGATGGTTGGCACCGGTGCAGTGAGATCGCTGGTGAAGTTCAGGCTGCTGCTATTGGTGTTGCCCGCGGCGTCGGTCGCCGTGACGGTCAGCACGTGTGGCCCATCCAGCAAGGTGCTCAGGGTGGCCGCAGGCAGCGGTAACGACCAGTTGCCGTTGATATCAACCTGCGCGTTGTAACTAACGCCATTGACATCGATAACCACTTTCACCGCCTGGCCTGAGCCATTTACCCCGGTGGTGCCGGTGATCGTCAGCGCACCGGCGGCTTCGCTGATGCTCAGCACACCGTCAACGCCAAACGGCGGAACTATGGTAGGAGTCGGCAGCGTCAGCAGGGCATTAACGTCCAGCGGCGCGGTGGTGGCCGTATTGCCGCCACGATCCTCGACGGTGACCTCAATGGTATGTTGCCCGTTGGTGAACACGGCAAGTTGTGCTGCGGTGAGTTGCAGAGACCAGCCACCCAGTCCATCGGCCTGAGCGGTAAAGGTCTGCTGATTTGGCAGGCCTTCGTCCACCGTCACCGTGACGATCTGGCCGCTGCCGATCAGCCCGGTTTTGCCGGTCAGGGTTTGCGTCAGCGCGGCTTCGGCAATATTCAGCAGGCCATCGCCAAAGGGCAGGTCCAGGGTTGGCAACGGCAGCTTGTTGACCAGGATCTCCAGCGCGCCGTTGGTGCTGCTGGTGTTACCCACTGCATCGGTAACCGTCACCGTGATCGGCCAGTTGCCATCCGGCAGGCCGAGCAGGGTGGCACTGTCGAGTGGCAGCGTCCAACTGCCGTCGGCATTTACCGTAGCGGCCAGGTTCAGGCCGTTGACGTTGACCATCACTTTCTGGCCTACGTCGCTGGCAAGCCCGGTGGAACCGGTGAGGGCTCCGCCCAACAAGGCTTCGGCATGGTTGACAATGCCATCGATAAACGGCGTGTCAAACCCGGCCACCGGCAGCCCGGTGAGGATGCTGTCAAAGTCCAACGTCGCGCCGTGGCTGTTGCCGCCTTTATCCGTAGCGACCACGCTGATGGTGTGCGGCCCATCCAACAGTTCCAGCAGATCGGCGGTTGGCAGTGTAACACTCCATTGGCCGTTGTTGCCGACCGTGGCGTTGTAGTCTTTACCGTTGAGGCTGACTACCACCGTTTGACCGTTGCCAATAATGCCGGTGGTGCCGGTCAGCAGCTGATTGACCCCGGCTTCCACCAGGTTCAGTGCGCCGTCGCCAAACGGCAGGTTAATGGTTGGATTCGGCAGGATATGCGACAGGATCTCCAGTGAACCACCGGCGCTGGCAGGGTTACCGGCCGCATCCACGGCGGAGACCACCACCTGCACGGTGCCGTCTGCCAGCAAGGCTAGGGCATTGGCTGGGATCAGCGCGCTCCAGGTACCATCGTTATTCACGATACCGTTCACCACGTAGGTGCCAATCTTGACCAATACCGGGGTGTTAACCAGCAGGTTGGCCGCTGCACCACCGATTGGCGTAGCGATGCCCAGTTCGGCAATATTGAGAATATTGTCACCGAACAGCGGGTTCAACGTCAGTGATGGCAGCGTATGGGTATTGACCGCCACCGTGATGGAGTCTGACACGCCGTTACCTGCGGCGTCGGTGACGCTCACGCCGATGGTCACGCTACCATCCAACAGCCCTTGCAGGATATTGCTTGGGATATTGACGCTCCACGCGCCGGTCGTCGGATCCGCCAGGGCGGTATAAACGTTGGCACCCAGCGTGACGGTAACGGTCAGGCCCGGATCGGTATGCCCGCTCAACACTTGCCCCAGCAGTGCTTCCGCCAGGTTCAGGATGCCGTCACCAGCGAAGATATCGATCTCCAGCAACGGCGGCACGGTATCAACAGTGACGTTATGGGTAGCGCTGGCCGGGTTCTCGGCGATATCGGTCACCGAGGCAGTCACGGTCTGCGAACCTTGCGGCAATGCCTGCACGTCGGCTGATGGCACCGTTGCGCTCCAACTGCCGTCTGCTTGTACCACGGCGGTGTAGGTTTTGCCGTTAAGCAGCACGCTGACCACCTGGCCAGGCTGCACGTGGCTGGATCCCCCGCTGATGATGATGGCAGCTTTCGCCTCATTGGCGTTGATGATGTCATCACCGGCAATCACGTTGACCGACAGCTGTGGCAGATTGCCCGCATCGGTGATCACGGTGAGGTTGTGGTTGGCGGTAGCCTGGTTGCCAGAGGTATCGCTAACCGTGGCGGTGAGGGTGTCTTTACCGTCTGGCAAGGCCCCCACATCCACAGCCGGAACCTGCAGGCTCCAACTGCCGTCCGCTCCGACGATGGCGGTGTAGGTTTTGCCATTGAGCGTTACGGTGACCTGTTGCCCCTGTTCGACGCGCTGGCTACCCCCGCTGATGGTCAGCGGCAGGTTGGATTCCGCCAGGCTGAGGTAGTCATCGCCGGACAGGGTGTTGATGGTCAACAGCGGCGCCTGGGCCGGGTCGGTATCCAGGGTGATGCCGTGGCTGACGCTGCCGGTGTTGCCAGCGGCGTCGGTCAAGGTGGCGGTGATGGAAGAGGCACCGTTCGGCAGGTTAGCCAGATCGCCAGCCGGAATGGTGACGCTCCAACTGCCATCCGCCAGCACCAGCCCGTTATAGGTCAAGCCGTTGATGGTGACTTTCACCACCACTGGCTGGCCGCTGTCGTTGATCGGTGCAGTACCGGTGATTTGCAGCGCTTGCTGGCTTTCGGCGATGTTGATGATGTCATCACCGCTGATGGTGTTGATGGTCAGCACCGGCACGGTCAGATCGACTGTGGCGCTGGAGTTGATGCTGGAGGTATTGCCAGCCACGTCGCCGACGGTGACTCCAATGTTGGTTGGGCCGTCAGGCAGGGCCGCCAGATCGGCACTTGGTACGTTCACGCTCCAGTTGCCGTTGTTATCGACAATGCCGGTATAGGTTTTCCCTCCCAGCACCACGCTGACGGTTTGCCCGCTGCCGCTCACCCCGGTGGTGCCGCTTAGCGTTTGATCGCTGGTGGACTCCGCCTTGTTCAGATAGCCATCACCGAACGGCGTGTTCAGGGTGGCAACCGGCAGGCTGTTGATCAGCACGCCCAACTGCTGCGAACCGGTGACCAGGTTGCCCGCTTCGTCGGTGGCACTGACGGTGACGGTCAGTTTGCCATCGCCCAGGATTGTCAGATCCGCTGAAGGAACGGTTGTCGTCCAACTGCCATCGGCCTGCACTATTGCCTCGTAGAACTTACCGTTCAGTGCAATGGTGACGGTTGCACCGGCGGCAACGTTGGTGGAACTCCCGCTGATGCTGATCCCTGCGGCGGCTTCGATGGCGTTCAACTGGTTATCGCCAGTGATTGGAGCAATCGCCAGGGCGCTCTGGGTGAGATCGACCGTAACATCATGGGTGGCGCTGGCCGGGTTACCGGCTTTATCGGTGACGTCGGCGGTGATCGTTAAGTTACCGTTGGTCAGCAGAGCCAGATCGGCCGTCGGTACGCTGGTGCTCCAGGAACCGTCTGCCTGCACGGTGGCGGTATAGGTTTTGCCATTGAGGGTGATGGAAACGATCTGCCCGGCTTCAACGTTCAGGCTGCTGCCGCTCAGGGTTTGCGTTGCCTGCACCTCGGCACCGTCAATAATATTGTTGCCCGCAAAGGTGCCGATGGTCAGCACCGGTGCGTTCAACGCGCTGGCATCAACCCCGATGGCGTGGGTGACGCTAGTGCTGTTACCGGCGCTATCGGTCAAAGTGGCGACCAGGTTATAGCTGCCATCGGACAGTGCGGTGAGATCGGCGCTTGGCAGTGAAGTGCTCCACGAACCATCAGGCTGAACCACTGCGGTGTAAGTCTTACCGTTCAACGTCAGCGTTACGGTACGACCAGCATCGCCGATGGAGGCGGTGCCTGAGACGGTCTGGTTAAGCAGCACTTCTGCGCTGTTAAGCACGTCATCCCCGGCAATGACGCCGATGGTGAGGGTCGGAGCGACCTTATCGACCACGACGGTGCCACTCAGGGTGTTGCTGTTGCCCGCAGAATCGGTGGCCACAACGTTGAGCAATGGCGTCCCATCCGGCAATGCCTGCAGATCGCCAACCGGAACGGTGACGCTCCAGTTGCCGCTACCGTCCACCGTGGCGGTGTAGGTTTTATCCCCAAGGATCACGGACACGGTTTGCCCCGGCGTGGTAATGCCGGTGGAGCCGGTGATGGTCTGCGGCTGGCCCGCTTCCGTGCCGTTCAGGATGCCATCGCCAAACGGCGTATTGAGGGTGGCGTCTGGCAGGTTATGGATAAATACGCCCAAGGTATGGCTGCTGCTGACCGGGTTACCGGCCTGGTCGACAGCGGAAACGCTCAGGTTGATATTGCCGTCTGCCAACAGCGCCAGATCGGCCGGTGGAACCAGCACACTCCAGGAACCGTCCGCCAGCGTAATGCCGGTGTAGGTTTTGCCGTTCAGCGTTACGGTCACGCTTGCGCCAATGGCCAGATTGAGGCTGCTGCCGCTGATAGCTAATGGCAACAGGCTTTCGGCCAGGTTCAGCTTATCGTCACCGGCAATCACGTCGATGGCGATGCCGCTCAGGGCCGTGTTGACCAGCACGTTGTGCGTTGCTGTAGCCGGGTTGCCGGAAGTATCGCTAACGGTGACGTTAATGGTGCTGTTGCCCTGAGCCAGTTGGCCCAGATCGGCGGCGGATACGCTGGTGCTCCAGGTACCGTCTGCCAGCACGGTGGCGGTGTAGGTTTTGCCATTCAGCGTGATGGTCACCAACTGGCCTGCTTCCACGTGGGTGGTGGTGCCGCTCAGCGTCTGGCTGGTTTTCACCTCTGCGCCGTCGATAATATCGTTACCGGCAAACACATTGATGCTCAGGGTTGGCAGATCCAGCGGATTGGCGTCGATCGTCACGGTATGGGTGACGGTAGTGGTGTTGCCCGCCGCATCGCTCAGGGTGGTGGTTAATGGATAACTGCCATCGCCAATTGCTTGCAGATCGGCGCTTGGGATGGTGGCACTCCAGGTGCCGTCGTTGGCGACTACCCCGGTATAGGACTTACCGTTGAGGGTTATCGTGACGGTACGACCGGCGTCACCGATGGAAGCGGTGCCGGAAACCACCTGGTCGCTGAGGCTTTCCAGGGCGTTAACCTTGTCATCCCCGGCAAACGGCTTGACCGCCAGAGTGGGTGGCACCAGATCGACCTGTGCCGTAGTGCTGCCAGGTACGCTGTTACCCGCGGAGTCCGTAGCGGATACGCTAATGGTATTGCTGCCCGCTGGCAGGTTTTGCAGATCGGCCGATGGGATGGAAACGCTCCAGTTACCGCTGCCATCCACGGTTGCGGTATAGGTTTTGCCACCCAGAGTGACGATCACGCTTTGTCCTGCACCAGGGATGCCTGTGCTGCCGCTCAGCAGTTGTGCCGTGGCGGCTTCAGCCTGATTGAGGAAACCATCGCCAAACGGCAGATTGATGGTTGGCTCTGGCAGGGTATGGATATGCACATCCAGCGAATGACTGTTGCTGACCGGATCGACTCCTGGGTTGGAGACGCTGGCGGTGACCGTGGTCAGGCCGTCTTGCAGGGCCAGCAGATCGGCGCTGTTCACCGATACGCTCCAACTGCCGTTGGCCAGAACGACGCCGGTGTAGGTTTTACCGTTCAAGGTTACGGTAACGGTTTGGCCTGCGTTCACATTGACCGTAGTCCCGCTGATGGTCAGCGGCTGTGAGGCTTCGGTCAGGTTCAGCTTATCGTCGCCGGCAATCAGGTTAATGGCGATGCTTTCCACCGCCGTATCAACGCTGATGGTATGGCTGCCGGTGGCCGGGTTGCCTGCCCGATCGCTGACGCTGGCGGTGATGGTAGCCTGGCCGTTGGCCAACAGCGCCATATCCGCCGCCGGAACGTTAACGCTCCAGCCGCCGCCTACCTGCACGGTGGCGAAGTAGGTTTTGCCGTTCAGGGTTAGCGTCACGGTCTGGCCGACTTCGACATTGGTGGTGGTACCGGACAGGGCCTGAGTGACCAGCGCTTCGGCCCCATTAACGATATCGTCCCCGGCGAATGCGCCGATGCTCAGCGTTGGCAGATTGGCCGGGTTGGCATCGACATTGAGGCTGTGGGTGACGCTGGTGCTGTTGCCAGCCGCGTCGGTGAGGGTAGCGACCAGATTGTGGCTACCGTCGGTGAGCGCTTGCAGATCGGCGGCAGGCAGGCTGGTGCTCCACGATCCATCTGGCTGTACCACGGCGGTGTAAGTCTTGCCGTTCAACGTCAGGGTCACGGTGCGACCCGCATCCGCGACCGAGGCGGTGCCGGACACGGTTTGTGCCACTAGCACTTCTGCGGCGTTCAGCACATCATCCCCGGCAACCAGACCCACGGTGAGGGTAGGCGCAGTTGCATCAACGGTGACGGTGGTGTTCAGCGTATTGCTGTTACCGGCGGCATCGGAGACCACTACGGACAAGGCTGGTGTGCCGTCAGGCAGCGCTTGCAGATCGGTAGAAGGAACGCTGACGCTCCAGTTACCGCTGCCGTCCACGGTGCCGGTGTAGGTTTTACCGCCCAGGGTGACCGTGACGGTCTGCCCTGGCGTGGTGATGCCGGTAGACCCTGTGAGGGTCTGAGGCTGGCCCGCTTCGGCACCGTTCAGAATGCCGTCGCCAAACGGCGTATTCAGGGTAGCTTCTGGCAGGCTATGGGTAAAGACGCCCAGGTTGTGGCTGTCGCTGACCGGGTTACCGGCCTGATCGGTGGCAGTGACGGTCACGGTAGCGGTGCCATCGGCCAGCAATGCCAAGTCGGCGGCAGGTACGGAGACGCTCCAGGAACCATCAGCCAGTGTGGTGCCGGTGTAGGTTTTACCGTTCAAGGTCACGGTAACCGTGGCGCCGACGGCCAGATTGGTACTGCTACCGCTGATTGCCAACGGCAGTTGGCTTTCCGCCAGGTTGAGTTTGTCATCACCGGCGATCACGGCAATCGACAGCCCGCTGAGGTCGGTATCGACGGTCGCCTCATGACTGCCGCTGGCCGGGTTACCTGCAGTGTCGTTGACGGTGGCGGTAATGGTGGTCTGGCCGTTGGCCAACAACGCCAGGTCGGCAGCCGGTACGCTGGTGCTCCAGGAGCCATCGGCCAGTACGGTGGCTGTGTAGGTTTTACCGTTCAGCGTAATGGTCACGATCTGGCCCGCTTCCACATGGGTGGAGGTGCCTGACAGGGTCTGAGCGGTTTTCACTTCCGCGCCGTCGATGATGTCGTTACCGGCAAATACACCGATGCTGACGGTTGGCAGGTTGGCCGGGTTGGCGTCGACATTGATGCTGTGGGTGACGCTGGTGCTGTTGCCAGCCGCATCGATGAGGATTGCCACCAGATTGTGGCTACCGTCGCTGAGCGCCTGCAGATCGGCAGCGGGTACGCTGGTGCTCCACGAACCATCCGGCTGCACCACGGCGGTGTAGGTTTTGCCGTTCAAGGTCAGGGTCACGGTGCGACCCGCATCCGCGATCGAGGCGCTGCCGGAGACGCTCTGTGCCACCAGCACTTCGGCGGCGTTCAGCACATCATCGCCAGCAATCAGGCCCACGGTGAGGGTAGGCGCGGTTGCATCGACGGTGACGGTGGTATTCAGCGTATTGCTGTTACCTGCGCTGTCAGTAACCGTAACGGTCAAGGCTGGCGTGCCGTCTGGCAGCGCTTGCAGATCGGCAGAAGGGACGCTGACGTTCCAGTTGCCGCTGCCATCTACGGTGCCAGTATAGGTTTTACCGCCCAGGGTCACGGTAACGGTCTGCCCCGGCGTGGTGATGCCGGTAGACCCCGTGATGGTTTGCGGCTGACCCGCTTCTGCGCCATTCAGAATGCCATCGCCAAACGGCGTGTTCAGGGTGGCGTCTGGCAGGCTATGGATAAACACGCCCAGATCGTGGCTGCCGCTGACCGGGTTACCGGCCTGATCGACGGCGGTGACGGTCACGGTGGCGGTGCCATCGGCCAGCAACGCCAAGTCGGCGGCAGGCACGGTGACGCTCCAGGAACCGTCTGCCAACGTGGTACCGGTGTAGGTTTTACCATTGAGCGTGACTGTCACGGTTGTCCCCGTGGCCAGGTTGGCACTGCCGCCGTTGATGGTGAGTGGCAGCAGGCTTTCGGCCAGATTCAGCTTGTCGTCACCGGCAATCACGGCAATCGACAGGCCGCTGAGGTTGGTGTCGACGGTCACGTCATGGCTGGCACTGGCCGGGTTCCCGGCACTGTCGCTGACGGTGGCGGTAATGGTGGTCTGGCCGTTGGCCAGCAGTGCCAGATCGGCAGCCGGTACGCTGGTGCTCCAGGAGCCATCGGCCAGCACGGTAGCGGTGTAGGTTTTGCCGTTCAGGGTAATAGTGACGGTCTGGCCCGCTTCCACATGGGCAGTGGTGCCAGACAGGGTTTGAGCGGTCTTCACCTCTGCGCCGTCGATAATGTCATTACCAGCAAATACACCGACGCTGATGGTCGGCAGGTTGGCCGGGTTGGCATCGACGTTGATGCCGTGGGTGACGCTGGTGCTGTTGCCCGCAGTATCGGTGAGGGTAGCGACCAGGTTATGGCTACCGTCGCTGAGCGCCTGCAGATCGGCGGCGGGCAGTGACGCACTCCACGAACCATCCGGTTGCACCACGGCGGTGTAGGTTTTGCCGTTCAAGGTCAGGATGACGGTGCGGCCAGCATCACCAATTGAGGCGGTGCCGGATACGGTTTGTGCCACCAGCACTTCGGCGGCGTTGAGCACATCATCGCCAGCAATCAGGCCCACGGTCAGGGTTGGCGCGGTTGCATCGACGGTGACGGTGGTATTCAGCGTATTGCTGTTGCCAGCGGCATCGGTGACCACTACAGACAAGGCCGGTGTACCGTCTGGCAGCGCTTGCAGATCGGCAGTAGGGACGGTGACGCTCCAGTTGCCGTTGGCATCCACGGTGCCGGTATAGGTTTTACTGCCCAAGGTGACGGTAACGGTCTGCCCCGGCGTGGTGATGCCGGTGGAGCCCGTGATGGTCTGCTGTTGGCCCGCTTCCGTGCCGTTCAGGATGCCATCGCCAAACGGCGTGTTCAGGGTGGCGTCCGGCAGAGTGTGGATAAACACGCCCAGATTATGGCTATTGCTGACCAGGTTGCCGCCCTGATCGACGGCGCTGACGCTGACGGTGGCGGTGCCATCGGCCAGCAGCGCTAAATCGGCGGCTGGGACCTGAACGCTCCAGGAACCGTCTGGCAGGGTTAGGCCGATGTAAATCTTGCCATTCAGCGTCACGGTGACGATGGCACCAAGCGGCAGGTTGGCGCTGTCGCCGGAGATCGTCAGCGGCTGCAGACTTTCGGCCAGATTCAGTTTGTCATCTCCTGCGATCACGGAGATGGACAGCCCACTGAGATTGGTATTGACGGTCACGTCATGACTGGCGTTGGCCGGGTTACCGGCGCTGTCGCTGACGGTGGCGGTGATGGTGGTCTGGCCGTTAGCCAACAGTGCCAGGTCGGCAGCCGGTACGCTGGTGCTCCAGGAGCCATCGGCCAGCACGGTAGCGGTGTAAGTTTTGCCGTTCAGCGTGATGGTGACGGTCTGGCCCGCTTCCACATGGGTGGTGGTACCGGTCAGGGTCTGAGCGGTCTTCACCTCTGCGCCGTCGATAATGTCGTTACCGGCGAACACGTTGATGCCGAGCGTCGGCAGGTTGGCCGGGTTGGCATCCACACCGAGGACATGGGTCGTGCTGGTGCTGTTACCCGCGGCATCGGTGAGGGTAGCGACCAGGTTATGGCTACCATCGCTAAGCGCTTGCAGATCGGCGGCGGGCAGGCTGGTGCTCCACGATCCATCTGGTTGCACCACGGCGGTGTAGGTTTTGCCATTCAAGGTCAGGGTGACGGTGCGGCCCGCATCGGCGACCGAGGCGGTACCGGACACGGTCTGCGCCACCTGTACTTCCGCGGCATTCAACACATCATCCCCAGCCACTACGTTAACGGTGAGGGTTGGGGCAGTCTCATCGACGGTAACGGTGGTGTTCAGCGTATTGCTGTTACCGGCGGCATCCGTAACGGTTACGGACAGGGTAGGCGTGCCGTCTGGCAGCGCTTGCAGATCGGCTGCCGGAATGGTGGCGCTCCAGTTGCCGCTGGCATCCACGGTGCCGGTGTAGGTTTTTCCGCCCAGGGTGACGGTAACGGTCTGCCCCGGCGTGGTGATGCCGGTAGACCCCGTGATGGTTTGTGGCTGACCCGCTTCTGCGCCATTCAGAATGCCATCGCCAAACGGTGTGTTTAGGGTGGCGGTTGGCAGACTATGGATAAACACGCCCAGATCGTGGTTGCCGCTGACCGGATTACCGGCCTGGTCGACGGCGGTGACGGTCACGGTGGTGGTGCCATCGGCCAGTAAGGCCAAGTCGGCGGCAGGCACGGAGACGCTCCAGGAACCGTCTGCCAGCGTGGTGCCGGTGTAGGTTTTACCGTTCAAGGTCACGGTAACCGTAGTCCCGACGGCCAGGTTCTGGCTGTTGCCATTGATCGCCAGCGGCAGCTGGCTTTCCGCCAGGCTGAGTTTGTCATCACCGGCAATGACGGCGATAGACAGCCCGCTGAGGTCGGTATCGACGGTCACGTCATGGCTGGCGCTGGCCGGGTTCCCGGCGCTGTCGCTGACGGTGGCGGTAATGGTGGTCTGGCCGTTGGCCAGCAGCGCCAGATCGGCAGCCGGTACGCTGGTGCTCCAGGAACCGTCTGCCAGCACGGTGGCGGTGTAGGTTTTGCCGTTCAGGGTGATGGTGACGGTCTGGCCCGCTTCCACCTGGGTGGTGGTACCGGTCAGGGTTTGGGCGGTTTTCACCTCTGCGCCATCGACAATGTCGTTACCGGCGAAGATGCCGATGCTGACGGTTGGCAGATTGGCCGGGTTGGCGTCGACGTTGATGTTGTGGGTGACGCTGGTGCTGTTGCCCGCCGCATCGGTGAGGGTAGCGACCAGATTGTGGCTACCGTCGGCCAGGGCGGCGAGGTCGGCCGCAGGCAGGCTGGTGCTCCATGAACCATCTGGCTGCACCACGGCGGTGTAGGTTTTACCGTTCAAGGTCAGGGTCACGGTGCGGCCCGCATCGGCCACGGAAGCGGTGCCAGACACGGTCTGTGCCACCAGCACTTCGGCGGCGTTCAGCACATCATCGCCAGCAATCAGGCCCACGGTCAGAGTTGGTGCCGTCGTATCGACGGTAACGGTGGTGTTCAACGTATTGCTGTTGCCCGCCGCATCGGTGACCGTGACGGTCAAGGCTGGCGTGCCGTCTGGCAGCGCTTGCAGATCGGCAGAAGGGACGCTGACGCTCCAGTTGCCGTTGGCATCCACGGTACCGGTATAGGTTTTACCGCCGAGTGAGACGGTGACGGTTTGGCCTGGCGTGGTGATACCTGTGGTGCCAGTGAGGGTCTGTGGTTGACCCGCTTCCGTGCCATTCAGGATGCCATCGCCAAACGGTGTGTTCAGGGTGGCTTCTGGCAGGGTGTGGGTAAAGACGCCCAGGTTGTGGCTATCGCTAACCGGATTACCGGCCTGATCGACGGCGCTGACGGTCACGGTGGCGGTACCATCGGCCAGCAAGGCCAGATCGGCCGCAGGCACGGTGACGCTCCAGGAGCCGTCTGCCAGCGTGGTGCCGGTGTAGGTTTTACCGTTCAGGGTGACAGTAACCGTAGTCCCGACGGCCAGGTTGGCGCTGCTGCCGTTAATGGCCAGCGGCAGCTGGCTTTCCGCCAGGCTGAGTTTGTCATCACCGGCAATGACGGCGATAGACAGCCCGCTGAGGTCGGTGTCGACGGTCACGTCATGGCTGGCACTGGCCGGGTTCCCGGCGCTGTCGCTGACGGTGGCGGTAATGGTGGTCTGGCCGTTGGCCAGCAGCGCCAGATCCGCAGCCGGTACGCTGGTGCTCCAGGAACCGTCTGCTAGCACGGTGGCGGTGTAGGTTTTGCCGTTCAGGGTGATGGTGACGGTCTGGCCCGCTTCCACATGGGTGGTGGTACCGGTCAGAGTCTGAGCGGTTTTCACCTCTGCGCCGTCGACAATGTCGTTACCGGCGAACACGCCGATGCTGAGCGTTGGCAGATTGGCCGGGTTAGCGTCGACGTTGATGCCGTGGGTGACGCTGGTGCTGTTGCCTGCCGCATCGGTGAGGGTAGCGACCAGGTTATGGCTGCCGTCGCTAAGCGCTTGCAGATCGGCGGCAGGCAGGCTGGTGCTCCATGAACCGTCTGGCTGCACCACGGCGGTGTAGGTTTTACCGTTCAAGGTCAGGGTGACGGTGCGGCCCGCATCGGCAACGGACGCAGTGCCGGAAACGGTCTGCACCACCAGCACCTCAGCAGCGTTGAGGATATCGTCGCCTGCGATGGTGTTGATGGTGAGGGTTGGCGCGGTCTCATCGACGGTGACGGTGGTGTTCAGCGTATTGCTATTGCCCGCCGCATCGGTGACCGTGACGCTCAAGGCCGGCGTGCCGTCTGGCAATGCTTGCAGATCGGCCGCAGGAATGGTGATGCTCCAGTTGCCGTTGGCATCCACGGTGCCGGTATAGGTTTTACCGCCCAGGGTGACCGTGACGGTTTGCCCTGGCGTGGTGATGCCAGTCGTCCCAGTCAATGTCTGCGGTTGGCCCGCCTCTGCGCCGTTCAGGATGCCATCGCCAAACGGCGTGTTCAGGGTGACGTCCGGCAGGCCATGGATAAATACGTCCAGGTTGTGGCTGTCGCTAACCGGGTTACCGGCCTGATCGACGGCGCTCACTGTCACGGAGGCGGAACCATCGGCCAGCAACGCCAGATCGGCGGCAGGCACGGTGACGCTCCAGGAGCCGTTCGCCAGGGTAGTGCCGGTGTAGGTTTTACCGTTCAGGGTCAGGGTGACCGTAGTTCCGACGGCCAGGTTGGCACTGCTGCCGCTGATGACCAATGGAGACTGACTTTCTGCCAGGCTGAGTTTGTCATCACCGGCAATGACGGCGATAGACAGCCCGCTCAGGCTGGTGTCGACGGTCACGTCATGGCTGGCACTGGCCGGGTTCCCGGCGCTGTCGTTGACGGTGGCGGTGATGGTGGTCTGGCCGTTGGTCAGCAGCGCCAGATCGGCAGCCGGTACGCTGGTGCTCCAGGAACCGTCTGCCAGCACGGTGGC
This sequence comes from Serratia sp. N21D137, assembly GCF_047530005.1. Classification (NCBI taxonomy): domain Bacteria; kingdom Pseudomonadati; phylum Pseudomonadota; class Gammaproteobacteria; order Enterobacterales; family Yersiniaceae; genus Serratia; species Serratia sp. N21D137. The sequence continues at coordinate 47,001 of NZ_JBLJAJ010000024.1, forward strand.
GGTGTAGGTTTTGCCGTTTAGTGTGATGGTGACGGTCTGGCCCGCTTCCACATGAGTGGTGGTACCGGTCAGGGTCTGAGCGGTTTTCACCTCTGCGCCGTCTACAATGTCGTTACCGGCGAACACGCCGATGCTGAGCGTTGGCAGATTGGCCGGGTTGGCGTCGACGTTGATGCCGTGGGTGACGCTGGTGCTGTTGCCTGCCGCATCGGTGAGGGTGGCGACCAGATTATGGTTGCCGTCGGCCAGAGCGGCGAGGTCAGCTGCTGGCAGTGAAGCGCTCCAGGTGCCGTCCGCTTGTACCACAGCGGTGTAGGTCTTGCCGTTCAAGGTCAGGGTGACGGTGCGGCCCGCATCGGCAACGGACGCAGTGCCGGAGACGGTCTGCGCCACCAGCACCTCAGCAGCGTTGAGGATATCGTCGCCCGCGATGGTGTTGATGGTGAGGGTTGGCGCGGTCTCATCGACGGTGACGGTGGTGTTCAGCGTATTGCTGTTGCCCGCCGCATCGGTAACCGTGATGGTCAAGGCCGGCGTGCCGTCTGGCAACGCTTGCAGATCGGCGGCAGGGATGGTGACGCTCCAATGGCCGCTGCCATCCACGGTGCCGGTATAGGTTTTACCGCCCAGGGTGATGGTGATGGTCTGGCCCGGGCTGGTGATGCCGGTGGTGCCGGTAAGCGTCTGTGGCTGACCCGCTTCTGCGCCATTCAGGATGCCATCACCAAACGGCGTGTCCAGAGTCACCGCAGGCAAATCATGAGTGTAAACATCCAGATTGTGCGTGGTGGTCACGGTAGAACCATCGTTGCCTGTCACGCTGGCAGAAATGGTGTTGCTGCCTTCGGCCAGCAGTTGCAGATCGGCGCTAGGCACCTGCAATGTCCAACTGCCGTCTGCCAATACCAGCGCGGTATAGGTTTTGCCATTGAGCGTGACGGTAACGGTAGCCCCGGTGGCGACGTTGGCCGTGGTGCCGCTGATGGCAAGAGGAAGCCCGGCTTCGACGGCGTTGAGTTTATCGTCTGAAGAGACAATACCGATATTGATTGCCGAAGCATTGCTGTCTACGGTGATCACTTGTGGGGCGGTAGTGGTGGTATTGCCTGCCTGATCGCTGAGCGTGGCGATCATCTGATAGCTACCGTCGATCAACGCGGCCATATCCGCGGCTGGCACGCTGATGCTCCATTTGCCATCGGCACCTACGATGCCGGTATAGGTTTTACCATTGAAGGAAACGCTGACCACCTGCCCAGCCTCGCTGACGGAAGCGGTGCCGGTGATGTTTTGCGCCGATTTTTGCTCGTCGACGGTGATCAAATCGTCGCCGGTAAATTTATCCAACGTCAGCACCGGTGGCACGGTATCTACCTGCAAGTGCTCCGTCACGGTAGTGCTGTTGCCTGCGGCGTCGGTAGCCGTCACGTTGAGGGTATTATCCCCTTGAGCCAACGCCTGCAGGTCTGCGGCAGGCAGTACCAGGCTCCACTTGCCATCCCCGCCAGTGACTGTCGTGTAGGTTTTACCATTCAGGGTAACGACAATGGTCTGGCCAGGATTGCTGGTGCCGCTCAGGGTCTGTGATGTTTGCGCCTCGGCGGCGTTGAGTACGTCGTCTCCGGCCAGTTTGTTGACGGTCAGCACCGGGGCGGTCAAATCGACGGTGATGTTCTCATGCGCATTGGCGCTTTGGCCTGCTTTGTCGGTGACGGTGGCATTGAGCGTGATCGAGCCATTGGCCAGCGCGGCCAGATCGGCGGCAGGCAGTGAAAGCGACCAACTGCCATCGCCTTGAACCACTGCGCTATAGGTTTTGCCGTTCAAGGTGATGGTAACGGTTTGCCCTGCTTGAACATTTTGCGTATGGCCGCTCAGCGTTTGGGTGCTTTTCGCTTCGTTGGCGTTGATTACGTTATCGCCGGTCAGGGCGTTAATCGTGATCTGCGGGGTAGGATTAACTACGGTGGTATCAACCGAGATCTGATGATCGACCGTGGTTTGGTTGCCCACTTTATCGACGGAGGTCACGATTAACTCGTAGTTACCGTTTTTCAGCAAAGCCAGATCTGCCGCAGGCAGTTGCAGGCTCCATTTGCCGTCGCTACCCACCGTCGTGGTGTAGGTTTTACCGTTCAGGGTAATGGTAATTGTCAGCCCGACCTCGCCGGTACCGCTCAGCGCCTGCGCCGCTTTTAACTCGGCACCGGTCAGGTGGTCATCGCCAGTCAGCTTGTTGACGGTCAAGACAGGCGGGGTGGTATCGACCAGTACGCTGATCGTTTTTTCGACGCTGATCCCATCCTGGTTAGTCAGTTTAACCGTCAGTTGATAATTGCCGTCTTTTAGGCCAGCAAGCGCAGCGGAGCTGAAATCAAAGCTCCACTTGCCATCGGCCCCGACGGTAGTGGTGTAACTTTTGCCGTTGAGCGTCAGCGTGATGGTCACGCCTGCGGCAACGCCGGTGGTCAGGCCGCTCAGTAACTGGGCAATTTTAACTTCACTGGCGTTGAGAACGTTGTCCTGACCCAGTTTTCCTACGGTCAGGGTAGGTTGTTCTGGTGGTACGGACGGTTCGTCATTGTTGTGGTCGTTCTTCCCCGTCCCGGTAGCTATGGCGACGCCAGCCCCCAGCGCCAGGCCGGCTAGAATGGCGGCGATGGCACCGTTGGATAAATCATGGTTGCCAATTAGCAGAGGTGAAACGTCAGACAGTGATTCAAACTGCGGCGTGATCAGCATTGGTTCAGTGGTAGCGGCGGTTGCCGGGAATATCGCGTGCTGGATGGCGCCATTGCCATCATCAAACACCAATTCGCTGTGTTTACCGTCGGCGTCCACTTCAAAGAAGCTCTGATAACGTACCGTGGTGCCATCTTTCATATGCACGATCAGGTCGTTACCTTGGCGTTCATAGCTGCTCACCAAAGCCTGAGTACCATGGATCCGCACAATACTGCTTTGTGTGAGGCTGACGGAACGGGTACCGGTTGCTACGTCAGCGATTTTCGCGCCGCCATGACGAGCAATAATATCAACAGCCCCAAGGGTAAAATTGGATTGTGCCATGTGGTTAGCCTCTGAACGCCAAAGTTAATTTGCATAGCGCGCCAAAGCCGTTTGTGTGGCTTTTGTAGGCGCGCTGGAATGCCCGAGGGGGTGCCCTAGAGCTAAATTTAACCTGGTGTTTAGATGACTAATTAATACAAAGTTAACACTAAACTCATCCCTGAAAGGGTTTTAAGATTAATCTTCCTAATTTATCCGTGAGGTAAGGTATAAGCGAGCTTTGATAAAAATGCCATACGTAGTAATGATTATTGTGCGAATTTGCTATTGATAAAAATTCTTATTTACCAAGGTGGGTAAGTACCCATGGATAATTGATGGTTTCTTAATTCAGCGGGGTGTTTTAATTTTAAATTAGATAATTTGTATTTTAATTACCATTTAAATTAGCTGCCATTACATAGTTAATTTATTAAAATCAATAGGTTAATTTTTTTTACGTTAAAGGTTTTACTTATTTTATAACTGGTGCTACCGGGTGGAGTAAATAAGATAATTACATTACAAAGTTAACGGTTTTTACGGGTTTTATTGGCATGTCTTTGCGGGCTAATAAAGAGATGTTTTTTGAAAGTGTGAGGCTAATGCTTTTTATTTATTAGTTATGTTACTGATTTATCTATGCGTCATAAGAAAATCTTCATATTCTGGGGTGAGGAGGCGTGGCGGACCACGCCTGGCTGACCTATAGCATGGTGTAGGCTTTTTTCAGCCCGGTGTCTTCTTCGGGATCTGCACCTTGGGGATGGGCGGGCTCTTCTTCAGGCAGCAGTTCTGCCAACGGAGTTTCTGCTAGCGGGTCGGGAGCGGCCTCCGGCGCTGGCATCGTATCTTGAATGGTCTGCTCATCGAACGTCGGGTTTAATGCCGGGGAAAGTGGGGAGCTGGAGAGGCTGTCTGGCATGGCGATATGGGGCACTGGCGCATCTTGTACAAACTGCGACTCATCCTGTTTGACCGTTCTGCTGAAGGCCATAATCAACAGGCCACACAGTGCGAAAAACACGTACAGGATATTCCCACCCAAAGGCTGGATCAGCGCACCGACGGCCAGCGGCCCGATGCTGGCCCCCACGCCAAATGCCATGAGCAGACAGGCAGCCAGGGAGACGCGGCGCTCTGGCTCAATCATGTCGTTGGCCAGCGCTACCGCCAGCGGATATAGGGTGAACTGCAACATGCTGACTATGAAGCCGACGATCAGTAACACCGGGAAATCGATATGGGGCAACAGGGCCAGCGGTAAGGCGGCAATCACCAGCAGTAGTGCATTAACCCGCATCAGCAGCGTGCGGTTGTAACGGTCTGACAGCCAGCTCAGCGGAAACTGCGCCACCAGCCCGGCAAAGATAGCTATGGCCATAAACAGACCGGTTTGCTGAGTGGTCAATGCCTGCTGGCTGGCATATACCGGTGCCAGCCCGTAGAAGGAGCCTACCACCATGCCGATCACCAGCGTGGTGGCCAACACTTTAGGAATGGCATGCACAAAATAGCGCAGCTCCATCGGGGCGGGCGACATATGCCGGGCATTGGTACGGGTTGTCAGGGCGATCGGCACCAGGCAGAGGGAAAAACACAGCGCGATGAGCAGCAGCGTGCTGATGCCAAGGTTGGCTTGTAGCATAAGCACAATCTGCCCCAGCGACATGCCAAGGTAGGAGGCCGCCATATAAAAGCCGAATACCATGCCGCGCTGATTGGATTCGGACTGATCGTTCAGCCAACTCTCCAGCACCATGTACTGGCACATCATACACAGGCCGATAATCAGCCGCAGCACCACCCAAACCGGGATGTATTCCGTCAGGCCGTGGCCCAGCACCGCGGCGGTAATGATCCCGGCGCAGGAGACATAGGCGCGGATATGCCCTACGCGGGCAATCAGAAAGTGGCCGACCTTGCCGCCGATCACCAGGCCGATATAGTTGGCGGCGATAATGGCCCCGATCAGGGCGCCACTGACGTTGATGGAGGTTAACCGCAGGGAAATGTAGGTGGTCAGTAACCCTGAACCCAGCAGCATCAGCAGGGTGGTGGTATACAGCGGAAAGAATACACCTAACGTTTTTTTCACTCGGCCTTCCTGTTTTAGTCGAAGATTGAGGCAAACGGGTTTGCCGCAACAAGCTGGACGTATCCCCGATACTAGCAGTTAGTACAACGGCTTAAAACCGCAGCACTGCGAAGCGCATGGCATTTCGGCCGGTAAAATGCCGTAGAGGCTTGATAAATGCTACCATCAGGCGCATATACCTTGATTGATTCAAAGGAGAGTCCATGAGTGAGAAGCGGTTGCGTGAGCTCAGTATTGCCGTCGGACAAAGGCTAAAGGCCAATGGGCGTTGGATCAGCTGTGCAGAGTCCTGTACGGGCGGTGGTATTGCCAAGGCAATTACCGATATCGCCGGCAGCTCGGCCTATTTCGATCGCGGCTTTGTCACTTATAGCAACGCGGCAAAGCACGAACTGCTAGGGGTGGCGGAAGCGACCTTGCAGGCTCATGGCGCGGTCAGTGAGGAAGTGGTGCGCGAGATGGCGCAGGGCGCGATGCACGCGGCCAAAGCCGATCTTGCGCTCTCGGTCAGCGGCATTGCCGGCCCAGACGGTGGCAGTGTGGAAAAACCGGTGGGTACCGTCTGGTTTGGTTTTGCCGAACGTTCCGGCCGGGTGCTGGCGCGCAAAATGCAATTTACCGGCGATCGCGATGCGGTGCGCCTGCAGGCAACCCTTTTTGCGCTGCAAACGGCGCTTGATGAATTTTTGTAAAATTAGGCTTGATACTGTATGACCATACAGTATAATTAGCAGCAATTTCCTGCACAACATACATTCAGCGGCAATGTGAGTCACACTGACATTGCGCAACGAAGGAGCAAAAATGGCTATTGATGAGAACAAGCAAAAGGCGTTAGCTGCAGCACTGGGCCAGATTGAGAAACAGTTCGGCAAAGGCTCCATCATGCGTCTGGGTGAAGACCGCTCCATGGACGTAGAAACGATCTCCACCGGCTCGCTGTCACTCGATATCGCACTGGGCGCAGGCGGCTTGCCAATGGGCCGTATCGTCGAGATTTATGGCCCGGAATCCTCCGGTAAAACCACCCTGACTCTGCAAGTTATTGCCGCTGCACAGCGCGAAGGTAAAACCTGTGCGTTTATCGATGCCGAGCATGCGCTGGATCCTATCTACGCCAAGAAACTGGGCGTGGATATCGACAACCTGCTGTGTTCTCAGCCGGATACCGGTGAGCAGGCGCTGGAAATCTGTGATGCGTTGACCCGCTCTGGTGCGGTTGACGTCATCATCGTTGACTCCGTAGCGGCATTGACGCCGAAAGCGGAAATCGAAGGCGAAATCGGTGACTCCCATATGGGGCTGGCGGCACGTATGATGAGCCAGGCCATGCGTAAGTTGGCCGGTAACCTGAAGAACGCCAACACCTTGCTGATCTTCATCAACCAAATCCGTATGAAAATTGGCGTGATGTTCGGTAACCCGGAAACCACCACCGGGGGTAACGCCCTGAAGTTCTACGCTTCTGTCCGTCTGGATATCCGCCGTATCGGTGCGATCAAAGAAGGTGATGAAGTGATCGGCAGCGAAACCCGCGTGAAAGTGGTGAAGAACAAAATCGCTGCACCGTTCAAACAGGCAGAGTTCCAGATCCTGTATGGTGAAGGGATCAACAGCCGTGGCGAACTGGTCGATCTGGGCGTGAAACACAAGATGATCGAGAAGGCCGGTGCCTGGTACAGCTACAACGGTGAGAAGATCGGTCAGGGTAAGTCCAATGCCTGTAACTTCCTGAAAGAAAACCCGGCCATTGCTGCGGAACTGGATAAAAAACTGCGCGACCTGTTGCTGCACAGCAATGGTGAGCCAGCTGCTGCCAGTGCCGAGAAGGCCGATGACAACGAAGCAGAAACCAGCGAAGAGTTTTAATCTTTGCCGGTGGGTATACGCCCCTTAGGGCGTATACCGATCACCAAGGCTTGCAGATATGAATGATGTAGGTTCCCAATCTGCTGGTAATCAGCAAAATACGTTGATTAGCCGTGCGATGCGGCTATTGTCCCAACGCGATCATAGTGAAGCCGAACTGCGCCGCAAACTTGCGGCGCCGCCATTTATGGCTAACGCCAGATTCGGTAGCAAATCCCCTACAGAACCCTCCGAAGAACCCCTCGATCCTGCAATCATTGAACAGGTGATTAGCTATTGCTACCAGCATAACTGGCTGGACGATCGGCGTTTCGCCAATAGCTTTATTGCCAGCCGCAGCCGCAAGGGATATGGCGCGCAACGCATTCGCTCAGAACTGATGCAAAAGGGCGTAGATAAAGAAATAGTGCAGGACGCCCTGGCGGAATGCGAAATCGACTGGTGTGAGCAAGCCAGGGAGATCGCGCTGCGCAAATTTGGCGATCCGTTACCGGTAGAATGGAAAGAGAAAGCCAAGGTGTTGCGCTATCTGCTCTATCGCGGCTTCTTCCAGGAGGAAATTCAGTCGATTTATCGTGATTTTGCGCAATGAATGCACACGGCGTTTTACTTCCCCCCGAAGAAAATTTATCTTATCCCCACATTTAGTTCGTGAACCAGAGGATATCGTCAGGATGTCGAGCCTCGTTCACGCATCGTTATTCTAGTCTTTCCGGGAAAATTATGAGCAAGAGCACCGCTGAGATCCGTCAAGCGTTTCTCGATTTCTTTCATAGTAAAGGCCACCAGGTTGTAGCAAGCAGCTCCCTGGTACCTAACAATGATCCGACATTGCTGTTTACCAATGCCGGCATGAACCAATTTAAAGACGTTTTCCTGGGGCTGGACAAGCGCGCCTACTCGCGTGCCACCACTTCACAGCGTTGCGTGCGTGCCGGTGGCAAGCACAACGATCTAGAAAACGTCGGCTATACCGCCCGTCACCATACTTTCTTTGAAATGTTAGGCAACTTCAGCTTCGGTGACTATTTCAAGCACGATGCCATCAGCTACGCGTGGGAACTACTGACCGGTGAAAACTGGTTCAACCTGCCGAAAGAAAAGTTGTGGGTTACTGTCTATGAGACCGATGACGAAGCCTTCGACATCTGGCAGAAGCAGATTGGCGTGCCTGCGGAACGCATCATCCGCATCGGCGATAACAAAGGCGCGGCCTTTGCTTCCGATAACTTCTGGCAGATGGGCGACACCGGCCCATGCGGTCCGTGCACCGAGATCTTCTTCGATCACGGCGACCATATCTGGGGTGGCCCTCCGGGTAGCCCGGAAGAAGATGGCGATCGCTATATCGAGATCTGGAACATCGTGTTCATGCAGTTCAACCGTCAGTCGGATGGCACCATGCTGCCGCTGCCGAAGCCTTCGGTGGATACCGGCATGGGCCTCGAGCGTATCGCTGCGGTGCTGCAACATGTCAATTCCAACTACGAAATCGATCTGTTCACCACCCTGATTGCCGCCGTCGCCAAACTGACCGGCGCAACCGATATGGGTAACAAGTCGTTGCGCGTGATTGCGGACCATATCCGTTCTTGTGCCTTCCTGATCGCCGATGGCGTGATCCCGTCGAATGAAAACCGTGGCTACGTGCTGCGCCGTATCATTCGCCGCGCGATCCGTCATGGCAATATGTTGGGTGCGAAGGATACCTTCTTCTACAAGCTGGTTGCTCCGTTGATCGAAGTGATGGGCCCGGCTGCCGACGAACTGAAGCGTCAGCAGGCACAGGTTGAGCAGGTACTGAAATCAGAAGAAGAACAGTTTGCCCGTACGCTGGAGCGCGGTTTGGCGCTGCTGGATGATGAACTGGCCAAGCTGCAGGGCGATACCCTGGATGGCGAAACGGCATTCCGTTTGTATGATACCTACGGTTTCCCGGTGGATCTGACCGCCGACGTCTGCCGTGAGCGTGGTCTTAAGGTTGATGAACAAGGTTTTGAGCAGGCCATGGAGGCTCAACGCCGCCGTGCGCGTGAGTCCAGCGGTTTTGGCGCGGACTACAACAGCCTGATCCGTGTTGACGGCGCAAGCCAGTTCAATGGTTACGATCGCGAAGAGCAACAGGCGAAAGTGACCGCTTTGTTCCGTGATGGTCAGCCGGTGGATGAGATCCATGCGGGTGAAGAGGCCGTTGTGGTGCTGGACGAAACGCCATTCTATGGCGAATCGGGTGGCCAGGTCGGCGATAAAGGCGTGCTTAAAGCGGCCGGCATCGAGTTCGTGGTGAGCGATGCGCAGAAATATGGCCAGGCTATCGGTCACCTGGGCAAGTTGGCTAGCGGCTCGCTGAAGCTGAATGACCGCGTTGATGCGGTGATCGACAGCGAACGCCGTAACCGTATCCGCCTGAACCACTCCGCCACTCACCTGTTGCATGCGGCATTGCGCCAGATCCTGGGTGAGCACGTCGCGCAAAAAGGCTCGTTGGTTAACGACAAGTACCTGCGTTTTGACTTCTCGCACTCCGAAGCGATGAAGCCAGAACAAATCCGCGCGGTAGAAGATTTGGTTAACCAGCAGATCCGTCGTAACCTGTCGGTGCAGACCGAAGTGATGGCGCTGGATGATGCCAAAGAGAAGGGCGCGATGGCACTGTTTGGCGAGAAGTACGATGACCACGTGCGTGTGCTGACGATGGGCGATTTCTCTACCGAACTGTGTGGCGGTACGCATGCCAACCGTACCGGTGACATCGGCCTGTTCCGCATCCAGAGTGAGTCTGGTACCGCAGCCGGTATCCGTCGTATTGAAGCTGTGACGGGTGAAGGGGCGATAGCGACCTTGCATCAACAGAGTGACTTGTTACAGGATGTTGCTCACCTGGTGAAGGGTGACAGCAATAACCTGAGTGATAAAGTGCGTGCGGTGCTCGATCGCACTCGTGCGCTGGAAAAAGAGCTGCAACAGCTGAAAGATCAGCAAGCTGCGCAGGAAAGTGCTTCGCTGTCGAGTCAAGCCAAGCTGGTCAATGGTGTGAAGCTGCTGGTCAGTCAGCTGGATAACGTTGAGCCGAAGATCATGCGTACCATGGTTGACGATCTTAAAAATCAGCTGGGTTCTGCGATCATCGTGTTGGCCACGGTGGAAGAAGGCAAAGTCAGCCTGATTGCGGGGGTTACCAAAGATCTGACCGACCGGGTTAAGGCCGGCGAGCTGATCGGCAACATCGCACAGCAGGTTGGCGGCAAGGGCGGTGGACGCCCTGATATGGCAATGGCTGGGGGCAGTGATGCCAACGCCTTGCCTGCGGCATTAAACAGCGTAGAGGCCTGGGTGGCCGCGAAACTGTGAATATAAATAAATAGGCGCGTTACTGACGCCGTAAGCCACTGTGGCTTATGGCGTTTTTAGACTGTGCTAACACAATGTAGTGACAATTGCGGGAACAAAGTTTTCCAGGTCGGCTAAACTTATTCTTAATCTGGAGTGACACCAAGTCTGCTTACATTTATTGTGGGTTCTTGACTTACGTTTTCACTGCATATAATGGATAATGGCGGGGAAACTGAGAGACCCGACTCTTTTAATCTTTCAAGGAGCAAAGAATGTTAATTCTGACTCGTCGAGTTGGTGAAACCCTCATGATTGGCGATGAGGTTACGGTCACAGTGCTAGGGGTTAAAGGCAACCAAGTTCGTATTGGTGTGAATGCCCCCAAAGAGGTGTCTGTTCACCGCGAAGAAATCTACCAGCGCATCCAGGCCGAGAAGTCTCAACAGACGACTTACTGATTTCTAAGTAGCGTCTCGTTCTACAACGAGACGCTTCTTGCTTTTCTTGACCCGCTTTCCCCCTTCTTTTCACACTAACTGTTATCTCACCCCATTTTTTTGCCAATAACTTTCTCCTGCGATCAAACTCCTATCCGCGGTAGCACGGCATTTTCTTGTTGATAAAGCACTCTTTTTGCCGCGAAATCACTCATGTTGCCTGTGATTTGTGCAAACGCGCGAGAGTTGGGAAAAATTGTTTGACTTATAAACCCACGAAAGTAATATGTGCGCCACGCAGTGCCGATGAGCTTCTCTAAAGCAAGTTAGGCACGATTCGCAAGAAGCGTACTGGTGAGGTGGCCGAGAGGCTGAAGGCGCTCCCCTGCTAAGGGAGTATGCGGTCAAAAGCTGCATCCGGGGTTCGAATCCCCGCCTCACCGCCATTTGCATCCATAGCTCAGCTGGATAGAGTACTCGGCTACGAACCGAGCGGTCGGAGGTTCGAATCCTCCTGGATGCACCATATTTTGCAGTATGGTGGGGTAGTAACGACATACCATACGGTATCAAAAAAGAATTCCTGTGCATCCATAGCTCAGCTGGATAGAGTACTCGGCTACGAACCGAGCGGTCGGAGGTTCGAATCCTCCTGGATGCACCATTCTTCAAGTGAAGTTTCACGGAACGAAACCCATCGCTAAAAAAATAAAACTGCATCCATAGCTCAGCTGGATAGAGTACTCGGCTACGAACCGAGCGGTCGGAGGTTCGAATCCTCCTGGATGCACCATATTATAATGTACCTATCGCGAACGCTAACTCGTAGATAGATACAATATGGAAGGTAGCACTAGGGAGGATAACGTTGCACTGCAACGGCCCAACAGGTGAAGCGCTTGCGCTGAATAATCCTCCTGGATGCACCATATTATAGAGAAACCCGCTTCGGCGGGTTTTTCGTTTTCTGCTTTCCAGTTTCCGTCTTTGCTTCTTATAAGCTCTCTTCTACACCGCATTTTCCGTCATGCTCTGGCAGCGACAACCTTTCGGCTTTACGCTAAAGTAGCTTTCTTTGCTCAATGGTCATGGAGTCACGATGTACGATCGCTATCAGGGTCTGATCTTCGACATGGACGGTACCATTCTGGACACCGAGCCAACGCACCTCAAGGCATGGCACGAGGTGTTGGCACGTTACGGAATGAAGTTTGATGCGGCCGCCATGACAGGGCTGAACGGCTCACCTACCTGGCGTATTGCTCAGGCGGTGATTGCCGCACATCAGGCCGATCTCGATCCTCATCAACTGGCCGCCGAGAAAACCCGCGCGGTAGAAAGCATGCTATTAGACACGGTGCGTCCGTTACCGCTGATTGAGGTGGTAAAGTCTTATCATGGCCGTCGTCCCATGGCGGTAGGGACGGGCAGTGAGCACCGGATGGCGGAGATGTTGCTGCGTCATTTAGGGCTGTTCGACTGCTTTGATGCCATCGTCGGGGCTGATGATGTTCAACGCCACAAGCCGGAACCGGATACTTTCCTGCGCTGTGCGGAGTTGATCGGCGTTCCTCCGGAGCACTGCGTGGTGTTTGAGGATGCCGATTTCGGCATTCAGGCCGCCAGAAGCGCCAATATGGCCGTGGTGGACGTTCGCACGTTGTGAGTAGTACGCTGGCGGTCATGTCGCTGTTTGGCAGCAGCTTCCTTAGTGCGACGCTGTTGCCTGGCAATTCAGAGATCGTGTTGGTTGCGTTGTTGACCAACAGCAGCGCTTCACCAGGTTTACTGGTGCTGGCTGCAACGTTGGGAAATACCCTGGGTGGGTTGACCAACGTCATTATCGGGCGCCTGTTACCGGCGTTGAAACCACAACGCGGGCTGGAAACGGCTCTTGGTTGGTTACAACGCTTTGGCCCGGCTGCGCTGTTGCTCAGTTGGGTGCCGGTTGTGGGCGATTTATTGTGCGTGTTGGCAGGCTGGCTGCGCATGCCATGGGGCTTTGTCACGCTGTTTCTGTGTATCGGAAAAGCGTTGCGTTACATCATCTTGACGATGATCACGCTGCAGGGTATCGCCTGGTGGCATTAACCAAGTGAATATAACTCAATATTCTCTAGGGAGCGGATTCAGTATGCTTACAGCTATCGTTTTTAGAAGCGGGAGGTCAATTTGATCCCGGACGTATCACAGGCGCTTTCTTGGTTGGAAGCCCACCCTCATGCATTAAAAGGGATCCGGCGCGGTATTGAGCGTGAAACACTGCGGGTAACCGCAGATGGCACGCTTGCCAGCACGGGTCATCCAGAACAACTGGGGGCGGCATTAACGCACCATTGGATCACTACGGACTTTGCCGAGGCGCTGTTAGAATTTATTACACCGGTTGATGATGATCTCGATCACTTGCTGACGTTCCTGCGCGATATCCATCGCCACGTGGCGCGCAATCTGGGTGAGGAGCGCATGTGGCCACTGAGCATGCCGTGCTTTATCAACGCCGAGCAGGATATCGAGCTGGCGCAGTTTGGCACCTCCAACGTTGGCCGGATGAAAACGCTGTACCGGGAAGGGTTGAAGAACCGCTACGGCGCGTTGATGCAAACCATTTCCGGTGTGCACTACAACTTCTCCCTGCCGCTGGAGTTTTGGCAGGCGTGGGCCGGTGTTGAGGATGAAGAGAGTGGTAAAGAGCAGATCTCTGCGGGATATTTCCGCCTGATCCGCAATTACTACCGCTTTGGTTGGGTGATCCCGTATCTGTTCGGGGCATCGCCCGCCATCTGTTCCTCGTTCCTCAAAGGCCGGGAAACCGATTTGCCGTTTGAGCGCAATGAACGGGGCATGTGCTATTTGCCTTATGCCACCTCGCTGCGCCTGAGCGATCTGGGCTATACCAATAAGTCGCAGAGCAATCTGGGCATTACCTTTAACGATCTGCAAACCTATGTGCAAGGTCTGAAACGCGCTATCGCGACGCCTTCGGAAGACTATGCCAAGCTGGGAGTGAAAGAGGGCGATCGCTATCTGCAACTGAACAGCAACGTGTTGCAGATCGAAAACGAACTCTATGCCCCGATCCGACCAAAACGTGTCACCCACAGCGGTGAGACACCATCAGATGCGCTGTTACGCGGCGGTATCGAATATATCGAGGTGCGCTCGCTGGACATCAACCCATTCTCGCCAATCGGTGTGGATGCGGTGCAGGCGCGTTTCCTGGATCTGTTCCTGGTGTGGTGCGTATTGGCGGATGCGCCAGAAATGAGCAGCGATGAGTTGCTGTGCACGCGTAAAAACTGGAACCGGGTGATCCTGGAAGGGCGTAAGCCAGGCCAGACCATTGGCATCGGCTGTAACGATACCCGTGAACCGTTGGATAAGGTTGGTAAGGCGCTGTTTGACGATCTGAAGCGCGTGGCTGAGGTGTTGGATAGCGAAGCGGTCGATCGGCAATATCAGCAGGTGTGTGAACAACTGGTGGCGGCGTTTGACGATCCGGAGCTGACCTTCTCGGCCCGTATCCTCAAGAAAATGAAAGCGCAGGGCACCGGTAACGTTGGCCTGGAACTGGCGGAAAAATATCGCAAAATGCTGATAGAGGAACCGTTGGAGCTGCTGACCGAAGAGCAACTCGCTCAGGAGCAGCAAGCCTCATGGCAGCGCCAGCGCGACATAGAAGCCAGTGATACGCTAAGCTTTGAACAGTTCCTGAAGGAAAACGGCGGGGGCTGAAAAAGAAAAAGGCCACATCACTGTGGCCAAATACACATCTCTGAAAACAGTGATGATGATAACAAATGCGCGTCTTTCATAGATTAAGACCCGCAGGGTTGTAAAAGGTTTCATCGGTACGAAAAAAGTTTCGAAATAATTTCATTTTACCAAGAGGTGATGACATGCCACTGCTGGATAGCTTTACCGTAGATCATACTCGCATGGCGGCTCCGGCTGTCCGCGTTGCTAAAACCATGCAAACTCCTCATGGAGATACCATCACCGTATTCGATCTGCGCTTCTGTCGCCCGAATCTGGAAGTGATGCCAGAGCGAGGGATCCATACCTTGGAACATCTGTTCGCTGGCTTCATGCGCGACCATCTGAACGGTAACGGCGTGGAGATCATCGATATTTCGCCAATGGGCTGCCGTACCGGCTTTTATATGAGCCTGATTGGCGTACCGGAAGAGCAGCGCGTGGCCGATGCCTGGCAAGCCGCTATGGCCGATGTGCTGAAGGTGACTGACCAGCGCAAGATCCCTGAACTCAATGAGTTCCAATGCGGTACCTACCATATGCACTCGCTGGAAGAGGCGCAGGAAATTGCCAAGCATATTCTTGAGCACGGTGTGGTAGTGAACCATAACGAAGAGCTGGCGCTGCCGAAAGATAAGCTGCAAGAGCTGCACATCTAGGCCCTCACCCCAACCCTCTCCCACAGGGAGAGGGAGCTGATAGTCCCTGCTCTTTTGGAAGTAAAGAGGTGATCAAGCAACGTCTCTTTAACCAGGATGAGTAAGGTCAGTCAGCCGGTGTTCATGAACAATCACAACTCTTTCAACCTAACCGCTCGCCCCTTCAACCTTCGGTGCTTATGGAGAATCACCCTACTTTCAGCCTAACTCGATCGGTTCCCTCTCCCTGTGGGAGAGGGTTAGGGTGAGGGGACTAGTGGTTCTGTACGCTGGCCTGTAAGGATTTAATCGGTGTGACGCGCACCTGCTTGATCATATTATCCTGCACGTCAAGGATATCGATATCATAGTGGCTGATACGCAGCCTGGTCCCGATGCTGGGGATCTCCTCCAGCTCTTCAAGCAGCATGCCGTTGATGGTTCTGGCCTCGGTGGCTGGCAGCGTCCAGTTGAAGGCCTTGTTCAGCTCACGCACGTTGGCACTGCCGTCGATCAATACCGAGCCATCGCTCTGTGGATTCACTTCCTCCGCCAGCGTAGGTGACATTGAGGTGGTGAAGTCGCCGACGATTTCTTCGAGAATATCCTCAACCGTCACCAGCCCCTGGATATCACCATACTCATCGACCACGATGCCGACCTTCTCTTTGTTGCGCTGGAATTTCACCAGTTGCACATTGAGTGGTGTGCCCTCTGGCACGTAGTAGATCTCATCGGCTGCCCGTAGCAGGTTCTCTTTGTTGAACTCTTTTTTCTCGGTCATCAGCCGGTAGGCTTCGCGTACGCGCAGCATGCTTATGGAGTCGTCCAATGAATCCCGATACAACACGATGCGGCCGTGTGGAGAGTGTGTCAGCTGGCGCATGATCGATTTCCAGTCGTCGTTGATATCAATCCCGACGATCTCATTGCGCGGCACCATGATGTCTTCTACCGTCACCTTCTCCAGATCCAGCACAGAAATCAGCATGTCCTGATTACGGCGCGAAATCTTCGACTGGGACTCGTTCACAATGGTGCGTAACTCCTCTTTACTCAATGCGCCGCTGATGCGTACGTTGGTGCGGATGCCGAAAATCCGCAGCACCAGGGTGGTAATGCCATTGAGCAACCATACCAGTGGGAGCATGACTTTTTGCAGCGGGGCCAGCAGGAAGCTGCTAGGGAAGGCAATTCGTTCAGGATAGAGAGCGGCAAAGGTTTTGGGTAACACTTCGGCGAACAACAGTACGACAAAGGTCAGCACCCCGGTGGCGATTGCCACGCCAATATCGCCGTACAGGCGCATCCCGACAATGGTTCCCAGCGCAGAGGCCAGGATATTGACCAGGTTGTTGCCAATCAGCACCAGGCCAATCAGGCGGTCAGGCTTTTGCAGCAGCTTCTCTACCCGGCGTGCGGCACGGTTGCCTTGCTTAGACAGGTGGCGCAGACGATAGCGGTTGAGCGTCATCATGCCGGTTTCGGATGCTGAAAAATAAGCGGAGACCACGACCATAATCACCAAAATGAAAATGAGGGTCTCTGTCGAAACGTGCTCCAACGCGGTATTCCTTATGTTGGGGGAGAAGAGTGCCTCAGCAGGGCGATGGAGCGCCAGGCCAGACTTAGCGCACCATCATCAGTTCCTGGAGCAGGCGGCTCCCGAAGTAGGCCATGGTAAGCAGAAAAGAGCCGGCAAAGCTGAACCAGACCACGCGGCGGCCACGCCAGCCCTCGTGATAATGGCCCCACAGCAGCACGATATAAACAAACCACGCCATGATGGACAGCACGGCCTTGTGCACGTTCTCTTTGCTAAACAGGTTGTCCATATACAGTAGGCCGGTACACAGCGTCAGCGTCAGCAGCACCACACCGATTTGGGTGATATGAAACATCTTACGCTCAATACTCATCAGCGGCGGCATATCGGCACTGAAACTGAGTTTTTTATGTTTCAGCAGGTAATCAAGCCAGGCGAGTTGCAGGGCGTACAGCGTGGCGATAATCAGGGTGGAGTAGGAGAACAGCGCCAGGCCGATATGTACCATCAGCTCCGGGCTGGCTTCCAGATGGGTGATAAACTCCCCAGGCAGAAAGCTGGCAAACGCGAGGTTGATCATGGCAAAGCTGTAGACGATCGGCAGCAGGAACCAGCCGCGATCGCGGGAGGCGACGTAGGTCATCACCGAACAGATAATCAGGCCAACGATGGAACCGATGTTTAGCAGGCTGAGATTTTGCCCGGCGCTGACGTCAAAAATGCGCTGCTGGAGGGCAATGGCATGGCAAACCAGCGCCACTACGGCCGAGACCAGCGCCAGCCGACGGTATGCGCTATTCTTCCGCAACAAACTGGGAATGATCAGTCCAAGGCTGAGCAGGTAGGCCATCAAAGCCACAAGAGAGAATACTGGCATAGCGTTATTTAGCATCGGCATGGTTAATTGGAATGCCAGTATAACGTTGAGCGGCCCCTACTCCAACCAATCTCCAACGCTGAGGCAGAGATCGTTGTAGCAACGTGTTATAATCGCCGCAATTGTGTCGCCACTGCGGCCTGACTCTTACGTTGAGCATGAGACGATGTTTGAAAATTTAACCGATCGATTGTCGCGCACCCTGCGCAATATAAGCGGCCGCGGGCGGCTGACCGAAGAGAACATTAAAGAAACCCTGCGTGAAGTGCGTATGGCATTGCTGGAAGCGGACGTTGCGCTGCCGGTCGTGCGTGACTTCATCAACCGTGTAAAAGAGAGCGCGGTTGGGCATGAAGTTAACAAAAGCCTGACGCCGGGCCAGGAATTCGTCAAAATCGTCAAGAGCGAGCTGATTGCCGCGATGGGCGAAGTGAACACCGAGCTGAACCTGGCGGCGCAGCCACCAGCGGTGGTGCTGATGGCCGGCCTGCAAGGTGCGGGTAAAACCACCAGCGTGGCCAAGCTCGGCAAATTCCTCAAAGAAAAGCAGAAGAAAAAAGTCTTGGTGGTTTCTGCCGACGTGTATCGCCCTGCGGCGATCCGGCAGTTGGAAACCCTGGCGGAAGGCGTCGGCATCGACTTCTTCCCGTCAGACGTTAAAGAAAAACCGATCGACATCGTTAACCGTGCGCTGCAACAGGCCAAGCTGAAGTTCTACGACGTACTCATCGTCGATACCGCGGGCCGCTTGCACGTAGATGAAGCGATGATGGACGAAATCAAACAGGTACATGCGGCGATCAAGCCGGTGGAAACCCTGTTTGTAGTCGATGCCATGACTGGTCAGGATGCGGCCAACACCGCCAAGGCCTTTAACGAAGCGCTGCCGTTGACCGGCGTCGTTCTGACCAAGGTCGATGGTGATGCGCGCGGCGGTGCGGCGTTGTCTATTCGCCACATTACTGGCAAGCCGATCAAATTCCTCGGCGTGGGCGAGAAAACCGACGCGCTGGAGCCATTCCATCCGGATCGCGTGGCCTCACGTATTCTCGGCATGGGCGACGTGCTGTCGCTGATCGAAGATATCGAAAGCAAGGTTGACCGCGCACAGGCGGAAAAACTGGCTAGCAAGCTGAAGAAGGGCGACGGTTTCGACCTGACCGACTTCCTCGACCAGCTTAAGCAGATGCGTAATATGGGCGGTATGGCCAGCATGCTGAGCAAACTGCCGGGCGCGGGCCAACTGCCAGACAACGTCAAATCGCAGATGGATGACAAAGTGCTGGTACGCATGGAGGCGATCATTAACTCAATGACGCTGAAAGAGCGTGCCAAGCCGGAAATTATCAAGGGTTCACGCAAACGTCGTATTGCGATGGGGTCAGGCATGCAGGTGCAGGATGTTAATCGGTTGTTAAAACAATTCGACGATATGCAGCGCATGATGAAAAAGATGAAAAAAGGCGGAATGGCGAAGATGATGCGTGGCATGAAAGGTATGATGCCGCCGGGCTTCCCAGGCCGTTAAAACCACGCCGCAGCAAGGCTGTGGCGGGTTTGCCGATTTACCGATCACGGTAAAACCTGTCCGAGAGCGTGATGGTGCAAAAACGAATTACCGGCAATCTACGCTTTAGATTGCTTTTTGCGCCAAAATGAGTAAAATTTTCGGGCTTTTTATATTGCAACCGGGCCCCGTCCCTCAATGGGGCCCGGCTGTTTTATTAACTAAAGAGGATGTTATGGTAACAATTCGTTTGGCACGTGGCGGCGCTAAAAAGCGTCCGTTCTATCAAGTAGTAGTGACCGACAGCCGCAATGCTCGTGATGGTCGTTTCATCGAGCGTGTAGGTTTCTTCAACCCAATCGCATCTGGTCAGGCTGAAGCACTGCGTCTGGACCTGGATCGCATTGAGCACTGGGTTGGTCTGGGTGCTACCGTTTCTGATCGCGTTCACGCGCTGATCAAAGACGCTAAGAAAGCAGCTTAATCTGTCGCGGTGGTGGCAATGAGCAAGCAACTCAAACCGGTAGCACCTAAGCAGCCGATTGTACTCGGTAAGATGGGGTCTACTTACGGCATCCGTGGTTGGCTCAGAGTGTTTTCATCCACCGAGAACGCCGAAAGCATATTTGACTATCAGCCCTGGTTAATCCAGCGCTCTGGTCAGTGGCAGTTTGTCGAGTTGGAAGACTGGAAACGCCACAGTCAGGATCTGATCATCAAGGTCAAAGGCATTGACGATCGGGATGCCGCGAATTTACTGACCAATTGCGAAATTGTCGTAGATTCCGAGCAGTTGCCTCCGTTGGAAGGCGATGATTACTACTGGAAAGACCTTATGGGCTGCCAGGTAGTCACCACTTCCGGATACGAACTGGGTAAAGTCATCGATATGATGGAAACCGGTTCTAACGACGTTATGGTCGTGCGGGCAAACCTGAAAGATGCATTCGGTATGAAGGAGCGGTTGGTCCCGTTTCTTCATGGGCAGGTTATCAAGAAAGTCGATCTCGCCGCCAAGATTATCGAGGCTGAGTGGGATCCTGGTTTTTGACCTCCGGATTTCATGGTCGAAGCAAGTGGAATAACAAAATGGGGATTGGCTGGTGTTCATTGGTATCGTAAGCCTGTTTCCTGAGATGTTTCGCGCAATCACCGATTACGGGGTAACTAGCCGGGCAGTAAAAAATGGCCTGCTGAGCGTGCAGTGTTGGAGTCCGCGTGACTTCACCTACGACCGGCATCGTACCGTGGACGATCGCCCTTACGGCGGCGGCCCGGGAATGCTGATGATGGTGCAACCCTTGCGGGAAGCTATTCATGCAGCAAAAGCAGCGGCAGGCGAGGGAGCAAAGGTGATTTATCTGTCACCTCAGGGGCGCAAGCTGGATCAAACCGGTGTGCGCGAACTGGCGGCTAACCAGAAGATGATCCTGGTGTGTGGCCGCTACGAAGGGATAGACGAGCGCGTGATCCAAACCGAAATTGACGAAGAATGGTCAATCGGCGATTACGTTCTCAGTGGCGGTGAACTACCGGCAATGACCCTGATCGATTCGGTCGCCCGCTTTATACCGGGTGTTCTGGGCCATCAGGCTTCGGCAGAAGAAGATTCTTTCGCTGAGGGATTGCTGGACTGTCCGCACTATACCCGCCCGGAGGTGTTAGAAGGGATGGAGGTTCCGCCAGTTCTGCTGTCGGGCAACCATGCCGAGATACGTCGCTGGCGCTTAAAGCAGTCGCTGGGCCGTACCTGGCTTAGAAGACCTGAACTTCTAGAAAGCCTAGCTCTGACTGACGAGCAAGAGGTGTTGCTGGCCGAGTTCCAACGGGAACATCGAGCTAAGTAACAGGACTATGAAGGGAACGTCTGAGCGTTGTCTCGACGAGACCGATATATCAGTTTACCTAGGGTAAGAGACATATTATGAGCAACATTATTAAGCAAATTGAACAAGAGCAGATGAAGCAAGACGTACCTGCATTCCGTCCGGGTGATTCCGTGGAAGTGAAGGTATGGGTCGTTGAAGGTAGCAAAAAACGTCTGCAGGCATTCGAGGGCGTGGTTATCGCTATTCGTAACCGCGGTCTGCACTCTGCATTCACTGTTCGTAAGATTTCCAACGGCGAAGGTGTTGAGCGTGTATTCCAGACTCACTCTCCAGTAATCGACAGCATTACTGTTAAACGTCGTGGTGCCGTTCGTCAAGCCAAACTGTACTACCTGCGTGAACGTACTGGTAAGTCTGCTCGTATCAAAGAGCGTCTGAACCGCGTTAACTAACGCTGCATCCAAAAGTTAATAGTTATAAGGGGATTACCGTCATGGTAATCCCCTTTTTTTATGGTGCGCCGGAATGGCGTTGCGGTTTGACG
Organism: Serratia sp. N21D137; assembly: GCF_047530005.1. Taxonomy (NCBI): domain Bacteria; kingdom Pseudomonadati; phylum Pseudomonadota; class Gammaproteobacteria; order Enterobacterales; family Yersiniaceae; genus Serratia; species Serratia sp. N21D137. The sequence goes on from NZ_JBLJAJ010000024.1 coordinate 68,483, forward strand.
ATGATGACCACACTCGTTAATTCGTCTGTCGTATTTATCCAATACGCGGGAAGGCGGATTTGTAAAACTACCGCCACTGATCACTGAATGGAGCGCCTGCGATGCAATTTGCCTATACGATTTTATATGTTGATAACGTGCAACAAACGATGGATTTCTATCATCGAGCCTTTGGCTTTGAGATCCATTGTTTGCATGAACGCGGGGACTGGGGAGAGTTGGCTACCGGTGCCACGCGACTGTCATTTTGCTCAAGAGAGTTGCTGGCTGGGCAGGGTAAAAAGAGCGCTAAAAGTGATTATCACCATCCGGTGTTTGAAATTGCCTTCACTACCGACGATGTGCCGAAAGCGCTGAAAACCGCGTTGGATGCCGGTGCGGTACTGGTTGAAGATATTCAGCACATGCCCTGGGGGCAAACGATATGCTACGTGGCAGATCCAGAGCATAACCTCGTCGAGATCTGTTCCGTAATGGCCTAATCGTAGCCTTCGCCAAACGCCTGTTGCCAATGGGGATTAATACAGAATGCGGCAGGCGTGATCCCTAACCAGTGCTGGAACTCCCTATTCATGTGCGACTGGTCACAATAACCACCGTTTAGTGCGATTTCTGTTAGGGACACACGATCGCAGGCAGTTAGCATTGATGCAGTTCTTCTCATCCGTAATAGACGAAGCCAGAATAACGGGCTCTTGCCGGTTTTATTCTTCACCAGTCGTTCCAGAGTACGAACGCTAATCCCCAACTCCAGGCTTGCCTGAGTCAGAGAGTTGGCAAGCCGTAACGACTGCAATGTTTCGGCAAGCTGCGTATCCACACGAACGGTATCGTGAATGATAGACACTAATGTTGGATGCTCCGGTGTTAATCGGGATGCGTTGAGGTAATGAAATAATTTGCCTTCATCGATAACACAATCTGGCCGAAACCGGAAACCATCATATTGGTCACCTGCGGCGCTTTCCACGCTATAGGCACAGGTGTCGATCTCAGTGATCTTCATCTCCTGCTGCCCATTCCCGTCAGTCAGAAAAATTAAATCCCGACAGCCATCAGGAACAACAATTTGCCGTGTCGTTTTTGGCGCATGAAAACTCCAGTGTTCCAAGACCAGCTGTTGCATTTGATCTCCCTATCATCTCAAGGACCCGGTTTTCCAAAGCTTACCATCTATTCCCTCTGGTTGGATTATCGTTATTCTGGTGAAACCAAGGGATTACCAGATGGTAACCCCTTTTTTCATTACATCGCAGCGGCGCGTTGTTTGCTTTCTTGCGGGTGCGGCTGCGCAGGAATGATGTCGCCGGGTGAAACGATGACCCGGGCCACGGATTCATGGGTGGCAAAGGTACAACTGCAGTTAATGTTACGGCATTGATGATAGCGTTCTTTGGTCGACTCGCTCAGATAGCGGCTGGAGCGAGTGTGTGCCACGCTACCGCACAGTGGACAATGCATCATAGAGACCCCCTCTTGATAAAACGGTGAAAAACTATTCGTCAGCAGTGCTCGAAAAGTTACTGAGCGAGCTGTTCTTTCCCTGGGAAACTGGTGGTGTTCGGCGTGCTGAGACCTTTTAGGCACAGCTCACGTTCGGCGGCCCGGCGGCGTTCCAGCCCGCGGTTTTTGACGCCATTGACATAAATCCAGCGCGGTAACTGATCGCAAGCCTGCTGCCATTGGCCATGGTTAAGGAAATAAACCAGGGTAGAGCGACATGCGGCTCCCGTACCAACGTTAAAGGCAAACGCCATGACGGCATCATAAGTGGCCTGGGGCATCTGCTGTGGCAGACAGGCTGCCATGCGGCTCTCTACCCGACGGATATCTTCCAGCAGGTTTTCCGCCGCTTGCACTGGGGTTATGGACTTACCTGGAATAACGCCGGCCGTATGGCCGACACCTTGCGTCCAAACCCCTGCTGCGCATTGATACGGGGTTAACTGGCACCCCTCAAAATCGGCAATCAGGTATAGCCCTTGTTCGGAGGTTTTAATGTGATTGGCCTGCGGCAGCAGCATGGCGATCGCCAGAATGGCCAGGGCGCTGCAACGCTTAACGATTGAGTTCATCAAAAAGTCTCCGTGCTGCCGCATCGCGTTCGATGCTTTTGAGGATCTCCAGACTCTTGCGTCTGTAGTACCAATTAACCAGGAAGGTGCCGATTCCTACGGCCGCGCCGATCAGAAAGGCCACATCCTGCGGTGAGAGCTTGCCAAGCCAGGCGAGAAATAGCGCCGCGGAGTAGGTAATGAATGAGGTTAATCTCTCCATCCCATTAACCCCACATCTGCTGTCGCAGCGGGTTTTTTTGTAGGATAACGCGACTGTCGGCCACGATAAGCGGGTCGATATTGGCCTCATTTGCCGGGTTTATCATGGTTTTTACCTTAGCAATAATTACTGTATATGCATACAGTATTAATCAAAATGCTAAAGTCGTCAAGCGGGGATAGGACTATTTTTAGCAAAATGGTCAACATGGGAATGGGAATAAAAAAAGCCCATTAATTATGGGCTTAGAGGAGGACTGCGCGGAGCGGTAAGACGAGATTACAAACCGTACACCAGCGTTACTGACGTCGTGGTATCGGTATTTTTCGGTGCCGAGGCAGGTGGCTTGGTGTTGTAGACCACCGTGTAGGCCAGCCGTAGGGCAAAGTCGTTATTGATGGCGACGTTTAACGCGGTTTCGGAGTTAACGGTGGTTTCGTCGTTCGCCAAAGCGGATAGACCTTCGGATAGGCGGGCCGTGTCTGTCAGCCTGTAGGAATAGTTGGCTGCGCCATAGGCCAGGGCGCGGGTGGTGCGGCCACCGCCGTGGTATTCATCATGGCGAACGCCTGGCCCGAATTCGACACGCAGATCTTGGCGTGGGTCGCTAAAGATCTGGCGCCCGTAACCCCCGGTTAGCGTGGAGCGTGAATCGTACCCGTTGTAACGGTCGTTCAACCAGCCAACCTGGCCAAACATATAATTACGAGCCGACAGATTATAACGGGTACGGCCACCGGCCTGGTATTTCTCCGAGGAGCGTACGTTGGAGGAGGTGGTGTTGTTCGCCGAGCCCCACAGGCTGTAAGCCGTATCGCTGTTAAACCAGGTCATGGTGGTGTTGGCCAACAGGGTCGAGTTCTGTGTGTTGCCTGACTGGGCGTTATAGCCAGCCTGGACGTTACCATCAAACGGCTTTTTGGCGGTGGCCGGATCGTCCATCGCGGTGAAGAGGGTATTGTCGGCGAACACGGAAACACTGGTGAAGGCGGTCAAGCAGCTAAAAAACAGCGGAATGGCGCGACGAGCGCGTAAAGAGAGCATTTTGGATCCAGTAGTTAAGTGTGATTATAAGTGATAGCGGTCACATTATATCGATTCGCCGAGGGGACAAAAATAGGCCTGGTTAGCTTATGTTTTTAGTTTAAACAGGGGGCTTATGCACTTTTCGTCTAGTGATACCGTTGGCTTTTTGCGGCGGTGTTAGCTGCGGCAACGGGGAGCGTCCGTTGCCGGCAGAAACGTGATTAAAGGAAGGTCATCACCAGCAGATAACCGGTGATGCAGGAGCACAGCACGCCGATCAGGCCAGGGATAATGAAGCTGTGGTTGATGATAAATTTACCGATGCGAGTGGTACCAGAGCGGTCAAAGCCGATGCAGGCCAGATCGCTTGGGTAGGTAGGCAACACGAAGTAGCCATAGGCCGCCGGGAAGAAGGCCAGCAACATTTTAGGCTCGACGCCTAGCTGCAAGGCCATTGGAGCAACGGCGGCCAGAGCAGCGGCCTGGCTGTTAACCAGTTTGGAAACCAGGAACAAGACGATGGCGTAAGTCCAGGGCTGGCTTTTCACCACGTCTTCCAGCACCACTTTTAACTCCCCCATATGTGCCTGGAAGAAGGTGTCACTCATCCATGCCACACCGAATACCGAGAAGATGGCGACCATTCCCGCTTTGAATACGGCACCGTTGGCGATATCGCTAGGTTTGACTTTACAGCCCATCAGGATCACGGCACCGGCGATCAGCATCATCATCTGGATCACCAGATTCATCGACAGCGGTTTCAAGACACCCTTGGCATCGGCAAAGGAAGGACGCAGATCGGCAAAGGCGCCGAGCATAACCACGATAGCGATAGCGCCGAAGAAGATCAGCGTTGACCAGTAAGCCTGCTTGGGAAATGTTTGATTGAGCAGGGTTTCGGTGCCGCCATAAATATAGGCACGCTGCTCCGGATCCTGGATCCTGGCCTGGAAATCCGCATCCTTATCCAGATCTTTGCCGCGGCGCAGGCTCCACAATGCTGCCATCAATACGCCGACCAGCGAAGCCGGGATAGAAACGGCCAGGATCTCCAGCAGCGAGTAGGCTTTACCGATCCCATGACCGGCGGCAATGATCGAAACCAGTGATACTACGGCCACGGAAACCGGGGATGCGGTGATAGCCATCTGTGAGGCAACAGAGGCGACGGCCATAGGGCGTTCTGGGCGGATCCCTTTTTTGATGGCGATATCAGAAATGATCGGGAACATGGTGTAGACCACGTGGCCGGTACCGCATAGAAAGGTCAGCGTCCAGGTGGTAAAAGGGGCGAGTAAGGTGATGTGTTGTGGGTGGCGGCGCAGTAGTCGCTCGGCATATTGCATCATGACATTCAGGCCGCCAGCGGTTTGTAACACCGAGGCACAGCCGATCACCGCCAAAATGGTGAGCATGACATCTACAGGAGGTTTTCCTGGTTCCAAACCGAAAATAAAGCACAGCAGAAATAAGCCAATACCACTTATTAAGCCTAGCCCCATACCGCCAAATCGGGTGCCGACTAATAGGCAGATAATAATAATTGCGAATTGCAATGTGATCATGAGAGTCCCTTGTCAGAAAGAAATAACTGCTAACGCCCATCGCTCCTCAATGCAGGCAGTACGGGCTCTGTCTTCGCAGAGTAACCCTAAAGAGGTGTGAGCGATTTATGCCATAGTTATTTATTTGGCGAGGGATAACTGTGAGATCCCGCAATATTTATTCAATAGAGTGACTATTATTTCTGATATAGATTCAAATGAATAAAGAATGAAAATCAATTGCCAGTTAAATGTATGACAATTGTTTTATAGTTGTTTAATTTGGCGATGGATGGGGCGGGTTTGCCAAGGAATTTGTTGGCTATGCGGGCGTGGCATGCAGTGCCTCCTACACGCCGAAGTGGTGTTTTTTTGATCGCGTCAGGGCCAATGAGTAATCTATTTTTGTGTTCACTTTTATTTACGGTCTGTGTTTTTTAGGGAGGCTGACGTTGGTTGTTCTTCGCTGCGCCCTATTGGCCTATTGTTTTTTTATTTAAATAAAACAGCTATTTGATCTGTATTTTGTTTTCTGTCGCCGATGTTTTACTTCGCTGTTCATGATGGTAATTTTTTATTTACAGTAAATGGATTGAAAACTTTACAAGGAGTGGTTAAGGTAGCACCTGTAACGCTCAATGTTTTCACTACGCACACGCATAACGGCAAACGACAGGAATAGGATCATGCAAAAAGACGCGCTCAACAACGTACATATCAGTGCAGAACAGGTTCTGATCACCCCGGAAGAGCTGAAGAACCAGTTCCCACTCAGTGCCAACGATGAAACGGAAATCGCGACGGCCCGCCAAACCATTGCCAATATCCTTAAAGGGCAAGATCACCGTCTGCTGGTGGTCTGTGGGCCATGTTCGATCCACGATCCTGATGCCGCGCTGGATTACGCGCGCCGTCTGAAAACCCTGTCGGCTGAATTGAGCGATCAGCTGTATATCGTTATGCGCGTCTATTTTGAAAAACCAAGAACCACCGTCGGCTGGAAAGGCCTGATCAACGATCCGTATATGGATGGATCCTTTGATGTAGAAGCGGGTTTGCACATTGCGCGTCGCCTGCTGCTGGATCTGGTCGGTATGGGCCTGCCGTTGGCGACCGAAGCGTTGGATCCGAACAGCCCGCAATACCTGGGCGATCTGTTCAGCTGGTCGGCGATCGGTGCGCGTACTACAGAATCTCAGACACACCGTGAAATGGCTTCCGGCCTCTCAATGCCAGTGGGCTTCAAAAACGGTACGGACGGTAGCCTGGGCACGGCCATCAACGCGATGCGCGCTGCATCCATGGCGCACCGTTTTGTCGGTATCAATCAGGCTGGCCAGGTTTGCCTGCTGCAAACCCAGGGTAACCCGGATGGTCATGTGATCCTGCGCGGTGGTAAAACGCCTAACTACAGCGCTGAGCACGTTGCCGCCTGCGAAAAACAGATGCAGGATGCGGGACTCCATCCGTCCTTGATGATAGATTGCAGCCATGGCAACTCAAATAAAGACTATCGCCGTCAGCCAGCGGTTGCCGAATCCGTCGTTGAGCAGATCAGAGCGGGTAACCGTTCGATTACCGGCATCATGCTGGAAAGCAATCTGCACGAGGGCAGCCAGTCTTCTGAACAGCCGCGTGTGGATATGCGCTACGGCGTATCGGTGACCGATGCCTGCATCAACTGGGAAAGCACGGAGACGCTGCTGCGCCAAATGCATCAGGAACTCGGCGCTGCGCTGATGGCACGCACTGGAGAGTAGTGAGTTATGGTGGCTGAACTGACCGCATTGCGCGATCAAATTGACGAAGTGGATAAAGCGCTGCTGGCCCTGTTGGCGAAACGCCTGGAGCTGGTGGCGGAAGTAGGGGAAGTCAAAAGCCACTACGGTTTACCGGTTTACGTACCTGAGCGGGAGGCGGCAATGTTGGCCTCTCGCCGCCAGGAAGCGGAAAGCCTCGGCGTTCCACCAGATTTGATCGAAGACGTGCTTCGCCGTGTGATGCGTGAATCCTACACTAGCGAGAACGATAAAGGCTTCAAAACGCTGTGCCCACAGCTGCGCCCTATCGTCATTATTGGCGGTAATGGCCAGATGGGCCGCCTGTTTAACCGGTTGCTTACGCTGTCGGGTTATCAGGTCAAAGTGTTGGATCAAGAGGATTGGCCGCAGGCGGATAGCCTGCTGGCAGATGCCGGTATGGTGATTGTCAGCGTGCCGATCCATATTACCGAGCAGGTGATCGCCCAACTGCCGCCGCTGCCGCAGGACTGTATTCTGGTCGATCTGGCTTCGGTGAAGAACCGACCGTTACAGGCGATGCTGGCCGTACACGGTGGCCCGGTACTGGGGTTGCACCCAATGTTCGGCCCGGATGTTGGCAGCGTGGCCAAACAGGTGGTGGTGTACTGCGATGGTCGTCAGCCAGAAGCCTACCAGTGGTTGCTGGAGCAGTTGCAGGTTTGGGGCGCGCGTTTGCATTGTATCAGCGCCGTCGAACACGATCAGAACATGGCCTTTATCCAGGCGCTGCGCCACTTTGCTACCTTTGCTTACGGCCTGCATCTGGCCGAAGAGAACGTACAGCTGGAGCAGTTGCTGGCGCTCTCTTCGCCGATCTATCGGTTGGAACTGGCAATGGTGGGGCGGCTATTTGCTCAGGATCCGCAGCTGTACGCCGATATCATCATGTCTTCTGAAGACAATATTCATCTGATCAAACGCTACTATCAGCGCTTTGGTGAGGCGATCAAGCTACTGGAACAGGGCGACAAGCAGGCCTTTATTCAAAGCTTCCAGAAGGTGGAGCACTGGTTTGGTGATTATGCCCAGCGCTTCCTGGTTGAGAGCCGTTCTTTGCTGCGCCAGGCGAACGATAGCCGTCAATAATAGATGAAAAAGGGTTCGGCATAGCCGAACCCTTTTTGTTACTTAAGACGGATTGACCGGCACCACGTTTTCGCTTGGATAACAGCCCAGCACTTTCAGCGAGCGGGTGATCGGTGTCAGCCCTTTCAACGCCTTCTCCATCGCCACAGAACGCAGGTTAGCCTGCACATCAATGTAAAACATCTCTTCCCACGGGTTACCGTTGATCGGGCGTGATTCCAGCTTGGTCATGATGATGCCATTGTCACGTAGCACCAACAGAGCTTCCACCAGAGCACCGGATTGTTGACCGGTGGCCATGATCAACGTGGTTTTGGCCGGAACCTGCTCGGAAACCTCAATCGCCTTACGCGCCAGAATAATGAAGCGAGTGATGTTCTGCTGCTGGTTAGCCAGGTTATGTTCCAGTACCTGCAGATTGTACAGCGCACCACCGGCCTCGCTGCCTAACGCCGCAGCTTTTGGCGAGTTCAGCTTGGCGACCTTCTCCATAGCGGCGGCGGTGCTTTCGCAATACTCGATCTTCCAGTGTGGATAGCGGTTCAAATACTGGCTGCACTGCTGGAAAGGTTGCGGGTGGCTATAGACGGTTTCGATCTGCTGCAGATCGGTGTCGCTGGCTACCAGTACGCAGTGATCGATCGGCAAGGTTAACTCACCCACGATCGACAGGCTGGTATGTTGCAGCAGGTCGTACACATCGTTGATAGAGCCGGAACTGGTGTTCTCGATGGGCAAAATGGCGTAATCCGCCTGGCCGGTTTCCACCTGGGTAAAGATGTCCTGGAATTTCTGACAGCCGCATTCGATGAGCTGATCGAAATGGCGGGCGGCGTACTGGCGGGCGGCCAGATGTGAGTAAGAGCCTTTTGGCCCCAGGAAGGCAATGCGCGCGGAATGTTGGCTGGTCTGGTTAAGCTGGTGCTGCAACAGGGCCTGCTGGGTCAGCACGGAGTCTTCGATAATCAGCTGGAACAGGCGAGTGACGTAAAAACCATCGAGGTCATAAGGTTTGGCCGCGCTGATCAAGGCGTCCAACAGATCGCGCTCACGCTCTTTATCGCGGATCGGGCGGTGCGAATGCAGTTTGGTTTTGCCCACCTCCACCGCCAGTTCACGGCGCTCTGCCAGCAGGGCCAGCAATTTCATATCCAGTGCGCTGATGCGTTCGCGCAGCACGAGTAACGGGTTATCAGTCATAATCAGCTTTGCCTTGTATTCTTCTAATCCCGTCGTCTTGCAAGCCGCAGCTTGAAGCCCAGCGGGGCGGGTTGTCATATAGCCATAAAAAAAGCCCCCTGCTTGAGGAGGCTTGGTTGTTCGTCTTCGCATTCTTTCTCACACGACGAAACGCCTCCCAATCAGGGGAAGGTAAAAAAGAATGCGAAGAAAAACGGTTTACGGCTCATGGCGTTCCAAAATGTGTGTAAATCAGGGTTTAAAGTAACCGCTGGCTTTTCATTGTGTCAATAGAAACCGGCAGACAAAAAACGCGCCCTAGGGCGCGTTTGATGTGAAACAATCACTTGCAGAGTTATTCCTCTTCTTCCTGCGTGATTACTGGAGCCAGGTCTTTCACGCTGGCATAAGCGCGGCGTGCCTCGCTTTTGTGTTGTACCTTGTTCAACTGACGCTCAAGTTTGGCAATCAGGTCATTAACGGCGGTATACATGTCTTCATGTTTGGCGCTGGCAACCAGCGGACCGTTAGGCGTGGTAATGGTGGCGTCGACGGCAAACCCTTTAGGTTCTTTAGATAAGACGATGTGTGGGTTGATCAGCTGCGCCTGCCACTTTTCCAGTTTACTGAGACGGTCTTCGACATGATTACGGATTGCGGGGGTGATATCCATTTGTTTGCTGGTAATGTTGAGTGTCATATAACTTACCTCTCTGTCTTTCCGTCTTGGATAGATTCAGCATACCGCTCTTTTTGCCGAAATGCGTGATGGAAAACACAAATTTTTGTCACTTTTTGCAAAGTTAGTTCAATCTGTGATTTAGCGTCTGAAACTGCCATCTAACGCTTGAGTCTTGGCAGCAGAACGCGCATTATCGATAGGTTAACCGGTGGTGCAGCCTTGCTAACACCGTGTTTTTGCTTGTGTATTTATCCTTAAAACGGCTGAATTTGCAGCAAATAAATATCCTCCGGCATAGCCGGAGGTTTTTCATATGCGCCTATAAGGCTCTCTTGCCAGCCGCGCCCTAACAGGCGCATCGCGATCTGACATTTGCATCTATGGATTACTTACGGCCCGTAAACGGGCTACCCGGATAGGGGATCGACAACTGCTCACCCATCTTATCCTCTTCCAGTTGGTGCTTTATGTATTCTTGTATCCTGGTTGTATTTTTACCAACAGTATCAACGTAATATCCTCGGCACCAAAACTCCCTGTTACGGTATTTGAACTTCAAATCGCCAAACTGCTCATAAAGCATCAGGCTACTCTTTCCCTTCAGATATCCCATAAAACCCGACACACTCATCTTCGGTGGGATTTCCAGAAGCATATGGATGTGATCCGCACAGCATTCTGCTTCTAGAATATTCACACTTTTCCATTCGCACAGCTTTCTTAAGATGCTGCCTATCGCTTTACGCTTTTCCCCGTAGAACACCTGTCTTCGGTACTTCGGCGCAAAAACTATGTGATATTTACAGTTCCATCGCGTGTGAGCTAAGCTCTTTTCGTCCCTCATAGGGACCCCCTTTTGATTTCTTGTTGAACGTTTGCAGTTGCCAGACCGCAAACTGTTTTAACAAATCAAAAGGGGTTTTTATAACTGGCTCAAAGCTGAAAGCTTTACGGAACCTCCAGCCTAGCTGGAGGTTTTCTGTGCACAATGAAAACGGCAGCCGAAGCTGCCGTTTTGTTTTTGTGCCCATATCAAAGACTCAAGACGCGTTGGCGGCGATGATTTTCGCTACCTTGTCGGCCTGAGCATTCAATTGCAACTGGCGATAGGCGTTTTCCATCAGCGGCAGCGCATCGCGCGTCGCTTTGGTATCCGGGAATTCACGCATCATCTGCTCAACGCGATTAACTACCGCGACGTAAGCGCCACGTTTAGTGTAGTATTCCGCCACTGAGAGCTCGTACTTGGATAGACGGTCCTTCAGGAATACCAGACGCTTGTAGGCATCGGTCGCGTATTGGCTGTTCGGATACTGCTGGATCAGCTGGCTGAAGTCGCGGAATGCGGCGCGGGCATGCTGTGGATCGCGGTCAGAACGGTCAACCCCGAAGAAGCCTTGCAGTGCACTGTCATCCAACGCCATATCTGTCAGACCGCGCATGTACATGACGTAGTCGATGTTCGGATGCGTTGGGTTCAGACGCATAAAGCGATCGATAGAGGCCTGTGCCAAAGGTAAATCGGCAGATTTATAGTAGGCATAAATCAGATCCAATTGGACCTGCTGAGAGTACGGCCCGAATGGATAGCGGTTATCTAACGCTTCGAGTTGCGTAATCGCGCCCTTAAAGTTACCGTCCTGCAGTTTTTGCTGGGCAGTAGCATAGATTTCCGAAGGCGGGCTGTCGGGAACCGTATCCTTGGATGTGGAGCAACCTGCCAGCGCCAGGCTCAACGTGGCTGCCGCCACCAGATATTTCATACGCGTCATGACGTTTAGATTATCCTCAGGGTGTTATTTTGGGAGACTGTCCGTTAAGCTCCCGACAAAAGACCAGTTACAATAGCACATTATATTAAACGGCATCGCCGTGAAAACCCAACGTTAACGAAGAAGCTGCATATGGCACAACAAGTACAACTCACCGCAACGGTGGCCGAAACTCAACTCGGACAACGTTTAGATCAGGCTTTGGCCGAATTGTTCCCTGATTATTCAAGATCTCGCATAAAAGAATGGATCCTGGAAGACAGGGTACAGGTCAATGGCAAAACGATAAACAAGCCGAAAGAGAAGGTACTGGGGGGAGAGACGGTCGCCATTGATGCACAGATTGAAGAAGATGCCCGTTGGGAACCGCAAGACATCCCGCTGGATATCGTCTATGAAGACGCCGATATTCTGGTGATCAACAAGCCTCGCGGCCTGGTGGTGCACCCAGGTGCGGGTAATCCGGATGGGACGGTGCTTAATGCATTGTTACATTATTTCCCGGAGATTGCCGACGTACCGCGTGCCGGTATCGTTCACCGTTTGGATAAAGATACCACCGGCCTGATGGTGGTTGCCAAAACCGTTCCGGCGCAAACCCGCCTGGTTGAGGCATTGCAGGAGCGTGAGATCACCCGAGAGTACGAAGCGGTAGCGATCGGCACCATGACCGCGGGTGGCACAGTGGAGCAACCTATTGCCCGCCACTCCACCAAACGTACTCACATGGCCGTGCACCCAATGGGCAAACCTGCGGTGACTCATTACCGCATTATGGAACATTTCCGCGCCCATACCCGTTTGCGCTTGCGCCTGGAAACCGGCCGTACGCACCAGATCCGTGTGCATATGGCGTATATCGACCATCCGCTGGTGGGCGATCAACTCTACGGTGGCCGTCCACGTCCGCCAAAAGGGGCGTCAGAGGCCTTTATCAACACGTTGCGCGGCTTTGACCGTCAGGCACTGCACGCAACCATGTTGCGCCTGTATCATCCGATCAGCGGTATCCAGATGGAATGGCATGCGCCAATCCCACAGGATATGGTCGATCTGATCAACGCGCTGAAGCTCGATACCGAAGAATTCAAAGATCAGATGAATTGGTAATGAGTTCGCTGATTGTACCCGATTGGCCGCTGCCTGCAGGGGTAACAGCCTGCAGCTCCACTCGTCATGGCGGTGTCAGCCTTCCTCCCTACGACTCGCTGAATCTGGGTGAGCACGTTGGTGATGATGCACAGGCCGTGGCGCGTAACCGCCAATGTTTGGTCACGGCCGCTGGCTTGCCGCAGATGCCGCTGTGGCTGGAGCAGGTACATGGTACTCGTGTACTGACGCTGGATGGCCAAACGCCTGAAGATTTGCGCGCCGATGCGGTTTACAGCAATGTGGCCGGGTTGGTCTGCGCGGTGATGACGGCGGATTGCCTACCGGTACTGTTTGCTTCACAAGCGGGGGATGAAGTTGCCGCCGCGCATGCCGGTTGGCGTGGCTTATGTCATGGCGTGCTGGAAAATACCGTGGCGCGCTTTGCTGCCGCACCAGAAAACATCACTGCCTGGCTCGGCCCGGCAATCGGCCCAAGCCGGTTCGAAGTTGGGGCTGAAGTGCGTGCGGCATTTATGGATATTGATAGCGCCGCCGCCGCCGCTTTTACTCCCCACGGTGAAAAATTCCTCGCAGACCTCTATCTTTTGGCTCGTCAGCGCCTGCAAGGTGCTGGTATTTTCGCCATTTATGGCGGTAATCGTTGCACAATGAACGAAATGAGTCATTTTTTCTCCTATCGGCGCGACGGAACAACCGGACGTATGGCAAGTTTGATCTGGGTGAGATAACCTACTGCCCTAGGACGATCCACTGATGCATGACGTTGTACTCATAATATAGTGTCGAGATAACCTTGAAAATTTGAGGGATGACCTCATTTAATCTCCAGTAGCAATTTTGACCTACATTGGAGGTGTTATGCGTCTGGATCGTCTTACTAACAAATTCCAGCTTGCCCTCGCCGATGCCCAGTCTTTGGCCCTTGGGCGCGACAATCAATTTATTGAACCGTTACATCTGATGAGCGCCCTGCTCAATCAGGATGGGGGGACGGTTCGTCCATTACTGACTTCTGCCGGGATTGATGCTGCGCGAGTGCGTACCGACATCGATCAGGCATTGTCTCGTCTGCCTCAGGTTGAAGGTACCGGTGGGGATGTTCAACCCTCACACGAACTGGTACGTGTCCTCAACCTTTGCGACAAGCTGGCGCAAAAGCGGGCAGACAAGTTTATTTCATCCGAGCTGTTTGTGCTGGCGGTGCTTGAAGATCGCGGTAACTTGACCGATCTGCTGAAAGCAGCCGGTGCTACAGCGGACAAAATAGCCAAAGCCATTGAACAAATGCGGGGGGGAGACAGCGTGGATGACCAAGGTGCTGAAGATCAGCGTCAGGCTCTGAAAAAATACACTATCGATCTCACTGAGCGTGCGGAACAGGGCAAGCTTGACCCGGTGATTGGCCGTGATGAAGAGATCCGCCGCACCATTCAGGTGCTGCAACGCCGTACCAAAAACAACCCGGTACTGATTGGTGAGCCTGGTGTCGGTAAAACCGCCATCGTTGAAGGCTTGGCACAGCGCATTATCAACGGTGAAGTTCCCGAAGGGCTGAAGCATAAACGCGTGCTTTCCCTGGATATGGGCGCGTTGATTGCCGGTGCGAAATACCGTGGCGAATTTGAAGAACGCCTGAAGGCGGTGCTGAGCGATCTTTCCAAACAGGAAGGCAGCGTCATTCTGTTCATCGATGAGCTGCATACCATGGTGGGTGCCGGTAAAGCCGATGGCGCGATGGATGCTGGCAACATGCTCAAACCCGCGCTTGCCCGTGGGGAACTGCACTGCGTAGGGGCGACCACGCTAAACGAGTATCGCCAATATATAGAGAAGGATGCTGCGCTGGAGCGCCGCTTCCAGAAAGTCTATGTCGCGGAACCGAGCGTGGAAGACACCATCGCCATCCTGCGTGGCCTGAAAGAACGCTATGAGCTGCATCACCACGTGCAGATAACGGACCCGGCGATCGTAGCAGCGGCGACATTGTCGCACCGCTATGTTTCCGACCGTCAGTTGCCGGATAAGGCCATCGACCTGATCGATGAGGCCGCCTCCAGCATTCGCATGCAGATGGACTCCAAACCGGAATCGCTCGATCGCCTGGAGCGCCGCATCATCCAGTTGAAACTGGAAGAGCAGGCACTGAACAAGGAATCGGATGACGCCAGTAAGAAACGCTTGGAAATGCTGAGTAGCGAGCTGGAGCAGAAAGAGCGCGAATACTCAGAACTGGAAGAAGAGTGGAAAGCGGAGAAGGCTTCTCTGTCTGGTACCCAAAATATCAAGGCGGAACTGGAGCAGGCCAAGATCACGCTGGAGCAGGCGCGCCGCGTAGGTGACCTTGGGCGCATGTCTGAACTGCAGTATGGCAAAATCCCTGAGCTGGAAAAACAGCTTGAGGCGGCCACGCAGGCAGAAGGCAAAACCATGAAGCTGCTGCGTAACCGCGTTACCGACGCCGAAATCGCCGAAGTATTGGCGAAAGCGACCGGTATCCCGGTGGCCAGAATGCTGGAAGGTGAGCGCGACAAACTGCTGCGTCTCGAACAGGAGCTGCACTCACGGGTGATTGGCCAGGATGAAGCGGTGAACGCGGTGTCCAATGGCATTCGCCGTAGCCGTGCCGGTCTTTCCGATCCAAACCGGCCGATCGGTTCATTCCTGTTCCTGGGTCCTACCGGGGTGGGTAAAACCGAACTGTGTAAGGCGTTGGCTGGGTTCCTGTTCGACAGTGATGACGCGATGGTGCGTATCGACATGTCCGAGTTTATGGAGAAACACTCCGTATCGCGGCTGGTGGGTGCGCCTCCAGGCTATGTCGGTTATGAAGAGGGCGGTTATCTGACAGAAGCGGTGCGCCGTCGTCCATATTCAGTGATCCTGTTGGACGAAGTGGAAAAAGCACACCCAGACGTGTTCAACATCCTGTTACAGGTGTTAGATGACGGACGTCTGACAGACGGACAAGGTCGTACCGTTGATTTCCGTAATACCGTGGTGATCATGACCTCTAACCTGGGTTCCGATCTGATCCAGGAGTATTTCGGTCAGATGAGCTATCCACAGATGAAGGAATCGGTCATGGAGATGGTGAGCCAACATTTCCGTCCGGAATTCATCAACCGTATCGACGAAGTGGTGGTGTTCCATCCGCTCGGTCAGAAACATATCGCGCAGATTGCCAAGATCCAGTTGGCTCGTCTGTACCAGCGTCTGGAAGAGCGTGGCTACGAAGTCAGTATCACGGAGCCAGCCTTGGAGCTGTTGGGCAAAACGGGTTACGACCCAGTGTATGGTGCGCGGCCGTTGAAACGTGCTATCCAGCAGGAAATCGAAAACCCGCTGGCACAGCAAATCTTGTCTGGCAAGTTGATCCCAGGCAAACCGGTGACGCTGGACGTGGAAAACGACCATATCGTTGCCAAGCAATAAAAGTAGTTGCTGGTAGCTATATAGAAGGGGGCGGTTTTTACCGCCCCCTTTTGTTTGGGTTTAGCCTGGTTGACGGGTTTTCGATGTTCAACAACATGAAATCAGCGTCTTTTAGACTAATAATTATCCTAAAACGTCCGTTTTGGCTGATATTTGAGCGCTTGAAAAGTTTTTTGAATTTAGGGGTTGCGCCCTTCTGAGAACTCCCTATAATGCGCCTCCACTGACCGGGAACAACGACTCCTCTAACGAGAACCAGTCGCCCAGGCAGGAAGTGTCAAGCCGGTGAAAACACCGAAATAAAGGTTGACTCTTCAGAGGAATCGCGTAGTATACGCCTCCTCGAGTTAGCAAGCGAAAGCGCGTAACTCACTGCTCTTTAACAATTTATCAGACAATCTGTGTGGGCACTCACAAGACGATATCCAGCTACTTCGGTAGCAAAAAAATATCAAGTCTTGAAGAGT